>JAITML010000068.1 GCA_031277395.1 Methylobacillus sp. | reverse complement strand
GTAATCAGTTGGTTCCGTATACTGAATTTTTATTTCTCTATGTTATCGATTGAAGGAAAATACAATGATACGCTCCGCTCTGCTCGCTGCTCTTTTCGCTCTGGCGTTGACCGCCTGTGGCCAACAAAAGGATGAAGCCCCCGCTGCTGAGGCTCCCGCTGTCGAAGCTCCCGCCGCTGAGGCTCCTGCTGCTGAAGCTCCCGCTGCCGAAGCTCCGGCCGCTGAAGAAGCCCCTGCTGCTGAAGCTCCGGCCGCTGATGCTCCTGCTGCTGAAGCTCCCGCCGCTGAGGCACCTGCTGCTGAAGCCCCGGCTTCTTCGAATTAATCGCAGTAATTGCTTGAAACAAAAAGCCCGCATCTGCGGGCTTTTTGTTTTTCTGCCGTTTCCGTGCGCTCAATCATCCGTCCATACCTGTACGCATTCCTGACCATCGCGCCAGATCACGCGGGTGCGCAAGCCCTCGGCATTGCGCGTGTTGCCTTCCTGCGATAGCGCCGCAGGCCGGTCGCAGACCAGACACAGTTTTCTGAAGGCGTTGACCCAGCCACAGCTTTCCAGCACCGCGCGCCCCAAAGTCAGCGCGGGCAGCGCGGCGATGTTTACCAGACCCAACGCGACGAGCGCCTGCGCCCGGGCAAATTGTTCGGCGGCGCCCCACGGGTTTGCGGAACCGCCGGAATATAACAACCACTCCTGATCCCGGCGCTGGACGGCGGCTTCAAGCGCGTCGGTCACCGCATGTTCAAAATGAATCAATCTTCCCACATGCTTGTCCACGGCTTTTGCGAAAGGCTCCCACCCGGATTGCCATGCCAAAGGAAATGTTACTTCATTGATATGCCCGTGGAATGACAGGTCTTCTTCATATCCCCAACCGGAAAGATCGCGTGGCTGGGCGGAGGCTATCGCGTCGAACACCAGATTTCCCATGGCATTGTTTTCATTTTGGAGAACAGCCTGCATGGACAAACCGGTTTTCTCCATGATGGCCTCCAGATTCAGAGGCATGACAGGTTCTTCGGAATGGCTGGGCACCAGCTTTTGCATTTCGGCCATGGCGGCCATGGGGCTGTCAAAAAAGCGCAGTTCGGGCATCGGGAGGTGCAAGTAAGCGTAGGCGCGCTCTATCGCTTTCCGGCACGCGGATTTATCCATGGGCTCGGTATTCATGGCGGCGGCGATGATTTCATCAGCGGCAGCGGCAATCTGTTTTCTTTGCGCGGTACTTAATTTTTCAGGCAGTGAAATGGATGACATCGTGGAATTTCCCCTCAGCTTGAATAGTTAGGCGATCTGCCGCCAGCCGAATCCTTCCATCTGTGTGGCGACCGCTATCCATTCCCGCCCGCAATTCATTACCTGCGCCAATGCCTGTGTAGCCAGTTCCGGCGTGTTGTTTTTTTCACTGAGATGCGCGGCGATCAGGTGTTGCAGTTTGCGGGTGTCCAGCCGCGCCAGCAATTCCGATGCGCTGGTATTGTCGAGGTGGCCATTGCGACCGCGGATGCGTTGTTTGAGCGGCCAGGAATATGAGCCGTTCATAAGCATGTCGATGTCATGGTTGCATTCCAGCACCAGCGCATCGCATCCGCTCAACATCTGCTCAATATGCGGTGTGCTGCAGCCGGTGTCGGTCAATACCCCCAGCCTGTGATGGCCACTGCAGAGCACGTATTGCACCGGCTCGGCGGCGTCATGCGGGACGGGGAAGGGATGCACTTCCAATTCGCCGATGGAAAATACCGTGTGGCTGTCGATGACCGTCAAAGGAGTGGAAAAGTGTTCGGGAATGTAGCGCTGCGCGGCGTGCAGTGTGCCGTGCGTGATCCAGACCGTGATGCCGTGTTTGGCGGCGAAGCGAAACACGCCGCCCGCATGATCATCGTGTTCGTGCGTGACGAGGATGCCGTTGATGTCGCGCGGAGTCAGCCCGATGCGGGCGAGACGGTGTTCGGTTTCGCGGATGCTGAATCCGCAATCCACCATCAGCCGCGTCGCGCCGGATTCCGCCACAAGGCAGTTTCCGCCGCTGCCGCTACCGAGGGAAGTGAAACGCATCAGAAGCCTCTGCGCGAATCCGGATGAGCGGTCGCACCCGGATTCCGGATGTGTCAACCGCGAAAGATTCGCGCAGGGATTTCATCATTTGAGATGGTCGTACAGCATCGCCAGGATGCGATTGGCCGTCGGCGACGGATCAATCTGGCCATTCGCGTCAATGACCGTGATCTGGCTGGTATCGCCGCCACGACTGATCTGGATGAGATATTGCCTCTGCCCTTTGCCATCGCTGCTTTTGGCTTTGCCGTCAGCCGCATTCTTGGCTTCGTCTTCCTCATCATCTCCCCAGAATTTGAGCGACGAGAGCCAGCCTTTTTTCTTCGGGTCGGCGTTTGGATCATCCTCGCTGATGGCGGAATAACGGATGTAGAAAATACCGCGCGAACGATCACGATCTTCAATCGCGAAACCGATGCGATCCAGCGCGAGGCTGACGCGGCGCCAGGCGCGGTCGAAGGGATCGTTGGCGATCAGCCTGGCCTGCGTGGTTTTACCAGCTTGAGGCGGCTCGAAGGTCGCGTGCTGCTCGTTCGTCGCAGCGGCCATGATGGTGTGTGATTTTTTCTCCTCAATGCCCAAACGCACCATGAGGCGGCGCAGCAGTTCGGCATCGATATCCGCAGCATTGGCGCGCTCGGCTTCCAGTTCCTTGTTTTTGCTCTCCGAACGGTAACCGGTTTCCACCACGCCGACGCTCGTCAGCGTGCGCTCCTTGCCGTCATCCAGCGCTGAATTGCTGACGGTGCGGTGGCTCAGATAAATTTCCGTGGTGCCTTCTTCGCCGCCGCGATCGAGGCGGGTGCGGAATTTCTGCCGGTTGTTCAGCGTGTTCAGCTTGTCCAGCCAACTCTGGAATTTGTCGAGATAGCCTTTGTTCTTGTCCTCCGTCAGCTTGGAAGGATCGACCCATTCGGTTTCCATGACGCCGGTTTGCGTATCTTCCGTGCGCACGGCGAAGCCCAGTTCATTCCAGAAATCGCGCACCACTGGCCACACTTTTTCGGGCGGTGCCTTCACCACCAGCCAGCGTTCCGAACCGGCTCGCTCCATGCGTACGCTATCCGGCGTGGGCAGAATCTTTTGCGATTCGTCTTCCTGTTGTCCCTTGCCTTCGCTGTATTGCGAATAAGTGGTCGCGCCCGGAACAGAGTAGAGGTCGGACGAGGTTGATGTGGTCAGATCCGGTGGTACTTCAAGCGGGCGGCTGCGACCGGCGCTCTTGTAGTCATTGTCCTCGCTGTCGCCACCGATGAAGGGAATGGAATCGCAACCGACCAGCGTGATTACAGCCAGAATCGAAACGATCAGGGTGCGTGTTTTGAATTTGCTCATGCGGTTTCCTGAATTAAATGATTTCCGCGCTACGCATCGCGTCGCGCAAGGTGTCATGATATTGACGGGCAAGCGGTGTCAGTGGCAAACGTATGCCGGAGCTTATCAGCTGCATCTCGGACAGAACCCATTTGACGGGGATGGGATTGGCTTCCACAAACAATTTCTGATGCAGCGGGAACAACTTGCGATTGATCGCGCGCGCCGTGGCGACATCACCCGCAAACGCCGCTGCGCACATTTCATGCATCAATGCGGGCGCGACATTCGCCGTCACTGAAATCGTGCCGTGCCCGCCCAGCAACATCAACGCGAGTGCGGAAGCGTCATCGCCGCTATACACCGCAAAATCGGCCGGAACGCGGCGCAACAGATCGGTGCCGCGCTCGATATTTCCCGTGGCATCCTTGATGCCGACGATATTGGAGATTTGCGCGAGCCGCAACACCGTGTCATTCGCAAGATCGCACCCGGTACGCCCCGGCACGTTGTAGAGAATTTGCGGAATATCCACTGCCTCGGCCACCGCCGAGAAATGCTGGAACAATCCCTCCTGCGTCGGCTTGTTGTAATACGGCGTGACCAGCAAACACGCATCCGCGCCAACCGCCTTGGCCTGCCTGGTAAGCTCAATCGCCTCGCGCGTGCTGTTCGCTCCCGTCCCTGCAATCACCGGCACGCGACCCGCAACCTGCTCCACTGTAGTGCGGATAAGCAAACAATGCTCGTCAAAATCCACCGTAGGCGATTCGCCGGAAGTGCCGACAATAACGATACCATCGGTTTTTCGCTCGATATGAAATTCGATCAGCGACCGCAACGCCGGAAGATCCAGCGCTCCATCGGGCTGCATCGGCGTGGCAATGGCGACAAGACTGCCTTTCAGCATGTTGACCCTAAAATCGGATTGATAAACCGGGATATTTTAACCTAAATGCAAGGCGAGGGATAAACGCTAACAGGACTTTACATTTGCCGCTTATCCCTCCTCCCGACTGCCCCATAATCCCGTCATATTGAACGAAAACGTGCCGCAAGGGATAATTACGCATTTTACGGCGGGCGGGCGGTGATGGTTGAGAGTTACATCCTGATTTTGGTCGGAACGATATTGGTCAACAATATCGTGTTGATCAAGATTTTGGGGTTGTGCCCTTTTATGGGTGTTTCCAAAAAGTTGGAGACTTCCATTGCCATGGGCGCCGCGACGACGTTTGTGCTGACCCTGGGGTCGGGCAGCAGCTATCTCATCAACGAATATCTTCTTGGCACGGACCTGTTTTATCTGCGTACCTTGTCTTTCATCGTGGTGATTGCGGGCATGGTGCAGTTCACCGAGATGGTGATCGAGAAAACCAGTCCGGTGCTGTATCAGGCGCTGGGCGTGTATTTGCCGCTGATTACCACCAACTGCGCGGTGCTGGGAATTCCGTTGCTCAACGTGCAGGCCAATCATAATTTCATGGAATCATTGTTGTTCGGCCTCGGCGGTTCGCTCGGGTTTTCGCTGGTGTTGATTCTGTTCGCGTCAGTGCGCGAGCGGCTTGAAGGCGCGGATGTGCCGGGGATTTTCAGAGGTTCGGCGATTGCGATGGTGACAGGCGGCATTATGAGTCTGGCGTTCATGGGCTTCGCGGGATTGGTGCGCTGATGCTTGCCGCCGTGCTCGTGATGCTGGTGCTGGCGTTGATGCTGGGGCTGGTACTCGGTTATTCCGCGATCCGCTTCAAGGTTGAGGGCGATCCGCTGGTGGGCAAGATCGACGCGATTTTGCCGCAGACGCAATGCGGGCAATGCGGCTATCCGGGCTGCAAACCTTATGCGACGGCGATTGCGAATGGCGAGGCGGATATCAATCAATGTCCGCCCGGCGGCGAAGCGGGGATGCGCGCGTTGGCGGATTTGCTGGGTGTGGAGCCGCGTCCGATGAATGAAGAGCATGGCGTGAGCAAGCCGAAATCCGTGGCCGTGATCGACGAAAATGTCTGCATAGGCTGCACGCTTTGCATTCAGGCTTGCCCGGTTGATGCGATTCTCGGCGCGGCCAAACACATGCATACCGTGATCGCCTCTGAATGCACCGGCTGCGAATTATGCGTCGCGCCGTGTCCGGTTGATTGCATCGTCATGGTGCCGCTACAGGAATCCGTCGCCAACTGGAAATGGCGTTACCCCGTTCATACCATCAAGCAGGTCGCATGATTTCGCGCTTGCTCAAACTCAATGGCGGTGTGCATCCCCCCGAGCACAAGCTGGAATCCACCAGCCGCGGGATTGCCGCTGTTCCGCTCGCGCAAACGCTGGTGTTGCCGCTGCGTCAGCATGTCGGCAACCTGCCCAAAATTCTTGTGCAGCCGGGTGAGCATGTGCTCAAGGGGCAGCAGCTTGCCGAAGCGGTCGGCTCAATTTCCGCCGCCGTGCACGCGCCGACTTCCGGCGTGATTGTTTCGATAGAAGATCAACTGATTCCGCACCCATCGGGTTTGCCGGATGTGAGCATCACGCTCAAGGCGGATGGCGAAGATCGCTGGATGGAACGCAAACCCGTGGATTGGCGCAACACCGAGCGTTTGCAACTGGTTGCGGGCTTGCGTGAATCCGGCATTGTCGGCATGGGCGGCGCGGCGTTTCCGACGCAGATCAAACTGCGTCCGGGCGGCGGTTCCGGCATCAAGACGCTCATCATCAACGGCGCGGAATGCGAGCCGTACATTACCTGCGACGATGTGCTCATGCGCGAGCGCGCGGACGAAATCGTCAAGGGCATCGTGATCGCAAATTACATTCTTGCTCCCGAGCGCATCATTGTCGGTATTGAGGATAACAAGCCGGAAGCGGTGCAGGCCATGCGCGAAGCCTGCGCGAAAAGCGATGTGCGGATGGATGTCATCGTTGTGCCCACGCTTTACCCGAGCGGTGACGCGCGTCGTCTCGCCGCGATCTTGACCGGCATTGAAGTTCCCAGTGACAAACGTTCCAGCGATGCCGGCCTGCAGGTGTTTAATGTCGCGACGATGATGGCGCTTTATCGCTATCTGGAGTTGGGCGAAACCGTGGTGTCGCGCATCGTTACCGTGACCGGCAATGTGGCGCGCCCTGGTAATTTTGAAGTCCCGCTGGGCACGCCCATGGGCACGTTGCTGGAAGCTGCGGGCGGCACATTGCCAAACACGAATGAATTAATCATGGGTGGTCCCATGATGGGCTTCAGCCTGCCATCAAACGATGTGCCGGTTATCAAGGCCACCAACTGCATCATCGCAGGCGCGCCGCTGCTGTTTCCCGCGCCGCCGCCCGCGCTGGCTTGCATCCGCTGCGCGCGTTGCGCCGAAGCATGTCCGGTGAGCTTGCAGCCGCAGGAACTTTACTGGTTCGCCAAATCGCAAAATCTGGAAAAGGCGCGCGAATATAATTTGTTTGACTGCATCGAGTGCGGCTGTTGCAGCTATGTTTGCCCAAGCAACATTCCGCTGGTGCAGTATTACCGTTTCGCCAAGAGCGAAATCATCGCGCAGGACAAGGCCAAGGAAGCTGCGAATCTCGCGCGTGAACGCAATGAGTTCCGTTTGTCGCGCATCGAACGCGAAAAGCAGGAGCGCGCCGCCAAGCACGCGCAACGCGCTGCGGGCGCCAAGGCCGAAAATGCGGGCGATACTAGTGATGCGGATGAAGCGAAGAAGGTTGCAATTGCCGCTGCGATGGAACGCGCCAAGGCGCAAAAAGAGGAAGCGCCGCCGAAGAATACCGACAACATTTCCGAAACCGCGCAGGCGGAAATTGCGGCGATAGATGCGCGTCGCGCGGAGCAGAAAAACGCTGAACAGGAAAATTGATGAGCACGCCTCCCTATGTCCTCGGTAACACGCCTGTCGGCACCATCATGTTCAAGGTGCTGCTGGCGCTCGTGCCCGGCATCGTCGCCTATGTCTGGGCGTTTGGTAGCGGCATTCTCATCACGCTCGCGCTTGCATCCGTTACCGCGCTGGTGTCAGAGGCCATCATGCTCAAGCTGCGCCGTCGCCCCATCAAGCCGTCGCTGTCCGATAACAGCGCGCTAGTGACGGCATGGCTGCTCGCACTCGCGCTGCCGCCGCTTGCGCCGTGGTGGCTGGTGGTGGTTGGTACCTTGATTGCCATGGTTGTCGCGAAACAGCTTTACGGCGGCCTCGGTTACAACCCGTTCAATCCGGCGATGGTTGGTTACGCGGCGCTGCTGATTTCCTTCCCGGTCATCATGACGCAATGGCCGACACCGCTGGAGATCGCGCAGATCAAGCTCAGTTTCGCCGATCAACTGGCGTATATTTTCAATCGTGTGCTGCCTGACGCCGTGCAACTGGATGCGATCAGCACCGCGACGCCGCTGGATTATCTCAAGACCGAGTTGCGGCTGGAACATACGATGGCGGACATTCACCAGGCTCCGGTCTTCGGCGTGTTTGGCGCTAAGGGAGGCGAGATCGTGATCACCGCTTATCTTTTGGGTGGTTTGTATCTCATGCAGCAGCGCATCATCAGTTGGCATATCCCGGTCGCGTTGCTCGGCGGGCTGGCGGCGATTGCAGGTGTTTTTCATCTGATTGATCCGCAACATTACGACTCAGCGCTGTTCCATCTGTTCAACGGTGCGGCCATGCTGGGCGCGTTTTTTATCGCGACTGATCCGGTGAGCGGGCCGACCACGCCCAAGGGCAAACTCATTTTCGCGGCATCCATAGGCATGCTGACCTGGGTGATCCGCACCTGGGGCGGCTATCCGGATGGCGTGGCGTTTGCGGTGCTGCTCATGAATCTGTGTGTGCCGCTCATAGACGCGCATACCCAGCCACGTGTATTCGGGCATGACAAATCATGAAGGAAAGCACTTTCAAACATGCGCTCGGCACCAGCGTCGTCATGATCGCATTCACCATTGTCGGCACCGTGCTGCTTGTTTCGGATTTTTTTGCGACGCGCGGACCGATCGAGGAAAATGAGCGTCAGGCCAAGCTGGAATTGTTGCAGCAAGTGCTACCGGCAGATTTGCACGATAATGAACTGTTGAAGGATACGGTGAAAATTGCGCCCGGCGGCGATCTCGGCAATCGCAAGGAAACGCTGGCCTATCGCGCGCGCCTTGGCGGACAGCCTTCCGCCCTCGTGCTCGAGGCGACCGCGCCGGATGGCTACAGCGGCGAAATAAAACTGTTGGTCGGGCTCAAGGCCGACGGAACAATTGCGGGTGTGCGCGTGATTGAACACAAGGAAACGCCGGGTTTGGGTGACTATATCGACATCACGCACGGCAACTGGATCAAAATTTTTGATGATGAATCGCTGGAACAAACGGCGGACAAGGATTGGAAAGTGAAAAAGGACGGCGGAAAATTCGACTATGTAGCGGGCGCGACGATCACGCCGCGCGCCGTGGTCAAAGCCGTGCACAAGGCATTGAAATTTTATGCGGCGCATCGCGATGAAATGTTCGCGGAACAGGAAGGAGAGCAGTGATGGCGGCTTATCGTGAAATCGTCGAAAATGGTTTGTGGAAACAAAATCCCGGCGTGGTGCAACTGCTCGGGCTTTGCCCGACGCTGGCGGTGACCAGCTCGGTCGTCAACGGCGCATCGCTGGGTTTGGCAACGGCAGTGGTGATGGCTGCCAGCAACGGCTCTGTCGCGCCCATACGGCGCTGGGTGCCGGATGAAATCCGCATCCCGGTGTTCATCCTCATCATCGCGGCGCTGGTGACGATTATTGATCTTTCGATGAATGCATATGTGCATTCCCTGCACAAGGTACTGGGCATTTTCATTCCGCTCATCGTCACCAACTGCATTGTGCTCGCACGCGTGGAATCGTTCGCTGCGAAAAATCCGGTGGTGCCTTCCATCTTTGACGGCTTTTTTATGGGCCTGGGTTTGGCGCTGGTGCTTTCGTTGCTTGGCGCCATGCGCGAAGTCGTCGGCAAAGGCACGCTGTTTTCCGGGATTGATCTCGTGTTCGGCCCTGCGGCCAAACAATTTATGATTACAGTTGTGCCGGATTACCACGGTTTTCTGCTCGCCGTGCTGCCGCCGGGCGCATTCATCGGGTTGGGACTGTTGATCGCCTGCCGCAACTGGATGGAAAGCCGCAAGCCCGCGTCCGTGCGGACACCACCCGTCCCCGCGATGGCGCAGGCACACTGCTGACACGATGAATGCCGACCAGCGCCGCGAGATTTTTCGCCGTCTCGCGGCCGCCATTCCCGATCCGACAACCGAGTTGCATCACGGCAGCACGTTTGAATTGCTGGTCGCAGTCATTCTCTCCGCGCAGTCCACCGACAAAGGCGTCAACATCGCCACCGCAAAATTGTTTCCGGTCGCCAACACGCCGCAGACGATTTTGCATCTCGGTGTTTCGGGTTTGGAAGGCTACATCAAAACCATCGGTCTTTATCGCGGCAAAGCCAAAAACATCCTGGCGACCTGCCGCATTCTCATTGATCAACATGACGGCGAAGTTCCCGATACGCGCGAGGCGCTGGAAAGTCTGCCCGGCGTGGGTCGCAAAACCGCGAATGTGATTTTGAATACCGCCTTCGGCCAGCCCACCATCGCCGTTGATACGCATATCTTCCGCCTCGGCAACCGCATCGGTTTGGCGCCCGGAAAAACGCCACTGGAAGTCGAGCAAAAACTGCTCAAGACCACGCCGAAGGAATATCTGCGTGATGCGCATCATCTATTGATACTGCATGGCCGCTATGTGTGCGCGGCGCGCAAGCCGAAATGCGGCGAGTGCGTGATTTACGATCTGTGCGAATACAAGGCGAAGGCATGAGCTTGTTCAACCCCAGCCGCGATCAGGCGCGACAGTTTTTTTTTGAAGCGTGGCGAAAATTCCACGCGAACGAACCGCTAACCGCGCTTGAAAAAATGGTTGCGCACGTCATGCAAATGCATCCCGAATATCACCCGGTGCTCGACATGCCCGAGCATTATCGCGAGCAGGAATATTTTCCCGAAATGGGCGAGACCAATCCGTTTCTGCACATGAGTCTGCATCTTTCGGTCATGGAGCAAATTTCCATAGATCAACCGCCGGGAATCGCTGCCGCATATCGAACCCTGTGTGAACGCCATGGCGACGAAATGACCGCGCAACACGCGCTCATGGAATGCCTCGCCGAAACCCTCTGGCGCGCGCAACGCGATCACACCGCGCCGGATCAAACGGCCTATCTCGAAGCAATCCGCCGTGTGGCGGAGGGATGAGGTGTTCCGGCAGGTTTTGCGGAACAGGATTTTTTGTGAGACAGATCAGGAGAGTAAAACCGCCTGAAATGTTTGTGAATTCTGGTGGGGCATGTAGGGGTCGAACCTACGACAAACGGATTAAGAGTCCGCTGCTCTACCAACTGAGCTAATGCCCCGGGAGCCGCGCATTATGGGGGTGTACGGGCAGAGTGTCAAGCGCGGGCTGTCATATTCCGGGACGCAAGACACGGGTAAACTATCATAATATTCCCCGCAGAAAGAAACATGATGATACGCACCGTTTCCACCCAGCCTTTCAATGATCAAAAGCCCGGCACTTCGGGCTTGCGCAAACGTGTTCCGGTATTTCAACAGCCGCATTATCTTGAAAATTTTGTTCAGTCCATTTTCGACAGCATAGCCGCGCCGCGCGGAGCCGCATTGGTGCTGGGTGGTGATGGGCGCTATTACAATCGCGAGGCGATCCAGATCATCCTCAAGATGGCGGCGGCCAATGGCTTTGGCAAGGTGCTGGTGGGGCAGGGTGGCATACTTTCCACGCCGGCGGCTTCGTGCGTGATACGCAAGCATCAAACCTTCGGCGGCATCATTCTCTCGGCGAGCCACAATCCCGGCGGGCCGGAGGGCGATTTCGGCATCAAGTACAACGTGACCAACGGTGGCCCCGCACCGGAAAAAGTGACTGAAGCAATTTACGCGCGCAGCAAGCAGATTGCCGAGTATTTCATTCTGGATGCGCCGGATGTCGCGCTCGACAAAATCGGCGTAAGCAAGTTGGGCGACATGCAGGTGGAAATTATTGATCCGGTCGCGGACTATGCCGGGTTGATGGCCTCGCTGTTTGATTTTGGCGCGATACGCAATTTGCTCGCGAGCGGTTTCCGCATCAAGTTTGACGCAATGCACGCGGTAACCGGCCCGTATGCGCGCGAAATTCTCGAACAGCAGTTGGGTGCGCCCGCAGGCAGCGTGATGAATGCCGAGCCGCTGCCTGATTTCGGCAAGGGGCATCCCGACCCCAATCTCACTTATGCGCATGAGCTGGTGGAAATTCTCTACGGCGATAACGCGCCGGATTTCGGCGCAGCCTCGGACGGCGATGGTGATCGCAACATGATCCTCGGCAAAAAGTTTTTTGTGACGCCTTCCGACAGCCTCGCAATACTCGCGGCCAACGCAACCCTGGCGCCGGGCTACAAAGCAGGGCTCGCCGGAATCGCGCGCTCCATGCCGACCAGCGCGGCCGCAGATCGCGTGGCGCAGGCGCTCGATATCCCGTGTTTTGAAACGCCGACCGGCTGGAAATTTTTCGGCAACCTCATGGATGCAGATAAAGTCACGCTGTGCGGCGAGGAGAGTTTCGGCACCGGATCTAACCATGTGCGCGAAAAGGACGGTTTGTGGGCTGTGCTGTTTTGGCTCAACATTCTCGCGGCGCGCAAACAGCCGGCGGAAAACATTGTGCGCGAACACTGGGTGAAATTTGGCCGCAATGTTTATTCACGCCACGATTACGAAGGATTGCCGACCGACGCCGCCAACAGCCTCATGCAGCATCTGCACGACAGTTTTTCCGGTCTGCGCGGGCAGCAGTTCGGACAATACGAAATCCAGTTTTGCGATGACTTCAGCTACACCGATCCAGTGGATGGCAGTGTGAGCACCGGGCAAGGCGTGCGCATCATCTTCACGGATGGATCACGCATCGTGTTCCGCCTCTCCGGCACCGGCACCGAAGGCGCGACGCTGCGCATTTATCTCGAAGCCTATGAACCGGATATCGCCAAACATCATCTCGATGCGCAGACCGCACTCGCGGAATTGATACGGATTGCAGAAGAAATCTCGCAACTACGCAAGCGTACCGGACGCGAAAAGCCGACGGTGATTACTTAGCTTGGGATGGCTTGGGTTTTCGCCCCTCTCCCCCACCCCATCTCCCACGAGGGGAGAGGGGGAGTAACGCACTTGTTTTGGCTTTATTGATCTCCGCTTTAGGAAGGCCGCTGCATCTGTAGCGCACGGCTCAACCGCTGGATTCCTACTGCCAACTCATCCTGATTCAGATTTCCGTATCCCAGACGGATTGCCGGGGTGGGTCGGGCAGCATCAGAAAACTCTGCACTGGATAGTATGCGCACGCCCAGACTGGCTGCATCGCGCACCAAGCGGTCGATGTTGTAGCGCTCATCGAGACGCAGCCACAAGGCAAGTCCGCCATCCGGCAGGTCAAATCTTACCGCCTGTCCCAGTTCTTTTGTGACCAGGGCGCTTGCGACAGCTCTGCGCTCACTATAGGTCTTGAGCGTACGGCGAACATGACGCCTTACCTCACCGGAATTCAACAGTTCTGCCGCTGCCAGTTCAACCACGGCATTTCCTTGGCGGTCAATCAGCATGATTTCCGATGCACAACAGTCGATGATTTTTTCTGGCGCAATCAAATAGCCTACACGCAAACCCGGCGCTAGCACCTTGGAAAGCGATCCCACATAGATCACTCGTCCCCAGCGATCCAAACTGGCGAGCGGCATGACAGGATGATGCGAGAAGTGAAATTCGTGGTCGTAATCGTCCTCAATGATTGCAAAATTATATTGCTCGGCGAGCATCAGGAGCTTGAGTCTGCGATCTGCGGACATCACCACGGTAGTTGGAAACTGATGGTGTGGCGTCACATAGACAGCACGGATGCGCTGTCGGCGGCAAATGCCTTCCAGCTCGTCTACCTGTAGCCCTTGAGCATCCTGCCCGACGCTCAGCACTTCAGCGCCGCATGCCCTGAACGCCTCTCTGGCCGGCGGATAACTCAATTCCTCCATCACCACAACATCGCCTTGTCTCACCAGCAAGCGTGCGGCGAGGAATATACCCATCTGGCTGCCGCGCACCGAGCAGACATTCTGCAGACCTGCGTTCAACCCGCGTTCCATATTCACCATGGACACGATGGCTTCCCGTAGTGCCAGTGTGCCGCGTGGATCGTCATATCCCAGCCGATTTGCACGCGCAGAAACAATCAGCGCATGACGGAAGGCGCGCGAGATGATTTCATAGGGGATGAGGCGGGTATCGGGGACGCCATCGCCGAAATCAAGCATGTCGCGCGCTTGCAGCATGCTCGCGGGCATTGCGCCGCCATAGAAGGTATATCGGGGCGCATGGCTCCTTGCCGCCAACGAGTCTGAGGCTGGAAAGGCCTTGTTATTCAATGCAGGGATGGCTGAAGACACGAATGTGCCGCGTTTGCCTTCGGCTGATAGCCAGCCTTGCGCTACCAGTTCGTCATAAGCCAGCATAACAGTCTTGCGGTTGATGCCAAGATTCTCCGCTAATTCGCGCGTGCCTGGCAGTGCGGTACCGGATAGCAGTCTTCCTCGCTGTATTTCCTCGATGATGCATTGTGCGATTTGCAGATAGATCGCCATACCGGCATTACGCTGGATGTCTATCTTGAGCTTCCATGGACGCAGCATAACTCTCTCCTGATCTGCCTCTCAATGCGGAGAGCCTAACTTATCACAGTAATTCCAAACTGCATGTGCTGGCCCATTCACATTTTTGAATCAGGAGGATTCTTGTTATCTCCGGCTTGAATACAGTGGCTGCACCTGCTGAAAGGGTATGCACAGCATTCAGCTTTCGAAACATGCAGGTGAGGGAGTGGTGTGCATGCCGCATACATGCCTCCGAAGGTGATGCGGAGCCCTGCTTACAGACAGTCAAAACTTTTATGGAGAAATTCGAGATGAATGTGAAAAAAAGGAATCTGATTATCAGCCTTGCCACGAGCTTGACCTTTGCCGCTCCAATGGTGGCAATGGCAGCGGCGGATCAGGAAGCAGCAATGGCCGATGCCAACAACTGGGCGCACCCGCGTGGTCAACATGATAATCAGGCTTATAGCAAGTTGTCTGAGGTAAACAAGGGCAACGTCAAGAATCTGAAAATGGCATGGACTTTTGCCACGGGTGTCAACCGCGGTCACGAAGGTTCCCCGGTTGTCGTCAACGGCGTTATGTACGTTCACACCGCGTTCCCGAACAATGTGTACGCGCTCGACCTGAATGACAATCAAAAAATCATTTGGGCTTACTTCCCGAAACAAGATCCGTCCGTTCAAGCAGTTCTGTGCTGCGACAACGTGAGCCGCGGTCTGGGTTATGGTGATGGCAAGGTATTCCTGACGCAGAATGACGGCACGCTGGTTGCTCTGGACGCCAAGACCGGCACCAAGGTATGGGATGTCAAGGTTGTTGATCCCAAGGTTGGCGCCACGACTACCACAGCCTCGCACGTCATCAAGGACAAGGTGCTGGTTGGTTGCTCCGGCGCTGAATTCGGCGTCCGTTGCTACATGTCCGCCTATAACATCAAAGATGGTTCCCTGGCATGGAGAGCTTATTCCACCGGCCCGGACGCTGAAGTTTTGATCGGCAAGGATTTCAACAAGGACAATCCCCACTACAGCGCTCTTTCCGTCTATCAAGACGTGAACGGCGGTAACAAGCAAGGTGG
>JAITML010000029.1 GCA_031277395.1 Methylobacillus sp. | reverse complement strand
GCCTATGGCGCAAGCCGGTCTACGGGTCGTGGAGTCTCATCTCCCCGGGCACCCACCAGTGCCAATGTCCAAATGATTGAGCGATCAAATCATTGTGGTAGCCTAACCCTTCGTTCAATCGGATCCGCTGACGCGAGCCGCTTAACTCATACCCGTTAGGCATCATTTCTTATGCGTAAGCAATATCACTTCCGTAAAAGCAAAGAAGGGCTTCTAGCTTGGGATGTTCATCGCCTGATTGATTTGGCTAATGACGTACAACCTTGTGCTGTTGCGCTCTCCGAGATCGCAGAGATCGACGAGCCGTACTGGTATGACGCTGAAGGCCCGCTGCCCACATGTCGCAATTTGATAGAGCATATGCGGCTTGTAGAAGCTACGGACCTTGGCTACCCCATCATTCTTTCACCTGATGGTCGGGTTATGGATGGGATGCATCGCGTAGCAAAGGCTTTACTAGCAGGGCAGACCAGTATCATGGCAGTACGCCTTCATACCATGCCAGAACCTGATTACGTTGGTGTCAATCCAGATGATCTTCCGTACGATGATGCCTAACATTTCGTTCAACCCGGACGCGCCTACGGCGCGCCGGTTAATTTAGGCGTTAGGGCCAAATTCATGTCAAGAAAAGCTAGCTGTTCCTGCGGAGAACTACAAGTTGAAGTAAGCGGCGAACCAAAAATGGTTGTTGCCTGCTCCTGCACCAACTGTCAAAAAAGAACTGGGTCAGTTTTTGGGGTAAGCGCCTATTTTGGAAATGATCAGGTGATATCCACAAATGGGGAATTTAAGTCTTTTACAAGCACAGGTGATTCCGGCGGTAAAATAGAGCGCCATTTTTGTCCCAATTGTGGTTCTACTGTTTTCTGGGAGGCTGATTTTGTTCCGCAATCTGTCGGCATTGCAGTTGGCTGTTTTTCTGATCCTAAGTTCCCTCCGCCTATAGCAGCGGCTTGGTGTGCATCAAAACATGAGTGGGTATCTTTTCCAAATGGCATGCCCACTTCAAATAACCAGAGTTTTTCCAAAGGTGCCTAACAATTCATTCAACCCGGATGGCTTCGCCGCCGGTTAATTTAGGCGTTAGGCTTCAGAGTATATACTTCCATGACATACTCAAAAAATGACTTGATGAAACTCGCAATCGAAGAGCATCTGAAGTGTTCTGAATATCCGCGTGTTGGCGCGTTGGTCTCAAAGGACGGGGAAATCCTCTCGACAGGCTATCGCGGTGAAATCAACAAAGTGCATGCTGAACGAGTTGCGTTAGAAAAAATAAATTCCGAACAACGTCGTGGCGCAACACTCTACACAACATTAGAACCATGTGTTGATTTGCATCAAAATCAGGAAATTGAATCCTGCGCTGATCTGATAATCAATTCGGGAGTTAGCGAGGTAGTTATAGGAGTTCTCGACCCCAATGGGTCGATTTACTCACAAGGGTTCAGAAAATTGCTTGAGAATAACATTAGCGTTAGCTTCTTCAACCGAAGACTGAGGGCTGCTGTGGAAGAAGAAACTTTTGAGTTCGGCAGTATTCACAAGGTGTACGGTGGTGGGAAAAGACGAGTGCCAGTTGTACACAGCGGAATTGACATTAATGTACAGTTCAGTGAGGCAGATTCCAGAACCATCCCCATTGCATGGAAAACCTTACAAAAAGCACATGGATGCGTAGACCTGTCAAGCTCTAATGGGGCCGTAACAGTTGCCGCAGGTACAAGAGATTTTGGTGACATTACGGATCCAACCGTATTTAGATTTCCTAGTCATTTTGCACGAATGAAGAGGGGAATGATCGCAGTGGTTAAACCTTCTGGCGCTACTTTTTGCGTTCTAATCAAGTTGCATGAAATCTTCGACAATGACATCATTTTTGAATGGCAAGTCCGAAATTTATCTTAGCAGATTTGCGTGGCCTAACATTGCGTTCAACCCGGACGGCTTCGCCGCCGGTTAACTTAAGCGTTAGGGATTGTGTATGCGAAAACTCTTCGCTTTGTTGATTGCCTCTCTCGGATTTAATGCTCAGGCAGATGAAAAAATTATTCCAATGCAGCAGCAGTTTTGACCACTCAATGCTTTCTCTGTAATGGTTCCGGCTAGCTGGGTCATTGGAATTGGAGAGGATTTTTCTGCTAACGCTCCCAACAACGGCCCATCTCTTGGTGGTTCCGCATACCGTATCAAGCGTCGCCCTCCATTAGCTGAATTCTCCAATGCACGTTACCAAGGCGTCCTGAATATGGGTATCTACACGCAAGTTGGAGAAGAACGCGCGCTCACCGCCAGCGGAGGTGTTGTCCGTGAATATCAGGGTACTTGGCCGGGAGATAATTTCATCACCTATTACGTCATAGCCTGCAAAAATGCTAAAGAAATATATGCGTGCCTTTCTCTGGTAACCTCTAAAACTGACTACAACGCGAATCGAGTTTTTTATGAAAAAATACTCTCCACATTTGAAATTCATCCCTAACATTGCATTCAACCCGGACGCGCCTGCGGCACGCCGGCTAATTTAGGCGTTAGGCTGATAAAACCTGAGTCATCTTTTATTCAACGCAGCATTGGAGAAAAAATTATGCGATTGGTAATAGCAAGTTTCATATGGAGCCTTATGTCCACCGTTTACTGGTGGGCTGTTTTCTTCGCGGCCTACGCTCACGCATTGTTTTCAGGAGATCGGTTAGAGTCCGCTCCTCCGCCCAGTGACAGTGACGTGACAATCCATGTACTCTTGACTGCTGTCGTTGGAATGCTAATTTACACTGCACTCACATTGATTTTTCTGAAACTTGTTAAACGATGGAATTATGGTCTAACAAGCTCAACTCGGACGGGCGATTCGCGCCCACCGGTTAACGCATCCCGTTAGGCTATTTCATGAAACTTGAGCCGCCACTCGCAAATCTTATCGACAGATGCCAGACAGTGTGTGTGGCGGAGTGCTGCGGTATTGATGCCTATGATTTTTCACCTGTTCATATCGCTTCTTCTCTCATGATGTGGCGAGGTAAACCTGACACTTTGGAAGTTCAAAAGCTACGCGGCCAAATTGAGGCGCTTCGTGAAAATTATGGCTCCACGGGAGCAAGTGGGCGCGGTGTTATTATTCACGAAATGAATCAAAGTTTCACTCCAGAACAAGTCGATACAATGGCAGATGAATTGCTGGCAAATCTGGAAGTTGCATTAAATTTAATCGAGTTAAGCGAAAAATCTCGCTACGGAGAGCGCCATGCCTAACATTGCATTCAACCCGGATAGCTTCGCTGCCGGTTAATTTTGGCGTTAGACAACGGGAAATCGCTATGTCAAAGTTCTATTTCGCTCGTTTACTACGCATAGTTTCATACATCCCATTGCTCTTGGCGGTTGGATGGACAGTCTACGAAAGCCTCAAACCTTCAGGTTCTTCTACATGCGCAAACGTGGCATGTGTTGGTAGCGGTATTGGTGCGGCTGTATTTTTTCTAGTAATTGTCTGCGGAGCTTTTTTACTCGGATTGCTTTTGAATATCATATCGTTTTTGTTGCATGGCACTCCAAGGTCTATTGCTCGCAAGTCAGAATTGTTGTTGCTCTTTCTTCTTCCATCAATACTACTTGTTTGGCTATTATTTTCTTTTTAGGTTGATATTCGGAGCGCAATAATTAATGCCCAGTACTGTCGAAATTCGGAAGAAATCGAGTGCTATCCTTGCGACTGGCATCTTTGCCATCGCCGTACCTTTTATTGGCATATTGCTGACTATCTTTTTTCAAGTATTCAATATTCAGTATTTTATTACGGCAATTCCATTATTAATCTTGGGCGCTGTATTTATTAAGATCGCGTTGGCGCAAAAATCAAAGCCTACGCTAGTCTTCAAACAGGAAAATTTCTACATCAGGCCATCTTCATCTTCCCAACCAGATTGGGTTGTTGACGTGTTCTACCGCGAGGTTACAAAAGTTCAGCTTGCAGACGAGCGATGGATAACCATTCTTTATGATGAAATTCGTGACGCTGATCCCAAGCCAAAATTCTTGCAGATTGACCTCAATCTATTCACGATATTGGATCGCAAACGCTGTCTTGAAGAACTTCACGCACGATTACCGGAAACTGTATTTTCCGCTGACATCAATACCAAGGCATTGGCCTAATTAGCGTTAGGCTTACGAAACCAAACCTCAGATATTGCGTCCAGGCCAGGCGCTTTTGGAAGTACACGAGAAATTGACCATGAATGAACTCGCTATTGATACAACTGCAACAGCCGAACTGACCGTAGCATCAGATGATCTCGCCAGTTCTCTACCACTTGCTGCGACCGATGCATTCCCGTCAGTTTTTGCAACTGCACGCATGGTTGCACTTATGGAGATTGCGAGTGCCCGTGTTCTGCAGCCTCATCTTGAACCAGGCCAGCTCTCCGTTGGTGTGACTGTAGATGTGATTCATTCGGCCCCAACTCCGCCCGGCGCCAATGTCAGCGCAACAGCACGCTATCTTGGTCGCGATGGAAAACTTTACGAATTTGAGGTTGTTGCTTCGGATGCAGGTGGTGAGATTGGGCGGGCACGCCATAAACGTGCAATCGTAGACGCTGATCGTTTGCAAGCCAGTGCATATCGGCGCATTAATGCCAGTAATTGAAACTCCTAACAATTCATTCAACCCGGACGCGCCTACGGCGCGCCGGTTCATTTGGGCGTTAGGCTACAGAAGGGAAAGTCATGTCTTGGATTAACAAATTAGCATTTATTTC
Organism: Methylobacillus sp.; assembly: GCA_031277395.1. Taxonomy (GTDB): domain Bacteria; phylum Pseudomonadota; class Gammaproteobacteria; order Burkholderiales; family Methylophilaceae; genus MM2. The sequence goes on along the minus strand of JAITML010000029.1, from coordinate 11,510 downwards.
TGTTTCAAGCCTCTTAGCGTCAGGGCCTGTGTACGCATCAAATTGGGTCATTGTTAGCCGCGACGACAGCCTCACTGTATATGTGGACACGCAGTCTGTTCGAAAAGATGGTGTAAGTGTGAAGGTGTGGTCAAAGTGGGTATGGTCATCTCCGCAAAAATTGGAATTCATACAACCAGCAGAAATCTATAAATCAGTCAGGCAGTTATCGGAGTACCATTGTAACGAAAGAACTTATACCGTTCAGAAAGATGTGCTGTATGCGGACACGGAGATGACAGAAGTTGTAGACACGTTAGATTATCCAGATATCCCGGAAGAAGTAGTCCCAGGTTCGAGTGACGAATCAATATTCGAATTTGTATGTAAAGCAATACCTGCGCAAAAATAGTGCCTAACGGTGCAGTGAAATCATCATACCCGCCATAGCGCATCTTCATCGCAAGCCGGATTACTGGCGAAACGGCTTTCTTGATAACATATGCTCATGCCAACCAGCGAACTTTTGCAGCAGCTTCAATCGCGCTTCCCCGCCGACCGTCTCCACACCGATCCGGTGGATTGTTACGCCTATAGCTACGACAACTCGCGCAATTTCAAACCGCCCATCGCGGTGGTTTTTGCGTTGACCACAGAAGAAGTACAGACCGTTGCACACCTGTGCAACGAACACAAAGTACCACTGGTGCCGCGTGGTCGCGGAACCGGCACGGCGGGCGGCAGCGTGCCGGAGCAAAGCGGCGTCGTGCTCTCGCTCGAACGCATGAAGCGCATCCTGTCGATAGACGCGGACAACCGCATGGCAATCATCGAACCGGGCGTGCTCAATCAGGAATTGCAGGATGCGATTCGCCCGCAGGGGTTTTTCTGGCCGCCGGATCCGTCCAGCGCGCCCTATTGCTCGGTCGGCGGCAATCTCGCCACCTGCGCCGCGGGACCGCATGCGGTCAAGTACGGCGTTGCGCGCGATCATGTGCTGGGACTGAAAGCGGTCACTGGCAGTGGCGAACTCATACGCACCGGCTGCTACACCACCAAGGGTGTGGTCGGTTATGACCTGACGCGGCTTATCATCGGTTCCGAAGGCACGCTCGCCATCATCGTCGAGGCGACACTCAAGCTCACACCTTTGCCGCGCGCGACCGGCGGTCTCACAGCGCAATTCAGGGATACGGTGAGCTGCGCGCATGCGATCGCATCCATCATGGCGCAGCCTTTCGTGCCTTCGGCGCTCGAATTTCTCGACAACAATGCGCTCAATCTGATACGCAACCGTCACCCTGGCATGTTGCCCGAGGAGATGCGCGCGCTGCTCATGATCGAGGTGGACGGATCGGAAAGCGAAATCGCCGAAGCGTCGGAAGCCATTTTGCAAGCCTGCCAGGTGGATGGCCTGATCGAAGCCAAACCGGCGCACGACACGAAATCACTGTGGGCGGCGCGCAAGGCGCTGTCGCCATTGTTACGCGATGTCGCGCCCAAGAAGATCAACGAAGATGTGGCCGTGCCGGTATCGCGTCTACCCGAATTGCTGGGCGGCATCGAGCGTCTCGCGCAACATTACCGCATCGCCAACGTGAATTTCGGCCACGCGGGTAACGGCAACATTCATGTCAACCTGCTCGTTGATCCGGGCAACCCTGATGAGATGGAACGCGCCACGGCTTGTCTCGACGAGGTGTTCTCGCTCGTGCTGTCGCTGGATGGCACACTCTCGGGCGAGCATGGCGTTGGCATGGCGAAGCGCCCGTTCGTGCCGCGCGAAATTGACGCAACCACCATTGCGCTTATGAAGTCGGTCAAGCAGGCGTTTGATCCGGAAAATATTTTGAATCCCGGGAAGCTGTTTCCATAATCGGGCGAATTATTCCCGATCCGGTTTGCGCTCGCGTTTTCTGATCCACTCGATTTTCAGCGGCGGAAATCCGCGCAACCGGCGCGCGAGGTTGATCGCCACCTGGCCGCAAAGCATGGCAATCGCCGCGCAGATCAAACCCACGATAAGAGCCGTTGCAGGCAGTATGGCTTTGCTTTGCGTACCCACCCAGGCATGCCAGGCAAAAATGGTCACCGTCGCGCCAAAATAAATTCCTCCGATGAGCAGCAAAAACTTGGCGAGCGTGGCGCCTGCCACCATCATCATGCCCTTGAGCATTGATAGTTTGGAGGATAGAGGAAACAATCCGAGGAAAAACAGCAGCATCAGCCCGACTAAAATGCCTGTTATCGAGCGCATCATCAGTATGACGATAGGGGTTGTCATTGGCGAGCCAGTAATGCCATCCCTAGAGATTTTTCGCGCCAAACGTATCGCACGCCTGCACGCTGCCGGTTTTGTAGCCCTGCGTGAACCAGCGCACGCGCTGTTCACTGGTGCCGTGGGTGAAGCTGTCAGGGCGCACCGTGCCGCCGTGTTCGCGTTGCAATGTGTCATCGCCGATTTGCGAGGCGGCGTTGAGCGCCGATTCAATGTCGCCTTGATCGAGCCAGTTTTTGGCCTGTTGCGAATGATTCGCCCAGATGCCCGCGTAGCAATCGGCCTGCAATTCTACACGCACCGACAGCGCGTTTTGCTGGGCTTCACTGATGCGCCCGCGCATGGCATTGACCTTGTCGTTGACACCGCCGAGATTTTGCACATGATGGCCAACTTCGTGCGCGATGACATAAGCGCGGGCAAATTCTCCCGGCGCGCCGAGTTGACGTTCCATGGTGTCGAAGAAATCCATATCCAGATACACCTTGCGATCTGCCGGACAATAAAACGGCCCCATTGCCGCCTGCCCCGTGCCACAGGCTGTGGGCGTCATGCTGCGATACAGCACCAGCTTGGGTGAATCGTAACGCGCGCCTGCCTGCCGGAAAATTTCGCCCCACACATCCTCGGTCGAAGCCAGCACGGTGGAAACAAATGCCGCACCCTTGTCGTTCGCAGGCGGCGCGGAAGATTGCGTTTGCATCTGCTGCCCGTCGCCCGAAAGCAAGCCCAGCGTGGTCAACGGGTTGATGCCAAACACGCCCCACCCCACCAGCGCCACCACAATCGCGCCTATGCCTATGGTGCCCCTGCCCATACCGAATCCGCCGCCGCTGCGACGATCTTCGACGTTACCCGATTCCCGGTTGCCTTCCCATCTCATGGTAGTTGCTCTCCTTTTGGCAATTCGCAGTCTTCACTCTCCATACACATCCCCATCACTGACACGCCACCTGCGTCAGCTCACTCTCCGGGAACTCCGATTTTGCGCGGCGCAGCATTTCGGCTTTGTTGGGAGGGACGTTGTTGAGGGTTATCACAGCCAGGCGGCCTTCCTGGTCACGCACGGCCTTGGTCACGTCGTTGACACCGCGCGCGCGCATTTCGCGCACGAGTTTTTCAGCGAGGTTTTCATCCTTGAACACGCCGATGGAAATGGCGTTGCGCCACTGGGCATCATCCTTGAGAATGAAAGTATCGTTGACGCCCATATCGTGCAACTCCTCATTGCGTTTTTGCGCGGCTTCGAGCGTGGCGAGCGGCGGGATATAGACCCAGTAGCGTTTGACGATTTCCGTCCGGTAATTCACCTTCAAATCTTTCACGATTTCACGGGCGTCCTCGATATGTTTTTCGCTGAGGCCGCCCCATTGATAGCACGCCGGGCCGGTGGCGACCACCGTCTGCTGTTCCTTTTGTTGTTCCCTTAGCGGCGCGGGCGCGACCGTTTCGGTTTTGGGAAGAGCGCTCACTTCTGCCGGTGTGAGCAATTTCATTTTGTCCGGCATGATCTGTTCGTGACCGGGTTGCATGCCACTGCTCACCGGTTCGCTCAGTTTGAGCCAGCCGAACAGCAGCACATTGGCGAACAGCAGCAGCCAGAAAATTTCTCTCCATTTCATAGCGTTGTTTTCTCCAAAAGCATCAAACCGTGCAGTACCAGATGAGGGTTTTGTATAACCGGCATCGTCAACGCGGCGGCGAGCGCATCTGCGTTGCCACCGCATAAAATACAGAGTGGCGCGCGGCCTTCGCGTTGCGCGAGCAATTGTTCCATGTGCCGCACCGCGCCTGCGCTTGCGGCGAGCAAGCCGCTTTGCACCGCATCGGCAGTGGATTGCGGGAAGTCTCGCCATTCTCCTTCAGGCGGTATGCTGGCCGATGTATCACGTGCGAGCGCGTTTCGCATCATGCTCAAACCGGGAACGATCAACCCGCCGAGGAATTCACCCTGCGCGGACAAGGCATCAACCGTCATGGCCGTGCCTGCATTCACCACGATGCAGGGCGCGTGATGAATATTCCACGCGGCGATCAATGCTGCCCAGCGGTCGCTACCCAGTGTTTCGGGATGCCGATAAGCATTGCGCACACCACATGCTTCCGCTTGTGATTTGAGCCACAGCGCGGGGATATTCAGCGCGTTTAAAGTTCGCGTGAGATGTGTCGCTACCGTTTCATCCGCGACGCAGGAAACCGCAGCGCGGCGCAAGCCATGCAGGGTTTTGAGTTGCCCATCCAAAGCCGTCAAATCATGATTTTCCACTGCACCGGTTTGCACCAATCGATCCGCATCATCGAATACGCCCCATTTGATGCGCGTGTTCCCGGCATCCAGCGCAAGCATCATGCGATTACCCTCAGGCTGACTTCGCCCGAAGTGAAGCGCCGCAGACCTTCCGCCGCGCGCACGAGCAACGCACCGTCGGCAGCCACGTCTTGCGCGATGCCGTCGATCTCGCGGCCATCCGGCAGCAGCAAGCGCACGACGTCGTTGTGGTAGGCGTGACGTGCTATCCACTCATCGCGCAGCGGCTCGAATCCGTTGCGCTCAAATATCGCCAGCACATCCGCCAGATGCCGCAGCAACGTCGCGAGCACGACATCGCGCGGCACTTCCGTATCCAGCAGTTCCTGCAATCCTGCTGCGGGTTGCGCGATTGCGCGGCGCATTTCTTCTGACACGCGCAGATTGAGGCCGATGCCGATCACAGCGGCGCTGGCGCCGTCCATGTCACCCTGCAATTCGATGAGAATGCCCGCGAGCTTTTTGCCGTTGCTCACAATGTCATTCGGCCATTTGAGTTGCGCTTCCGTCGCGCCCAATTCATGCAGCGCGCGCATGAGCGCGACGCCGACCGCGAGACTCAAGCCCGACAACGCGCCCGCGCCGCAATCAAAACGCCACAACACCGAAAATGTCAGGCTGTCGCCCAATCCCGTCTGCCATGCGCGTCCACGCCGGCCGCGCCCGGCGGTTTGCAATTCCGCGATGACGCAGCTTGCATGCGCCGCCCCTTCAGCGGCGGCGCGCATGAGGTAGCTGTTGGTGGAGTCCATGCATTCGTGAATTTCCAGCGCATAAATGTTTGCATGGTCGGCAAGCAATGCGCGGAGTTGCTCGCGGTCGAGGAAACTCACCGGCTCCGGCAACCGGTAACCCTTGCCGCGCACGGAGAACAGTCGCACGCCGTGTGATTCGGCATCCTGCAACGCATTCCATATCGTCGCGCGCGTTACGCCGAAGTGCGCGGCAAGCGCCTCTCCCGAACGAAAGCGACCGTCGGAAAGCAGGTGCAAAATGGGAAAAGTCAGTGAATTCATCGGCATGATTATAACCATTCCCTTTCGCCGACGGGATGGCATCGAGGGAGAATTAAACGCGCGGCACGTGTAAAATGACGGTTTACGTTAAAAACCCATTGCTCCACCATGCCCGAAGAAAAAGTTACACCCGCTTCCAATTTTCTGCGCAACATCATTGAACGCGATCTCGCCCAGGGCGCATTTGCGAGCCGCCATTGGGCGGGCTCTCCGGGCGACGCCGCGCATCATGCGGCGGGCGCGCCCGATCCCGCGAAAATCCGCACGCGTTTTCCGCCGGAACCCAACGGTTATCTGCACATTGGTCACGCCAAGTCGATCTGCCTCAATTTCGGTCTCGCGCGGGATTATGACGGCGTGTGCCACATGCGTTTCGACGACACCAATCCCGAAAAAGAGGAACAGGAATACGTCGATGGCATCACCAACATGGTGCACTGGCTGGGCTTCGGTTGGGAAAAATACGGCAAGTCGCATCTCTATTTTGCGAGCAGCTACTTTGATTTCATGTACCGCGCGGCGGAATATCTCATCGAAGCCGGACACGCCTATATCGATCAACAAAGCGCCGACGAAATGCGCGCCACGCGCGGCACGCTGACCGAGCCCGGCAAAAATTCGCCCTGGCGCGACCGGCCTGCCGCCGAAAGTCTTGCGCTGTTCCGCGAGATGCGCGACGGCAAACATCCCGATGGCGCGATGGTGTTGCGCGCGAAGATCGACATGACCTCGCCCAACATCAATATGCGCGATCCGGCGATCTACCGGATCAAACATGCCACTCATCACAACACCGGCGACCAGTGGTGCGTCTATCCGATGTACACCTACGCGCATCCGCTCGAAGACGCAGTGGAGGGCGTGACGCATTCCATTTGCACGCTGGAATTTGAAGATCAGCGCCCTTTCTACGACTGGGTGCTGGAGCGCCTCGCGGAGGGCGGGCTGCTGGCTCACCCGCTACCGAAGCAGTACGAATTCGCGCGTCTCAACCTCACCTACGTCGTGCTTTCCAAGCGCAGACTCATCGAACTGGTCGAGCAGGAGCACGTCAATGGCTGGGACGATCCGCGCATGCCCACTCTCGTCGGCGCGAAACGCCGTGGTTACACGCCCGAAGGTTTCCGCCTGTTCGCGGAGCGCATTGGCGTCGCCAAGGCCGATTCCTGGATTGAATACACCATACTCGAAGACTGCATGCGCGAAACACTCAATGAATCTGCCGAGCGCCGCATCGCCGTGCTCGACCCGCTCAAGCTGGTCATCGACAACTACCCGCAAGACCAATCCGAAGATTGCCACGCCCCCAACCATCCGCAAAAACCGGAACTCGGCAAGCGTGTGGTGCCGCTCTCGCGCGAATTATGGATAGAGCGCGAGGATTTCGCGGAAGAGCCACCCAAGGGTTATTTCCGCCTCTTCCCCGGCAACCGGGTGCGTTTGCGCTACGGCTATGTGATCGAATGCACCGGCTGTGAAAAGGACGAGCACGGCAAAGTGATCGCGGTTCACTGCAACTATCTTCCCGATACCAAATCCGGCACTCCTGGCGCGGACAGTATCAAGGTCAAAGGCAATATCCACTGGGTCTCCGCCGCGCATGCCTGCGCCGTCGAAGTACGCCTCTATGACCGCTTGTTCAAAGGCCCGCACCCCGGCGCCGGTGATCGCAACTATCTGGATGACCTCAATCCGGATTCGGTGAAAACCATCACTGCGCAGCTTGAACCCGCGCTCAAGGATGCGAAGCCGGAGGAGCGCTTCCAGTTTGAACGCCACGGTTATTTTGTGGTGGACAGCAAGGATGGCGTGACGGGGGAACCGGTATTCAACCGGACGGTGACATTAAGAGATGCGTGGCAGAAGTAACTCTTGATTACTCTTCACGGAAGAGAAATCAAAGCATCGCAATCCAGACTCCTGACAACAGCAACGTCAATACCGCCACCGGAATCCCTGCTTTTGAAAATTCGCCGAAGCGTATGGTGACGCCGTGTTTACGGCCTGCTTCGACGACGATGATGCCGACCAGACTGCCGAAGATGAAGGCATTGGACGAGAAGTTGGTGCCGAGCGCAATCGCAGCGCCCAGTGCTTCGGGATGCGCGACATCCTTGATGTAAGGCGCGATGAGCATGACAGCGGTGATGTTGCCAATCAGGTTGCTCAGCAGCGACATGATGACAAGCATGGAAATCGGGTTGTGCAGATTGAATCCGGCAGCGCGCAGATCGCCAAGCAATTCCTTCGGAATACCGGTTGTATCCATCGCGGCGTTGACGATGAACAAACCCATGACCAGCAGCAGCAAACTGCCATCAACCTTGCTGAGCACCTCGCGCGAATCAATGCGGCGGCTGATGAGCAGCAGGCTCGCGCCCGCAAGCGCGATGAGCACGTGCGGCAGCTTGGTGGTAACGAACGCGACGATGACGGCGGTGGTGACGAGAGTAGCCTTGAGTGTTCCTTGTTTATCCAGCGTGATGGGCGGAGGCAACGCAGCAGAAACTGCATCGCCAGATTCGCCCAGACGCCAGCGGCCTCGATAAAAGAAAGCCAATACGCCCCAGATCAGGGGCAGACTAAGCGCGGCGGGCAAAGCCGAGGCTTTCATGAATCCGACGAAGGTGAGATGCAGCATTTCGGCAGCAACCATATTCTGCGGGCTGCCGATGAGCGTGGCAGCAGCACCGGCATTGACTGCGAAACAAAAACCGACCAGGAACGGCACGGGATTGAGGCCGCGCGTGAGGCAGATCGCGACCAGCATGGGCGTCATCGCCACCGCAACCACATCGTTGGTCAGCAACGCCGACAATGCGGCGGAAACGACAATCAAAATGGCGAGCAAGGTGACGGGAGTCACATCAAGGCCGCCGACTTTTTCCGCAACCCAGTCATAAAAACCCGAAACTGAAAATGCTGCCGACATCACCATAAGGCCGAACAACAAACCCAGCGTGCGATAATCCACCGCGTTCCACGCCGCCTCCGGAGCAATGCATCCGGTCGCGACCAGCAACATCGCTCCGGCCAGCACCGCGCCGGTTCTATCCAGCCGGAAACCCGGAAAATGACCAAGCGCCAGCGCGAGATAAACGCAGCAGAAAAGAAGGATGGTCAGGTCTCTGGGCGAGATGGGCAATTCCATTTTTTATACCTGCGACAACTTTGGTTGAAGGTCACAAAAGTAGCATAGTTTACAGGGCTTCCCCTTGCTCATCCCGGCGAAGATAAAGCCAAGCTCCCGATTTTCCTACGGATGACGCAACTGCGCCTGCGCGGCGGCGAGGCGAGCGATGGGCACGCGCGGGCCGGAACAGGAAACGTAGGTCAGTCCGATGCAGTGGCAAAACTCAATGGACGCAGGGTGGCCGCCATGTTCGCCGCAGATGCCGATTTTCAGATCAGGCCGGGTTTCACGGGCGAGATTGACGGCGATTTTCATCACTTCACCCACGCCCTTCTGATCCAGCACTTCAAAGGGGTTATCCTGAAGAATGCCTGCTTCGACATAAGCCGACAGGAATTTGTTTTCCACATCTTCGCGGGAGAAGGAGAAGGTCGCCTGGGTCAGGTCGTTGGTGCCGAAGGAGAAAAATTCCGCCGTCTGCGCCATGCGTCCAGCGCGCATGCAGGCACGCACGACTTCAATCATGGAGCCGAATTTCAATTGCACTTCGATGCCGTGGGCGTGTTTGACTTGCTCGTGGATTCTGTCCACATAGCTCTTGATACGCTCCAGTTCTTCCACCGTCGCCACTTGCGGCACCATGATTTCAGGGTGAACCTCGATGCCCTCCTTGGCGCATAGCGCAGCTGCTTCGAGCACGGCCTGAATCTGCATCGAATAAACTTCCGGATAGGTGATGCCCAGACGCACACCGCGATGGCCGAGCATGGGGTTTACTTCGGCCAGCGCGCGTACCTTGCGCAGAGTTTTTTCCTTTTTGACGATCACATCGTCTTCAAGGTGAGATTCCTTGAACACCTTGAGTGCCTCGTTAAGATGATCGAGACCATCGGAATATTTCTGGTAGAGGCCGGGATTGACCAGCTTCAAGGTGCCCGGCAATTCCTCGATACTCTTGACGGTGTCGCGCAGGTGGCGCAGATGAGTGATTTCCAGTTCCAGTTGCGCGGCGGTGGGCAGGAATTCGTGCATCGGCGGGTCGAGCAGGCGCACCGTGACCGGCAAGCCTTTCATGGCCTTGAAGATGCCCTTGAAGTCGTTGCGCTGGATGGGCAGCAGGCGATCGAGCGCAGCCTGCCGCTCCTCCAGGGTGTCGGCCAGAATCATCTCCTGGACGATGGGCAGGCGGTCGGTGTTGTTGAACATGCGCTCGGTGCGGCAGAGGCCCACGCCCCTGGCGCCGAAGTTGCGCGCCTTCAAGGCGTCATTGGGCGTGTCAGCGTTGGCGCGGACTTCAATGCGCGCCGCCTGGTCGGCCCAGGCCAGCAGGGTCGTCAGTTCTTCGGAAAATTCCGGCTCGACGGTTGGCACTTCGCCCGCGTAAACGTGGCCGCTGCCGCCGTCGATGGTGATGACATCGCCTTCATGCAAGACGGTATCGCCGATGTAAGCCTTCCTCGCCATATCGTCGATGTGGATGGCGTCGCAGCCGGAAACGCAGGGTTTGCCCATGCCCCGCGCGACGACGGCGGCGTGGGAGGTCTTGCCGCCGCGGCTGGTGAGAATGCCCTGCGCCTGGAAAAAGCCGTGAATGTCCTCCGGCTTGGTTTCCTCGCGCACCAGAATCACCTTGTCGCCCGCCCGCCCCCGCGCTTCGGCGGTATCGGCATTGAAGACGATCTTGCCCGACGCCGCTCCCGGCGAAGCGGCCAGGCCCTGCGCCAGCGGCTTGCCGCGAAAACTCGGCGCCAGTTGCGGCACCAAGAGTTGCTCAAGAATCGCCGGTTCGACGCGCAGCAGCGCCTTCTCCCGCGTAATCAGGCCGGCGTTGGCCATCTCCACCGAAGTGCGCACCATGGCGCGGGCGTTCATCTTGCCGTTGCGGGTTTGCAGGCAATAGAGCTTGCCTTTCTCGATGGTGAATTCAAAATCCTGAACCTCTTTGTAATGCGATTCCAGCCGGTTGTGCAGATCGACCAGTTGCTCGTAAATTTCCGGCATCTCCGCCGCCATTTCGGCAATCGGCTTGGGCGTGCGGATCCCGGCGACGACATCCTCGCCCTGGGCATTGACCAGATATTCGCCGTAAATCAGGTTCTCGCCGGTGCCCGGATTGCGGGTGAAGCCGACGCCGGTGGCCGAATCGTTGCCCATGTTGCCGAAGACCATGGTGCAGATATTCACCGCCGTGCCGTTGGCCATCGCTGGCGTGATCTTGAACTGCTTGCGGTAATCAATCGCCCGCTTGCCGTTCCAGGAACGGAACACCGCCTGTACGGCGATTTCCAGTTGCTCATGCGGGTCTTGGGGAAAAGGCTTGCCGGAATGGCTGCGGACGATGGCGAGAAACGCCTCGGACAGCGCCTTCAAATCCTCGGCGCGCAAATCGACATCCTGCCGCGCCCCGCACTTGCCCTTGATCTCGGCCATCTTGGCATCGAACGCCTCGTCCGGCACGCCGAGCGCGATCTTGCCGAACAACTGGATGAAGCGCCGGTAAGCGTCCCAGGCGAAGCGTTCGTTCTGGGTCTGCTTGATGAGTCCCTTGAGCGACTCGCTGTTGAGGCCAAGGTTGAGAATGGTGTCCATCATCCCCGGCATCGACATCGCCGAACCGGAACGCACCGACACCAGCAAGGGGTTCTCGCTGGAGCCGAAGCCCTTGCCGGTTTTCTTTTCCAGCGCGATGATCGACTGCCTGACCGCGTCAGCCAGCCCGTCGGGCAAGCTGCCCTGATCGAGATAGGCGAGACAGGCTTCGGTGCTGATGGTGAAGCCGGGGGGAACGGCCAGACC
>JAITML010000055.1 GCA_031277395.1 Methylobacillus sp. | reverse complement strand
TGAAATCCTCCATCGTGACACCAGCCAGCGCAGGCGAACTCCAGATCAGGGTGTCCTCGACCATCTCGGCATCGCTGCGCTGAAATTGCAGCTCGTCGAAACCAAAGGTTTTGGCCAGTCGCCGGAAGGTTTCGGCATTGGAGACCGCTTCACCCGGCGGCTCGACCGCCTTCTGGTTGTAGGTGAGATAGAAGTGACCCCAGGACAGAATCATGTCATCCATTTCGGCGGCCATCGTCGCGGGCAGGATGATGTCGGCGTAGGCGGCGGTGTCGGTGATGAAATGTTCCGCGACCACGACAAACAAATCGTCGCGCTTGAGCCCTTCGACGATCTTGTTCGATTCCGGCGCCTGACTTACCGGATTGGCGTTATAGACCATGACCGACTTGAGCGGCGGGTCGAGCGGCATATCGCCGTTGAGCGCCTGACCGATGCGCAGGTTGTTGATGACGCGCGTGCCCGGTTTGATGTAGTCCGAGCGGCATACCACACCGAAGTTGATCGGGAATTCCCACAGCGGAAACTGCATGGTGCCGCCGCCGACATAGCGCCAGGAGCCGATAAGCCCGGAGATGCAACACACGGCGCGCACCGTCTGACCGCCGCCGTGGTGACGTTCCAGCGCCACGCCCATGCGGATTGCGGTCGCGCGCGCGGCGTGCATTTCCTGCGCGAGTTTGCGGATATCCGCTGCCGCCACGCCGCAGATGGCTTCCGCCCATTCCGGCGTGCAATCCCGGGCGCGTTCCTTGAGTTCCTCGAAGCCCAGCGTGTGGTTGGCGATGTAGTCATGATCCAGCAAATCCTGTGCGATGAGCGTGTTGATGAGCGCCATCGCGAGCGCGCCGTCGGTGCCCGGCTTGGGCATGATGTGCCAGTCCGCCTGCTTGGCGGTGGGCGATTTGTAGGCATCAATCACGACCAGCTTGACGCCTTTCTTCTGCGCCTCGTGGATGATGTGCCAGTGATGCAGATTGGTGCTGACCGAGTTGCAGCCCCAGATCACGATGTATTTGCTGTGAGCGAAACTTTCCGGGTCGAGTCCGCCGGTGGGGCCCACGGTCATAAGCCAGGCGGTGGAGCCGCCGGAGCCGCAAAAGGTGCGCTCGCACACGGTTGCGCCGAGTTTGTTGAAAAAGGGATCGCCGACATTGAGCCCCTGCACTATGCCCTGATTGCCGAGATAGCTGTAAGGCATGATGGCCTGGGAGCCGTATTCGGCGATGATGCCGCTCCAGCGCGTCTTGATCTCCTGCAGGGCTTCATCCCAGGTAATGCGGGTGAATTCGCGGCTGCCTTTGGGGCCGGTGCGCTTGAGCGGATAGAGCACGCGCTCGGGATTCTGGTGATGCTTGGCGAAATCCTTGAGCTTGACGCACAGGCCGCCACGCGTCATCGGGTGATCGGGTTTGCCTTGCACGTCGATGAGCTTGCCGTCCTTGACGGTGTAGGTCATGGCGCAAGTGTCCGGGCAGTCCTGCGGGCAGCCGCCGTGAAAGGTGGTGACATTGTCGACCAGAGTATCCATATCGGTATTCTCCTCAAAAGCTTGGTAGGCACTGCGTTATTTTGATGGTGGAATAACAGGTCGCAGCAGATGCATACTATACAGTATGGTCTGGAACCGTAAACCAGAAAAATACTGGGGCAATATCTGCGGACGGACATAGCCTCAACTTGCATTTTTCCGCTGCTATAATCATTCCCAAGCGGACGCATTCGCGCCCAGCCAATTTCACTCAATCATTGCAAAGGAATCGCCATGCCATACGTCAATGTTCGTCTTGCCGGGAGTATCAGCCGCGAGCAAAAAGAAAAAATCGCCGAGGAAATTACCGCCACGCTGGAGCGCATCGCCAAAAAACCCAAGTCCTATACCTACATCACGTTTGATGAGGTGAAGGAGGAAAACTGGGCGGTCGGAGGGAATTTGCTGGGGTAGAAATTTGCCCCCTTTCCCTTGATGAGAAAAGATGCAGGAGCGGGCTCATAATTCTCCCCCTCTCCCCAGCCCCTCTCCCGCGAGGGAAGAGGGGATATAAGCCGGATGGAGTTTGCCATGTCGGAATACGATCAGGATTTTTTTCGTGAAGCGCAGCGGCTGTTGGGCGAAAATGCACAGCGCGTGCTCAACGATATTTTGCGGCACGCGGAAGAAGTCGAGCAGCAGGCCAGGACTTATGGCGCCAGTCTGGAGCGGCATTCCACGCACTTGCCGGATGCAGCTTCGGTGGATGCCTTGTTCAATGTGTTGTCGCATCTGCGCGCCGATACCAGACAGATGCATTCGGCGGTGGTGGATTTGCAGGGCAATCTGGCGCACAGCCGTGAGGAAATCGAATCGCTCAAGCGCGAGCTGGAATATGCGCGGGTTGAGGCGCTTATCGACCCGTTGACTGGCGTGTTGAATCGGCGCGGTTTCGAGATGCGTTTCGCGCGCATGTTGACGGAATCCGGAGATTCCGGCGGCGCGATTTCGCTCATCATGCTCGACATCGACCACTTCAAGAAAATCAACGACACCCACGGCCATTTGTTCGGCGACAAGGTGATACGCACCGTGGCCGAAGCGCTCCGCGCCTGCGTCAAGGGGAGCGATGTGGTTACGCGGCTTGGTGGCGAGGAATTTTGCGTGCTGCTGCCTGAAACATCGCTCGCCGGCGCGCGGGCGCTCGCGCACAATATCCGCGCGCGGGTGGCGCGTGAGCGAATCCGCCGTTACGACGGCGTGGATGAAGTGGGCGGCATCACGATTTCGCTCGGCGTTGCTGAACTGAATCCATGCGAAGACACGGCGGCTTTTCTCCATCGCGCGGATCAGGCGCTTTATTGCGCCAAGGAAAGCGGGCGTAATCGCGTCAGTATTGCGGCCTGAAATGTTCGATTCCAAAGCCGCGCTGAAAGGGATACCCAATCTTCCCGGCGTTTATCGCATGATTAACGCGGGCGGCGAAGTGATCTACGTCGGCAAGGCGCGTGAACTGAAAAGGCGCGTGACATCCTATTTCCGCGCCAACCTCGCCAGTCCGCGCACGCGCATGATGGTGTCGCAAATCGCAAACATCGAAGTCACGGTGACGCGCTCCGAGGGCGAGGCGTTGCTGCTCGAAAACAATCTCATCAAAAGCCTCATGCCGCGTTACAACGTGCTGTTCCGCGACGACAAGTCTTATCCCTACATCATGCTTTCCGGCGATGAATTTCCGCGCCTCGCGTTTCATCGCGGCAGCCAGCAAAAACCGAACCGCTACTTCGGGCCGTTTCCCGGCGCGACGGCGGTGCGCGAGAGCATACAACTGCTGCAAAAAGTGTTTCGGCTGCGCACCTGTGAAAATTCCGTATTCAGCAACCGCTCGCGCCCGTGTTTGCAATATCAGATCGCGCGTTGCACCGCGCCTTGCGTAGCCGCGATTTCGCCCGAGGATTACCGGCGTGATGTGGAACACGCCGAGATGTTTCTCGAAGGGCGGGAGCAGCAGGTGATGACTGCGCTTTCCGCGCGCATGACGGAGGCTGCCGAAAATCAGGAATACGAACGCGCGGCGGTATTCCGTGACCGGATCCAGAGTTTGCGTCAGGTGCAGGCGCGACAATTCGTGTCGGATTTCCGCAATGGCGATGCCGATGTGATTGTGTGCGTGGCCGAGGCGGGCGCGATGTGCGTCAATCTGGTGATGATACGCGGCGGGCGGCACGTCGGTGACCGCAGTTTTTTTCCGCGGCATATCGAAGATTGCGACGAAGCCACGGTGTTGCAGGCGTTCATGGAGCAGCATTATCTGCAACAGCCCGCGCCGCCGCTCGTTATCACCGGCGTGGCGCCGGAAGATGCGACGCTGGAAGAAACGCTCTCCGAACATGCCGGACGCAAAATCCAGATCAGCGCCTACGCGGGCGGTGATCGCCGCATCTGGCTCAAAATGGCGCAGACCAACGCGGAGCTGGCGCTCAAGCAGCATCTATCGCAAAAAACAACGCAGGAAAAACGGCTCACAGCGTTGCGCGACGCGCTTGATCTTCCCGAAAACGCCGAACGCATCGAGTGCTTCGACATCAGCCACACGCAGGGCGAGGCGACGGTGGCCTCGTGCGTGGTATTCGACAAGGGGGCGATGCAGAATTCCGAATATCGCCGGTACAATATCACCGATATCACGCCGGGCGACGATTACGCCGCGATGCGCTCGGTACTTACGCGCCGCTATTCCAAAATCGCGGCGGGCGAGGGCAGGCGGCCTGATTTGATTTTCATCGACGGCGGCAAAGGACAGCTTGGCGTCGCGGTCGAGGTGATGCAGGAAGTCGGATTGCCGGATATGATGCTGGTCGGTATTGCGAAAGGCGAGGAACGCAAACCCGGTTTGGAGCAACTGATTTTTCCGGACAGGGAAGAAGCGCTGCGGCTGGAAAAAGACGATCCCGGTTTGCATCTGTTGCAGCAAATCCGCGATGAGGCGCACCGCTTCGCAATCACCGGCCATCGCAGCCGCAGAGGCAAGGCGAGAACAAAATCCTCGCTCGAAGAAATTGATGGCATAGGCGCGAAACGCCGACAAAAACTGCTGACCCGTTTTGGCGGGTTGGCCGGAGTCGCCAAAGCCAGCGCAGACGAACTCGCGCAAGTGGAAGGCATCAGCACTGCGCTGGCGGAGAAGATTTATCAGGAGTTGCACTGAAACATTCCCCTTCCATGAAGGGGTGGACGCGAAGCGGACGGGGTAGTTCGGAAAAAATCGCCCCGCAGGGCACAAAAATATTTGTGTCGCTGTCGCGACGATTTTGTTGTGAACTACCCCGTCCTGCGGGCACCTCTTCACCGAAGGGGAATTGAAGACACGAGAAAATTTGAATTGATACTGAAACTGAACCAATGAACTGGAACATTCCCAACATACTCACCTGGCTGCGGATTCTTTCGATTCCGTTGTTCGTCGGTGTGTTTTACTGTCCCGAAAGCGGTCTGCCGGAGCAAACCCGCAACCTGTACGCGACGCTGATCTTCGCGTTCGCCGCGCTGACTGACTGGCTGGACGGCTACCTCGCGCGCGCGCTCAACCAGACTTCCTCCTTCGGCGCATTCCTCGATCCGGTTGCCGACAAGCTCATGGTGGCCGCCGCGCTGATCGTGCTTGTGGAATTTGATCGTGTCGGCGCGGTGGTGGCCGTGATTATCATAGGCCGTGAAATTGCGATCAGCGCCTTGCGCGAATGGATGGCAGGATTGGGCAAGCGCCAGAGTGTGGCCGTCGCCTTCCTCGGAAAAATCAAAACCACCTCGCAGATGATCGCCATCCTCTTTCTGCTCTATTACCAACCCATCGCCATGATGGACGTACCCCGAATCGGCAGTTGGCTGATGTATCTCGCAGCCGCGCTGACGCTGATTTCCATGGCCAACTATTTGAAAATCGCCTGGCCGCAGATACGGGAGAGATAAGAGTTTTTCCGCAAGCATCCAAGTTGACACAATGCCGAAAATCCTTAAAATGTCGCCTTCTTTCGATGCGGGAATAGCTCAGTTGGTAGAGCGCAACCTTGCCAAGGTTGAGGTCGCGAGTTCGAGACTCGTTTCCCGCTCCAAATTTTAAGGGAACGGGGAGAGCGCCGCTTTCCCCGTTTTATTTGAGGAGTCACTGCATTAAATTCTTGTGCCTCTCTCCCCGCAGAGAGGACTTTTGCAGGTTTCGCGGCGCGTTAGCAAATCGGTTATGCACTGGACTGCAAATCCATTTAGGCCGGTTCGACTCCGGCACGCGCCTCCAGAATTTTCGCCCGGGTGGTGAAACTGGTAGACACAAGGGACTT
>JAITML010000050.1 GCA_031277395.1 Methylobacillus sp. | reverse complement strand
TCCTTGCCACTCTGCAATATAATTAATTGTGATGTAGTCGTATTCTATTTTTACCCAGTATGCAGAAAGAAATGCTAGGGTTGATAGAATAAATGTTCCATAGGTTAGCAATATCTCTGACCTAGATGCAACCACTATTGAAAACACAATGGTTGTCAGAACAAATGTTGCTACAGCCATAATTAACCTAGCAACATGTCTAAACAAATAGAAAATCACTTTTCTATTTGTCGGATCATTTTCTATATAAGCGTATGCTGCACCACTACGCCAATAGCGCCACATTTTTTCCTTTGTCATGTACTGCAAAGGTTTTAATGCAACTTTTCGAATTGATGGGCCAAGATACTTAAGGAAACCAATAGCAATAATGCTGCCAATAGCTCCTAACAGTACTATTCCTGTTATAGATGTTTTTAACCATTCGCTAATGACTTCAATGTCCATTTTCTTTCCTTCTGCTTAGCTCTAATTAGGCGAGTAATCTTGGGAGCAGCATCGCCTAGCTCGTAGCTACTGTCAATCTCGCCAAGAACATATGGTTATGTTATCAATGAGAAAAAGAATTGGTGGATGGTAAGCAAGCTGCCCTGATTCTCTAATGCATGGAGTCATTCTGCGCAAAAGCTCGCGCTACCGCGATTGCGCCTTCCACCGCTGCGCGGGCTTGCGGGCTGTTTTTCCAGCAACTCGATCCGGTCAGACGTGAGCCGCGCAGCAGAATATCTGCCGTGTTGGCGTTTTTCAGGTGCGCGAGCGATTCAAATCCCATTTGTTCCAGCCGTGTAATCACCGTGGCTCCGACGCCTTTTACCGCAAGCAGCGCGCGACGCTCTTCGGGTGAAAATGGCATCGCCGTTCAGTCCGTGAGAATTTTTTCGCCCGAGTAGAGTTGCGGCACGGTTTCGCGGGCGCGGATTTCGTGCGCGTTGCCGCCGTCCACCATGACTTCGGCGGCGCGGGGGCGGGTGTTGTAGTTGGAGCTCATGCTCATGCCGTAGGCGCCGGCGGAGAAAATCGCGAGCAGGTCGCCGGGTTGAATTGCGAGCGGACGGTCGTGACCGAGGAAATCGCCGCTTTCACACACCGGGCCGACGACTTCGTAAATCTGCTCGTTCGCGCCACCGTTTTTCACGGCGCATATCTCGTGAAAAGCATCGTACAGCGCGGGACGCATGAGGTCATTCATGGCTGCATCGACAATCGCGAAATTGCGCGTTTCGCCGTGCTTGAGATATTCCACCGTGGTGAGTAACAGACCCGCGTTGCCGACCAGCGCGCGGCCGGGTTCCATCACCAGCTTGAATTTGCGATTGCCCAGTTTCGCGCGTATCGCTGCGGCATAGTCGGTAAACTCGGGCGGCGTTTCGTCCGCGTAACGGATGCCGATGCCGCCGCCAATGTCGAGGTGGTGGATGGTGATGCCCGCGGCTTCCACTTGATCCACCAGTGCCAGCACGCGATCCAGCGCGTCGAGAAAAGGCGACAGCTCGGTCAGTTGCGAGCCGATGTGGCAGTCAATACCGCACACGTCGATGTGGGACAGCGCGGCGGCGCGCTGATAAAGCACGAACGCGTCCTCGCAGGCCACGCCGAATTTGTTGTTCTTGAGACCCGTGGAAATATAAGGATGCGTTTTCGCATCCACATCGGGATTCACGCGCAACGACACCGGCGCGCGTTTGCCCATCTCGCCTGCGACCCGATTGAGGCGTTCCAGTTCGGGCGCGGATTCCACGTTGAAGCAGAAAATTCCGGCTTGCAGCGCCTGCTGCATTTCCGCGGCAGTCTTGCCCAGGCCTGAAAACACGATCTTGCCCGGATCGCCTCCGGCCGCGATCACGCGCGCCAGTTCGCCGCCGGAAACAATATCGAATCCCGCACCCAAGCGCGCGAACAGATTCAGTATCGCAAGATTGGAGTTGGCTTTGACGGAATAGCAAACAAGATGGTCGGTGCCATTGAACCCCGCATCGAAATTACGGAAAGCCGTCGTCAGCGCGGCGCGGGAATAGACGTAGGTCGGTGTGCTGAAACGCGCGGCGATTTGCGACAACGGCAATTCTTCGGCGTGCAATTCGCCGTTGCGAAACTCAAACGCGGTCACGGATTCGGATTCCCTTGCGGATATTGTTTTTCGGGGATGTAGAGCGGCCCCTTGGATCCGCAAGCGGTCATTGTCAAAGCCAAGACCAAGCATAACAGCACGAGGCGCATGTATGTACGTCCAAAAAATTGCATTCTAGCAGATTCCGCGTGAGCGTCTTGCGTCTGGTGTACGGAGGTATGTCATGGCGAAAATGTTGAAATTCATTGCATTCACAGGCTACGCGTTCCCAACATTTTCCCGCAGCAAGCGCGCGGTAATCAGCCCGTTGATCGTGCCGAAAAACAGCGCGGCGGCGGCAAAAACAGGAATCAGGAATGCGACACCTGCATGTGGGATCAGCCATAGCCGCACAACCAGCAATTGTCCTGCGATATGCGCGAAGGCGGCGAGCACACTGAGGGTAATCGCGCCGAACCGGGCACGGGGCAATGCCATCGCAGCGCGCAGAATCAGCAGGCTGCATAGCGCACCGGTCAAACTGAGCACGAACGCGGGCGAGAGAAAATTGCCGAGCAGCAAACTTCCCGCGACCACGCGCAGCAGCGAAACCCAGGCGGCAGTCGCGAAATCGAAACGGTAGAGCACATAGAGCGTGACGATGTTGGCGGTGCCGGGTTTCACGCCCGGCAGCGGCGATGGAAGTATGGCTTCGATGAGATGCAGCATGATCGCCAGCGCGGCGAGTCGCGCCACGCGGTGATCGTCGCGCGTGGTTGTGATTTCAATAGTTGAGCGAGTCATACGCCTTCCCTTCGCCCAGCAATTCCACACTGACCTGATTGGGTAAACACATCGCGACTTCTCCGACGCGAGTGAGCCAGCCCTGTTTGACGCAATATTGATGACGCCCCGGATCGGAGGCGACGCGCACGCGGCCTTGATCGATTTCGACGCGGCTGATGCCCAGCGGCCCCGGTACATCCAGTATGCGTTTTTGCGCGAGGCTCAAGGTGGCAAACACCGCATCGCCCGCGCGTATGCGGACTTTGCCCGCTTGCTCGTTATGCCACAGCGTTGCGAACAACGCGGCCACGATGACGGTGGCGATGATCAGCACCAGCCAGTCGCCGGCGAGCGGTTTAGGGAACGACATCAAGCGGCGTGTGTTCATCGGTAAATTTCAATCGCTGTCGCATCGCAGCAGTGAGGTGTATTGTGCCATGCGCATCAATGAACATGACGTGCTCCATGCCCATTTCCCGCGCCTCCTCGCGCCAGTGTTCGTGGTCTATGAAAATCGGTTTGGAAGCTGTGTCCGACAATGTACCCGCCCTCGCCCCGGCGGGCACGAGGATGCTGACTGCCTGCGCGCCTTGCGCCGGCTGACCGGTGCGCGGGTCGATGATGTGGCAATAGCGTCGGCCGTCGCGCTCGAAATAACGCTGATAATCGCCCGAGGTGCCGATTGCCCAACCATCCGGCAAATCGACTGAAGCAATCGCACCCGCGCCGCGTGGATGCTGGATGCCGACGCGCCACGGACGATCGCCGCGCGTGCCTATCGCGATGATGTTGCCGCCGATGTTCACAAGCGCGCCCGCGACGCGCTGCTCATGCAGATAACGCGCAGCGTAGTCGAGCGCCCAACCTTTGGCATAGCCGCCGAAATCGAGGCGCACGGCAGGATTGCGGCTCTGCGCGTAGCCGTCCACGATGACAATGTCGCGCATTTGCGGATTGGCCGCGACCCATTTTTCCACTTCTTCTGGATCAGGCTCGACGGGCTTGAATTCGTCGCTTTGAAATCCCCAAACCTGAATCAGATGCCCGATGGCGGGGTTGAACAGCCCGCCTGATTGTTCGGAAAGGCGCGTTGCATCCGCAAGCATCCCGGCCAGTTCGGGTGACACCGATGTGGATTTTCCGGCGGCGAATGCTTGATTCAAATTATCCAGTTTGCTGCCGGATTGCCACGCGTGAAGCTGCTCGTGCAAACGCTGAAACTGCTGCAGCACATGCCCGGAAAGTTCACGCGCGCGTTCCTCGCTTTCGCCGTAGATCGTGATATCCACCAGCGTGCCGAACACATAGGATTGCGACTCATAAACCGGCTCGCGCCCACAACTTGCGAGCAGCGGGAGCAGGAACAGAAGCAGGAGAAATCCGGGAGGGCGATGCAACAATCGCTCAAAGGTTTTCAAGCGCATCAACAAACAAATCCGCCGGTTTGCAGTCGGTCTGCGCGGCGATTTCGACCATGCAGGTGGGGCTGGTAACGTTGATTTCGGTGAGGTGATCGCCGATGACATCGAGGCCGACGAGGAACAGGCCTTCCTGCTTGAGCGTCTTGCCGACCTCGACGGCGATTTCGCGGTCGCGTTTTGACAGGGGCTGGGCGATGCCCTTGCCGCCGGCGGCAAGGTTGCCGCGCGTTTCGCCCGCTTTGGGTATGCGCGCGAGCGCGTAAGGCACAGGCTCGCCGTTGATGACGAGGATGCGTTTGTCGCCCGCCGCGATTTCGGGCAGATAACGCTGCGCCATCACGGTACGGCGTTCATCGTGGGTGATGGTTTCGAGGATGACGCCGATGTTGTGATCTTCGCGATGCAGACGGAATACGCTGCTGCCGCCCATGCCGTCGAGCGGCTTGACCACGATGTCGCCCTCGTCGCGCAGAAATTGGCGGATCGCCGCGATGTGGCGTGTGACGAGGAAAGGCGGCGCGAAATGCGGGAAGCGCGCAACCGAAAGTTTTTCGTTCCAGTCGCGGATCGCGCGTGGATGATTGAGCACGCGCGCGCCCTGATTTTGCGCGAGTTCCAAAAGATAGGTGCTGTAGATGTACTCGGTGTCGAACGGCGGATCCTTGCGCATGAGCACAACATCCCAGGCCGTTAGCGGCTGCTCGGATGGCTCGCCCAATTCAAACCAGGGCGATCCTTCGCGAAACGAAAACGGCGCGGCATCAAGAAATGTTTCGCCGCTGCGCAAGCCCAAACCGCCCTGCTCGGCGACGAACAAATGGTGACCGCGTCGCGCGGCTGCGCGCATGATTGCGAGGCTGCTGTCCTTGGTGATTTTTAGCTTGGCGAGCGGGTCGAGGATGAAGGCAAGTTTCATGCAGCGAGAGCCGCCGGCGCGGTTTCCTTGAGTTCAATCGCGGCGGCGAGCAAGGCGAGGCGGGCGATCACGCCGTAGGCATAAAAACGGTTCGGGGTCGCATCCGGTTGGCCGATGCAATCCGGCAGCGAACAAGGAGTATCGAAGGCCAGCGGCACAAAGTGCATTCCCGGCGCGTTGAGATTTTCATCCACGCCGCGACTGGTATGCACGCGGTAAAAACCGCCTACCACATAGCGATCCATCATATACACCACCGGCTCGGCAACAGCTTCGTTGATGCTCTCGAAAGTGTAAACGCCTTCCTGGATGATGACCTCCTGCACCTGCAAGCCCTCCTTGACGACCGCCATTTTGTTGCGCTGTTTGCGGTTGAGGTCACGCACGTCATCCGGGCTTTTCACTGTCATGATGCCCATGCCGTAGGTGCCTGCGTCGGCTTTCACGATCACGAACGGCTCCTGCTCGACGCCGTATTCGCGGTACTTTGCCGTGATGCGTGCGAGCAGATCGGAAACTTGCGCCGACAGACAATCCTCGCCCATGCGCGCATGAAAATCTATCATGCCGCAACTCGCGAAAAACGGATCGACCAGCCAGGGATCAATATCAATGAGCGCGGAAAATTCACGCGCGACGCGGGAATATGCCGCGAAGTGCCGTGACTTGCGGCGCACTGTCCAACCCGCGTGCAGCGGCGGGATGAGCACCTGTTCGAGGCCGTTGAGCAGGTCGGGCGTTCCACCTGAAAGATCATTGTTGAGCAGGATCGCGCACGGGTCGAAGCCATCCAGCACCAGCCGGTTGCCGACGCGCCGCACCGGTTCCAGCACCAGCTTGTCGCCCTGCGGCAATTCAAGCGTGGTGGTTTCGGTGATCTCGGGCGAAATGCTGCCAATGCGCACCTCCAGCCCGGCGCGACGCAGAATATTGGTCAGCGCGACGACGTTTTGCAGATAGAAGGTGTTGCGCGTGTGGTTCTCGGGAATCAGCATGAACCGTTGCGCTGAAGGGCAAACCTTTTCCACCGCCGTCATCGTCGCCTGCACGCAAAGCGGCAAAAAATCGGAGTTCAGATTGTTGAAGCCGCCCGGAAACAGATTGGTATCGACGGGCGCGAGCTTGAAGCCGGCATTGCGCAGATCAACCGAAGCATAAAACGGCACGCCGTGTTCCAGCCATTGCGTGCGCAACCAGTATTCGATACGCGGCATCGCGTCGAGGATGCGCCGTTCCAGTTCGAGCAGGGAACCGCTCAGCGCGGTGGTGAGATGAGGGACCATAATGTCCCGAATTGTAGCGCAAAAAAATGCCGATCAAAATTCGCCCATTCCATTAAACAACTGTTTAACTCTTTTTCTTTCTATGAAACAATCACGAAAGTTGAGAAGCCTGCGAGAAAACAGAGACCCATGGGAGAAAAAGACATCAAACCTCTTGAACATTACCTTGGCAACGCGATCCGTGACCTGCGCACGGAGCACGGGCTGACCATTGCCGAAGTCTCGCATCGCGCGGGCATCAGTCGCGGCATGCTTTCCAAGATTGAAAACGCGCAGACGGCGACCAGCCTTGATACGCTGGAGCAGGTCGCGAATGCGCTCGGCGTGACGCTCGCCCGCCTTTTCCGCACTTATGGCCTGCCGCGTGACGGCGCGCAACTGGTTAAAAAGGGCGAAGGCATGGAAGTGGTGCGGCGCGGCACCAGACGCGGACACACCTATCATCTGCTGGCCTACGATCAGGGGCCGCGCAAATACTTTGAGCCTTTCCTCATCACGCTGAAAGATGCGGGCGAGGAATTCAGGCCGTTCGAACATCCCGGCACCGAATTTATTTACATGCTGAAGGGCGTGCTGGAATATCGCGTGGGCAGCGAAATCTTTGTGCTGGAACCGGGCGACTCGCTTACCTTCCGCGGCGAAATCCCGCATCGCCCGGAAAAACTGCACGGCGCGCCGATCCGCTTTCTTTCCATTATTCACTATGACAACCCCGAGGAATTGCTGAGTGATTGATGGCAGTGGATGACGGTCAAACTTGAATAACAAAGGAAAACCATGCTGAATACCCAGACTATCGAGGAAATCTCTGCCAAAATCAGGGAAATGCTTGCGAAAACTCCGGCAGCGGATTTGGAGAAAAATCTGCAAGCCTTGTTGCGTAGTATCTTTACCAAGCTGGATCTGGTAAGCCGCGAGGAATTTGATGTGCAAACCCAGGTGCTCCAGCGCGCGCGCGCGCAACTGGAGGCACTGGAACAGCGCCTGGCCGAGCTGGAAGCGCGCAAGAAAAAATAACCGCGCCCGTTGCGGAGCGGAATTACAAGGAAAAGAAAAGCAAAAATATGGGACTTGCTGTCTTATACAGCCGTGCCCTTGCGGGCATGGATGCTCCACTCGTGACGGTGGAGGCGCATCTCGCCAACGGTCTGCCCAGTTTTCAGATCGTCGGCCTGCCGGAAGCCGAGGTGAAAGAAAGCCGGGATCGCGTTCGCGCCGCCTTGCAAACTTCGCGTTTTGATTTTCCCATGCGGCGCATCACGGTCAATCTCGCCCCCGCCGATTTACCCAAGGAAAGCGGGCGCTTTGATCTCCCCATCGCGCTTGGCATTCTCGCCGCGACCGGCCAGATTCCCGCCGACAAACTTACAGAATACGAATTTGCAGGCGAACTCGCGTTGACGGGTGAATTGCGTCCCGTGCGCGGCGCGCTCGCGATGACCTGCAAGGCAAGCCGCGACGGACGCGCTTTCATCCTGCCGCGCGAAAGCGCGCAGGAAGCGTCTCTGGTCAGAGCCGCCACGGTTTATCCGGCCAACAGCTTGCTCGAAGTGTGCGCGCATTTGACCGGACAAAACCGGCTGCATGCGATCGCGGGTGAGGCGGTTGCCGCGCGCCCCGAATATCCCGATCTCGCGGACGTGAAAGGTCAGGCGCTGCCGCGACGCGCGCTGGAAATCGCCGCCGCCGGTCAACATCATCTGCTCATGTCCGGGCCGCCGGGCACCGGCAAATCCATGCTGGCCGCGCGTTTTCCCGGCATCCTGCCGGAAATGAGCGAAGACGAGGCGCTCGAATCCGCCGCGATCCAGTCGCTGAGCAACGGCTTCAAACCGGAGAACTGGAAACGCCGTCCTTATCGTACCCCGCATCACACCGCCTCTGCCGTTGCGCTTGTGGGCGGCGGAAGTTTTCCGCGGCCGGGCGAAATTTCGCTCGCGCATCACGGCGTATTGTTTCTCGACGAACTGCCCGAATTTTCGCGCTCGGTGCTCGAAGTTCTGCGCGAACCGCTGGAGTCCGGCCATATCACCATTTCACGCGCCGCGCGACAGGCGGATTTTCCCGCGCGATTCCAGTTGGTCGCCGCAATGAACCCCTGTCCGTGCGGCTACCTCGGCCATCACAACAACAAGTGCCGCTGCACGCCCGATCAAGTCGCGCGTTACCGCGCGCGCATCTCCGGCCCGCTGCTAGACCGCATTGATCTGCACATCGAAGTCCCCGCCCTGCGCGACGATGAACTGCAAAGCACTGCCTCCGGTGAATCCAGTGCCGCCGTGCGTCCCAGGGTGCAAGCCGCGTGCGAATACCAGATTGCCCGTCAGCGCAAAGCCAACGCCGATCTCGGCAGCCGCGAAATCGACGAATATTGTTCGCTCGATGCCGCCGGCGCAACCCTGCTCAAGCAAGCCATCTCCCGCCTCAGCCTCTCCGCCCGCGCGTATCATCGCATCCTGAAAGTCGCGCGCACCATCGCCGACCTTGAGCAAATATCCGCGATCCAGTCGCGCCATATCGCGGAAGCCATTCAGTACCGACGCGGCGCGGCGGATTGAGCCTGCCGTGCCGGATAACGGCGCCAGCATCTCTGTCCCTGTCACGTTGACATCCCGATATCTGCCGTGCAAAGATGCCCTGCCGCATTGGAAACCGACAGGCGGAGCTTCGGCAGGCGTTCGCCTAAACTGAGGAGAATGTGATGGACCTTGTATCATTGATAGTGTGGTTGCTCGTCGGCGGGATCGCTGGTTGGCTCGCCGGATTGATCGTCAAGGGATACGGTTTCGGCGTGATCGGTAACATCGTCGTCGGCATCGTCGGTGCTTTCATCGCAGGCTGGCTGTTGCCACTGGCTGGTATTGCCATTGGCGGCGGCTTTATCGCAAGCATCATCAATGCGTTCATCGGCGCTGTCATTCTGTTGGTGGTCATCGGCCTGTTCAAAAAAGCCTGAGCCCCTGCGCAAGCCACCAGAATTTTGCCGGCGAGCTTGGTGAGATTCTGGTGGCTGCTCTCGACTTCTTCGGATTCAATCCTTCACCGTCAAGGAAAAAACATGAAAAAAGCTTTGCTTATTGTCGCGGCGCTGGTAGTTGCCGGCATCGTTATATTTATGCTGTCGGGCAATCCGCTTGGTCGTCTGGTAAAGATCGCCATCGAGGAATTCGGCCCCAAGATGACCCAGGCCGAAGTCAGCGTCAGCAATGTCGTTATTTCCGCGAGCGATGGCGAGGGTTCGATTTCCGGCCTCAAACTCGGCAATCCCAAGGGATTCAAAACTGCTTACGCGCTCAAGGCGGACAAGATCGCGCTCTCGCTTGAGCCATCCAGCCTGACCAAAGACGTGATCCTGATTCACAAGATAGAACTGGTCGGCCCGAGCATCATCTACGAGAAAAGCGGCAGCATCACCAACTTCGACGCGATCCAGCGCAATGTCGAGCAGTATCTCGGCACGTCCAGCAAGGAGAAGGACAGCGGCGACAGCAAAAAGATGATCATCGAATCGCTCTCCATCAGCAACGCCAAGGTCAATTACAACGGCCTCATGGATATTGATCTGCCCAATATCGAGTTGCGTAATCTCGGCAAGAAAAGCGGCGGCGTCGATTCTTCCGGACTGGCCAAAGCGATCATCTCCGCGCTGAACGAGCAAATGATGCGGTCGATCGCCAAAGCCGTGACCGGCAGCGTCAGCAAGGCGGCGGACGACGCGAAGAACGCGGTCAAGGACTTGATCGGGAGGTGATGATCTGCTGACCGGATTGATGCCGCTTGCCAAGCCTATTGAAAATCCTCCCTGGCCGCAAGCGTGGTGGTAAAGAATTGTTTGGGCGTTCTTTCGGCAAACCACTCCGGTCTGGGATTGCCGGTGGCGGGAATGCCGGAACTGTAACCCGTGGAATCGGGTGTATTCGGGACGTATGTTATCCACGGCTGCTGCGCGATGATCTCTTTCACCGGAATGAACGTGCCAAACGTGGCGCCCCCGATCTTGAACTGTATGCCGACAAGCTGAAGGCTCCAGCGGCATATGCCCTTGCCGTAATAATCCTCGTCCTGCAACTGATCGAGATACACCGCGCCCGTCCAGGTGCCGTCAGCGTTGGGCGTGACGGCAAAGGGCACATTCTGATCCGGCGGGTAGATCGGCGCGCCGGAAATGGCTTGCGCCGGCGCGCAGCGTTTATCCGTGACCGAGTATTGCGTATAGCTTGTGACAGACTCGATCTGCCCCGGCGCATGATCAACCGTCAGGGTGATCTCATAGCGCATTTTGGGTTGCGGATTCTGCTTGACCTTGATGTCTTTCGGATCGCTGCACGCGGCAAGGGTTAGCGCGGCCAGCAAAGCGGGAACCGGGGCGAGACGGATCATGATGGTGTTTTCTCCCTGACGGCGATCAGCGAATTTGAACCGGCAGGCTGCACGTCGAGAAGTGGACACGGCAGTTGGTCCTCTTGGCATCGGTGCAATATCTCATGCCTCTCTCCGTGGCTTCCACCAGCGTATCCCGAGCGGTGACGTTGTATCCGCCATCCCCGACGACCATCACGGCACAGCTATTGCTGTACCAGTTTTCCACTATGCAATTGATCCCGCCTTTGGCTTTGCAGTCGGCCATGGCAGTCTGCTCGGCTGATGATTTGCTTCGCATGTTGGCAGCTGAGCCGAAGATTCCATGAGGTGCATCTGTTGCAACGGCCCCCCATCGGTCTTCCCATACTGGCGACGGAGGCTGCGGCACTGACTGTGGTGCTGACTGCTGTTGGCCGTATCCAGGGATGGGC
>JAITML010000018.1 GCA_031277395.1 Methylobacillus sp. | reverse complement strand
GTACAAGATATCCCTCAGATCAAAAATCGAGAAAAGACAAAGATCGAATAAAGATAGAAAGAAAAATACTTAGTGCTCCACGCATAAACCTAGGTATGAATGGAGATCCACATGCATATCTATAGTTGGAGGCTGCAATGAAAAAACTAGTAACTGTATATCTCACTCAGGAACAGTTTGATACCATATTTCCCGCGCCTATGCGCTGATTTCCATAATACCCACGTTCCGCGAAACCATGTCACAGTTGTTTGGAGAGCGCGTAATTTCCGGTTGAGACTAGGCCGTTGCCTCTTGCGTCGCGGCCTCAATCACCTCATCCGGCACGCCGTGTCGACGCAGCGCTTCAACCAGACGTGCCGCCGAGCCGAAAGTATGCAGCGCTTCGTCGTGGCGCAAACCTTCACTTACATATGCTTTGAGCAGCGCCTGATAACCGCTCATACCCTTGTGCGGCGCGATGGCCTTGAGCGAATCCACCACATCCACCGGGATACGAAGTGTGATCGTGGTCATCTCTCGATCTTTCACAAGCCGGGTTTTAAGTTTGTCAGGAATCATAATCGTTGCGCTCCTGTAATGTGGCCTTGCGAGCCGAAATAATGCGTATGGAGTCACTCTCGAACACTATATGAACAACATACAGCAGCCGACCCAACGTGTCGTAGCCGATAACTGCATCGCGCGCTTCATCATTGCGGCAGCGTCAATCAAACGAAAAAGCGGATCAAAGAACACTTCTGCCGCCTGCTCGAACGTAATACCATCATGCTTCAATACATTCCGTCGCGCTTTTTCATCGTTCCAGACAAAACGCGTACCGTTGAGGTCGAAGTGAAGATCCATGCGAAGTAGTGTAGCGGGTAGTATTTACAAAGTAAATACTACCCTGAAATTCATGCGCGAGAGTAAAATCAACCACACCATGTCCGACCTCAACGACCCTCGCGTATTTTTTGCCGCCGAGCGCACCTTGCTGGCTTGGAGCCGCACGGCATTGGCGTTGATTGCATTCGGGTTTGTGATTGAGCGCTCCGGTTTATTGCTCGCGGCGGTGATGCCCCATGCATCCGATACCCAACGCGTTGCATCGCTCTGGGTCGGACTGGCCTTCACGTTGCTGGGATCGTGGGTTTCGGTATATTCGACCTTGCAATTCCGGCGCGTGTTGAAAACGTTGAAGCCGGTTGAAATTCCCGACGGCTATCGCACCACACCGGGCGTGGCAGTCAATCTCGCGATTGCCGTGCTGGGCGCGGCGCTGGCTTTTTATTTTCTGGTGGGAGCGTGACAATGGAATCCCTGACGATAGCGCAATTGCTTGCGCTGGCCGCCGCGCTGGGTTGGGCAAGCGGCGTGCGGTTGTATCTGGTGGTACTGATTGTCGGGCTGGCCGGCTATCTCGACTGGGCGCAGTTGCCCGAAGGGTTGCATGTGCTCGCGCATCCGATCGTCATCGCAGCCAGCGGATTCATGGTCTTCGTCGAATTTTTTGCCGACAAGATTCCGGGGCTGGATTCACTGTGGGATTTCACCCATACCGCGATACGCATCCCCGCAGGCGCGGCGCTCGCAGCCTCGGTATTTGGAGCAGATCACGCAACGCTTGCCACCGTGGCCGCCATCGTGGGCGGCAGTCTTGCCGCCACCGCACACACCGCGAAAACCACCACTCGCGCCGCCATCAACACTTCGCCCGAACCGCTCTCCAATATCGGCGTTTCGCTCGCCGAAGACGGCATGATCGTTGGCGGCCTCTGGCTCGCCTTCACGCATCCCGTGCTGTTCTGTATCGCGCTGGTGCTGGTGCTCGCCATCAGCATCTGGCTTATCCGCCGCTGCTGGCGATTCTTGTCGGGGCTGGTACGCAAGGTGGTGCGGGTGTTTTCGGGGCGGGAAACAACTCCTGCAGTACAACCCGAACCCGTGCCGGAATCTTCAGAAACCGGATCGTAGATCGGTAGCAGGCAACGCCCTCAATCAAAAATCACCGTCTTGTTCGCGTACAGCAGAATACGGTTTTCGATGTGCCAGCGCACGGCGCGGGAGAGAACCATTTTTTCGAGATCGCGGCCTTTTTTGATGATGTCTTCGAGTTGGTCGCGGTGGGAAATACGGGTGATGTCCTGTTCGATGATGGGGCCTTCGTCGAGGTCTTCGGTAACATAGTGGCTGGTCGCGCCTATCAGTTTCACGCCGCGCTCGAAGGCGCGATGATAGGGTTTGGCGCCGACAAAGGCGGGCAGGAACGAGTGGTGAATATTGATGATGCGCTGCGGATAACGCATGACAAAATCAGGCGAAAGCACCTGCATGTAGCGCGCGAGAACAATGAGATCAATATCGTGTTGGTCAAGCAGCGCGAATTGTTTGGCTTCGGCTTCCGCCTTGGTTTCCCTGGTGACCGGAATCACATGAAACGGAATCTGGTAAAACTCCGCGAGACGCGCGGTATCGGCATGGTTGCCAATGATGAGTGGAATATCGCATTGCAGTTCGCCGCTTTGATGACGATAGAGCAAATCGGCGAGACAGTGATCGTAGCGCGAGACGAAGATGGCCATGCGCGGTTTTTTCGCGCTCGTTTTGAGTTGCCACCGCATCTGGAAACGCTCGGCCACGGCGGAAAAGGCTTGCTCGAATTGTTCAACGGGCAGATCAAAGCCTTGCAAATCCCATTCGACACGCATGAGAAACAGATTGAGTTCGGCATCCTGATGCTGGTCGGCATGCAGGATATTCGCGTTGTGGCGATACAGAAAATCCGCAATCGCGGCGACCAGACCTTTGCGATCCGGCGAATTGATAAGAAGCGTGGCGGTGTTTTTCATCGTCATCTGCGCTAAACGAAAGCTGGAATTATACCGATTTCATGGTCCTGGCTGGCGGGTTTGTGGTATCTTTCCCTGCCCGGATATTGAATTTACACAGACCTTGAAAAATTTCCTGATCAGCATTTTAAGGGCTTCCGCACTGCCTTTGCTGGGTTGCGCGGTGGTCTTTTTCGGCATACTCGTCTGGTGGGGGTTGTTTGCTTCGGTCGCGCCTGAAATCAAGGAGACCGGCTACTACTACGCTTATCTTGATGCGGAAGGCCCTTACTACAAACTGACTACCAAGCGCGGCGAGGTGGACGGACTTTTGCGCGAGCAAGGCATAGAACCCGGTAGTTCAATCGCCATCATCTACGACGATCCGCGCACTACGCCGAAAGACAAGCTGCGCGCGCGCACCGGCTTTGTCATTGATGCAAATGCGACACCCAAAGAACCGCTCAAGGTGGACACCCTGCCGCCGCGCAGAGTTGTCTCCGTGAGCGTCAAAGCTCACCCTTTTCTCGCCTATGGCAAAACCTACGGCGCGCTGCTCGAATACGCCAAGGCGCACGATATGCCCTTGCGCCTGCCTACGGTTGAGTTATACGATTTCAGCGTGTTGACCGTTGAGATGCCGTTGGAGGAGGCCGCTCCTTGAGTTTTTTCCTGTTGATCTTCGCACTGGTGCTTGGCTATCACCGCCCGGAATCGCAGCCCGACTGGCTGCACAATCTGGTACGTCCATATGCCGCGTGGCTGGAACACAATTTCAACGATGGCCGCAAGCGGCACGGCACGCTGGCATGGGTGATCGGAGTGCTGATACCGGTGCTGGTCGCGGGCGTTGTCTCGTATGCGCTGTTCAGTGCCAATGAGGTGCTGGGCGCGATATTCTCGCTGCTTATGCTGTATCTCGCGCTGCGCGTCGGCCGCTTTGGCCGCATGCCGGAACAGATCGCGAAAAAACTGCGCGCAGGCCAACTGGATGAAGCGCGCGACCTGCTGGTGGAATGGCAGGGCGGCGACGCGCTGAGTTACGATGCGACGCATATTGCCAAGGCGGGCATAGAGCGCACATTGCAAAACGCGCATTACGAACTGTTCGCACCGATTTTCTGGTTTCTCATATTCAGCGCCGCGGGCTTGGGCGCGGCAGGCGTGTTGTTGTACCGCCTTTCCTGGCTGCTCAAAAATGAATGGGGCGAAGGACAGGGCGACTTCGGCAAATTTCCGGCGCGCGTTTTCAACTGGCTGGATTGGCTGCCCGCGCGCGTGACTGCCGCCGGTTTCGCCGTGGCCGGTGATTTTGAAGATGCCGTTTACTGCTGGCGCACGCAAGCCGCCGAATGGCCGAATGAAGCGCAGGGCATCATCCTCGCAAGCGGCGCGGGGGCGCTCGGTGTGCGCCTCGGCAATCCGTTGCCCGCGCAGGATGTACCCGAATACCGCCCCGAACTCGGCATGGGCGACGAGCCGGATGCCGACTATCTGCAAAGCGCAACCGGGCTGGTCTGGCGCGTGTTGGTTGTGATGCTGGGCTTGATGTTGCTGCTGAGTTTCGCGCATTGGCTGGGAAGTTGATATGAGCACACCCCGTGTAGATATCGTGCTCGCCAATCCACGCGGTTTCTGCGCCGGCGTGGATCGCGCCATCATCATCGTCGAACAGGCGCTGGAACGTTTCGGCACCCCGATCTATGTGCGCCATGAAGTCGTGCATAACAAGTTCGTCGTGGACAGCCTCAAGCACAAGGGTGCGATATTTGTTGAAGAACTGGACGAAGTACCGTCCGGCGGCACCGTCGTATTCAGCGCGCACGGCGTATCCAAAGACGTGCGCGCCGAGGCGGAACGACGTGGTTTGCGCGTGTTCGACGCGACCTGCCCACTGGTCACCAAGGTGCACGTCGAAGTTGACAAGTTGCGCGATAAAGACCGGGAAATCATCATGATAGGCCATCGTGGTCACCCTGAAGTGGAAGGCACGATGGGCCAGTCGCGGGAAGGCATGCATCTGGTCGAAACGCCGGAGGATGTGGAAAGGCTGGAGGTCAAAAACCCGCACAAGCTGGCCTATGTGACCCAGACCACGCTGTCGCTGGATGATGCCGCACGCGTGATCGCCGCACTCAAACAGCGTTTTCCCGACATCGTGGCACCCAAGAGCGACGACATTTGCTACGCGACACAAAACCGTCAGGACGCGGTCAAGCTTATGGCAAAACAGTGCGATCTGGTCATCGTCGTCGGCTCGCCCAACAGTTCCAATTCCAACCGCCTGCGCGAAGTCGCTCAGAACAATGGCGTGGAAGCTTTCATGGTGGACAATGCAAGCCATTTGAATCCCGACTGGATCAAAGGCAAAACGCGCATCGGCGTCACTGCGGGCGCCTCCGCGCCGGAAGTGCTGGTCAAGGAAGTGATCGCCAAATTGCAGGCGCTGGGCGCGAAAAACGTGAGCGAGCTTGATGGCATCACGGAGCACGTGGTGTTCCCGCTGCCCAAAAATCTGACGGCCACCGCATGAGCAAAACCATCACGCTCGCGCAGCCGACCATCACGCTCGCGCTTACTGGCGCTTCGGGCATGCCTTACGCGATGCGTCTGCTGGAAACCCTGCTCGCCGCCGAATGCCGCGTTTACCTGATCTATTCCCAAGCCGCGCAACTCGTCGCCGCGCAGGAAATGAACCTCACCCTCCCCGCCAAAACTGCCGAGGCGCATCGCATCTTCGTCGAACGTACCGGCTGCCGACCGGAGCAATTATCGGTGTTCGCGCGGGAAGACTGGAACGCGCCGATTGCATCCGGCACCGGCGCAACCGACGCGATGGTGGTCTGCCCCTGCACCATGGGCACACTCGCGGCGATTGCAAACGGGCTGTCCGACAACCTCATTGAACGCGCGGCAGACGTGATGCTCAAGGAAGGCCGCAAGCTGATTCTGGTGCCGCGCGAAACACCGTTTTCCGCGATTCATCTGGAAAACATGCTCAAGCTCGCGCGCATGGGCGCGGTCATGCTCGCGCCCAATCCCGGCTTTTATCATCTGCCGAAGAGCGTGGATGATCTCGTGGATTTTGTTGTCGCGAAAATACTCGACCAGCTGGGCATCACGCACCAACTGGTCGAAAAATGGGGAAGCTGAATTCTCTCTTTCCGCGTGGCGCGGATTACTTCTTTTTCAGCAGATTATCCAGACTGCAAGCCGTAGGCGCCGTTGCGGCCAGCGCAATCAGGCCGCCTGTAATGGCGAGGTATTGCAGGAATATCATCGGCTCGTCGAAACGCAGCACAAATGCAACGAACAAGGTATAAGCCGCCATCAAAAACGCGAACACGCGCGTCTTGAAACCCAGCAGCAGCGCATGCCCGCCCACCGACTGCACCAAAATGATGAGAGGCGCGAAAATGCCGACCAGCCCGTGCGCGCCGAGAAACGCGCGGAAAGCTTCGTAACCGTCAGGATTGTTTGTGAACTGCATGAGCTGGATCACGGTGACCACAATAAACAATTGTGCGAGCAGCAACCGCGCCAAAACGGGAATATACTTGTTCATGCGAACGTTCCTCGGAAAACAAAAGCCCACATAATGCACGGTTCGTTGTGCTCTCGCAACAATGGAACTCTGAACAAGGAAATGCAAATGCGAAACGCCCTGCTATTGTTGATCTTCGTCGCCCCGTTGCTATCCGGCTGCGGGCAGGATGACCAGCCGCCCAATCCTTATCAAAGCCAGATCAATGACATGAACAAGGCCAGGGCGCTGGAAGGTCAGTTGCAGCAAGAAGCCGAAAAGAAATTGCAGGAAGCCGACGAGCAATCCAAATAAGCGTTACCGCCGGAAACAGTCAGCCACGGAGCGGCGATAAAGCAGCCAGGCGAACAACGCGAAGATCAGCAGATCGACGAACAGCGGCGCAACCATGCGCGGCAAGATCGTCAGCAACCTCTCCGCATCCATAGACCCCATTTTTCCTGATGTGAAGAAAAGCGTGACCGTAATGCTCTGCAGGATGAACAAGAGCACGGAGCCCGCGACCCAGGCGGGGCGCGACCACTTGCGTCCCTGAAGGATGGCAACGCCGATCACCACCATTGCAGTCCTCGCGAGCACGGGAATCACAATCCCCACTATCCACTCGAATTGGTATTCGCCGGGCGCTGTTCGCAGCGAAAGCATATACAACATAACCAGCAACAAAGCGATGATGCCCTGCACAGCCTGCACGATAATGAACCAGGCAACGATGGTCAGGGAAATCGGCCTGCCCGCCGCGCGAGACTGGCCGAAATATTCAGTCACGGCAGGTTGATAGAGCATGTAAACAAACAGGCAGAAAATCATGGCGGCAACCGTCAAAACCACGCTGATCGGCACAAAAAGAACCAGCCACTCCTGCCACACGGGTAACGACAGAATCCTGAATGTGTCGAACACAGGCGGGAGCAGCCCCAGCAGAGAACTGATGCCTACCACGTTGCTGAATGACAGGGCAAACACCGGCACGGTAGCCGCGACATAAGCTTTGCGCCCCCACTCCTGCCCCACCAGCATGGCCACGCCCGCCACAATGGTGACCACCGTGGCAATGGTATTGAAAACAAATATCCCCCACGGTAACGCCCAAAGAGGCCCGGTTTGCTCCCAAAGCATCAACCGCATTAACTCTCCGTGCTTTATCGAGATCAGCCAAAACAGCACCTCGCAGCCAAGCGCGAATACACCGGCGATGATGAGAAAACATGCGATGAGAGTGAGGGAAAGCGGTTGCTTCATTGGATAAATTTGTTAGCTGATGATAAACGTCACCTTATCACATCTTCGCCCGCTTGATGAAAGGCCGCTCCCCGCCGATCCGAATTGCCGAATCAGGGTCATTTCTATAGAATGACGGAATCTCGCAACCACTCCCTTAAGGAACCACAACCATGTCCAACAAAATCATTTTCAAGGCTGGCGAAGCCACCGTTTTCAGCCCCGGCAAGGATGTCACCGCCGCCATGCCGGAAATCCTCATCGGCGCCGTGGATGGCCCGGTCGGCCAGGCATTCGCCAACATGATGGCCCAAAGCAAGGGTCACTCCGCGATGTTCGCCGTGCGCGACATCAACCAACTGGTACGCCCAGCCACCATCATGGTGCCCAAGGTCACCCTCAAGGATTCCATCAATATCGAACTGTTCGGCGGCGTGGTGCAAGCCGCAACTGCAGACGCAATTCTGGATTGCGTGATCGAAGGCATCATCCCGCGCGACCAGGCCAACGATCTGTGCATCATCACTCTGGTGTGGATAGACCCAGGCTGCGGCCCACTCGCCAAGGAAGGCAAGCTGGACAAGGCCGACATGTACAAGAACAACTACGAAGCCACCAAACTCGCGGTCAAGCGCGCGCTCAACGACGAACCCTCGATCGACGAGCTCATCAAGAACCGCCACACCATCAAGCACTGCATGTGGGAAGATAGCTGGGATCAGAAGTAAGCTTTTCCACGGCTTCAGGCAAATAAAAAGGGCAGCTTGGGCTGCCCTTTTGCTTGGGAGCTATCCGTTTGATTTTTGGTTTATGAGCTACGGCAGTTCGCTTTCTTCGCCACCCCTCTCCCCAACCCCTCTCCCACAAGGGGCGAGGGGCTTTCAAGCCTCGCTTTTCCTTTCGTCATCTCCGCGAACAGTCTGCCACACCCTGCTCCCTCTCCCTTCGTGGGAGAGGGGTTGGGGAGAGGGGGGTCGAGAAAGGTTTCCGCTTGCACAGGAATAACGAAGTGCTGAAAAGTAGCGTCGCTCAGTAGTTGGAACTCCGGCCTGTTGAATACTCGGCCGGAACGTCGCCTTGGTATTCGCCGCATTCCTTGCAGAAGTGGTCGTCAAGCGTAGGGCAGAGTATCAGGCTTTCGCTTCCGCAGTGTTGGCAAGCCTGGGGTTGACGACGCGGGCTGCCGCGCCGCTCATGTGCGACGTGGGAAACTTTGGCGCTGCCTAAACCGTATTTGTTGTCCATGACGAACTCCATCGTATGCGACTCCGATGGAGAGACTTTACACCTGTTTCCCGGCAAACTTAAGAGGTTTTTCAGCAGCAAGCTTTTTCAGCAGTTTGCGTACCGGCGCGGGCAGGGCTGCGCCGAGCGCGTCTTCGATCGCAAGCCACGCGCGGTCGCCTTGTTCAGCCATGCCGGTCTTTTCCACCCATACCGGCTGCGGCGTGATTTCCAGACGAAAATGGCTGAAGGTGTGCGAGAACGGCGGCAATGCGGGAGCCAACTCCGCTTTGGCGCAGCCGAAACGCTGCCTTGCCAGTTCCGGCAGGTTGGCGGTTTCATCCGCCTCCGGCAGACTCCACAAGCCGCCCCAGATGCCTGTTGGCGGACGTTTTTCCAGCAAAATTTCGTCGCCCGAGAGCAAAAGCAGCATGACGGTGCGTTTTTCGGGGATGGTTTTGCGCGGCTTGGGCGAGGGCAATTCGGATATTCGCTGCTCAACATGCGCTACGCAAGCATCGGCAAAAGGGCAGGCCGCGCAGCGCGGCTGGCTGCGCGTGCACAATGTCGCACCCAAGTCCATGATGCCTTGCGTGTAGGCGGTGATGCTTGCTTCTTGCGGCAGCAGGCTTTCCGCCAGCGCCCACATGCGTTTTTCCACCACTGTCTGACCGGGCCAGCCGGCTATGCCGAACACGCGTGCGAGCACGCGCTTCACGTTGCCGTCCAGAATCGCATGACGCTGACCGAAGGCAAAACACGCGATGGCTGCGGCGGTGGAACGGCCTATGCCCGGCAACGCTTCGATCTGCTCGATCTGCTGCGGGAATCGCCCCTCATGCTGCGCGATGATGTACTGGGCAGCCGCATGCAAATTGCGCGCGCGCGAGTAGTAGCCCAGCCCGCTCCAATGCTCCAGCACCGCGTCCTCATGCGCCGCCGCCAGTGCGGCGATATCGGGAAAACTCGCCATGAAGCGCGTGTAATAGGGAATGACGGCGGAGACCTGGGTCTGTTGCAGCATGATTTCCGACACCCAGATGGCATAGGGATCATGCGTGTTCTGCCACGGCAGATCATGGCGTCCGTGGATTTGCTGCCAGGCGATCAGGCGCGCGGCAAAGTCACGCATCTGGCAACGGGAGGGTGAACAATGGTAAATTGCATATTCCTCCGCCAAAAATCAACAAAGGGTACTTCATGAGAATTCTGTTATCCGCCATGCTGCTCGCTGCTTTCCTTGCCGGATGCGGCCATGACCATCGCCGTGATGTACCGCCGGGACATGACCCGCACGGCCCCGGCAACAGCGAGAATGCGCCTGGTCACAACAAGGATCGTTATAACGACAACCGTGATCGCCATGACCATCATGACCATTATGACGGCCACAGGGACGGCCCCGGCAACAGCGAAAACGCGCCCGGTCACAACAAGGACAGATAAGCCGAAAACTCAAAGCCCCAGCAAGTCGCCCAGTTTTTTCTTGTTTTTGTCTTTTGTTGTTTCTTTTTTATTTTCGGCAGGCGCGGTTTGCGTGATATCGGTTGTGCTCTTTTTGCCGCCTAGCAAATCCTTGATCGTGTCTGCGGGTTTGACGCCGTTGAGTACATTGGCCTTGGCGATTTCCGTTGCGATTCCGGCGAAATCGAAACCGTATTTGGGCGCGGCGAATGTGCCGGTCACCTTGACCGGAAACGTGAGGCCGTTGAGCGTATCCAGATCCGCACCGCCCTGACCTTTGAGCGAGCTCACCACGGTCGGCTTGACGGTGTAGTTGAGTGTTGAGTTGCCGATGTCAATATCGCCATTGCCGGCAATACGCAAGAGCGGCGATTTCATTGCGAGATCGTCATTGTGCGCGACGCCTTTGGCGATTTTAAAACTGGCCGACATTTCGCTGAAATCGGTTTTCTTTTTCTGGTCGGCATCCAGTGAGTTGCCTGAAAAATTCAGTTTGTTTTTGATGCCGCGCACGGTTCCGGCAATATCCACGCCTTTGATCGCGCCGTCGGCGAGCTTGATCGCAGCGGTTCCCGCGAGCGCCTTTTTCAATGCGAGCATGGTGTCGCCGCTGGTTTTCACATCCAGTGCAAGCGTGCCGCGACCTTCCAGCATGTCGTTTTCTATCGTATCTGCGAGCAGCGGGCCGATGTTGATATTTTTCATGTCCTGCTTGATCGCGATATCGGGCGTGGCGCGCGCATCCACGCTCAGGCTACCGTTCATGCTGCCGCCGTACAGATTCGCGGCGAGCGGCGCAAGTTTTACGAGGCCGCTGTCGGCCTTGAGATCAACGCGCACATCAGACGCGGTGGTCTTGCCGTATTTGAGGCTGCCGATACGCAGACTGCCGTCGGCATTGAGCGCTTTCAACGCGGAGAGATCGAGCTTCGCATCCTGCGATGCCGCTGAGGGTTGCGCCGTCTTGGGCGCGCTGTCGGCGACCACATAGCGATCCACGTCAAGGCGGTCGATGTCGAGATCGAATGTATAGCGCGCGCGTTCGAATTGCGTGATGCCGATGCGCCCCTTGATGGTGCTGTCGTCCAGCTTGAGCGCGAGCGGATTCACATTAAGCGCCTTGCCGTCGGCCTTGATCGTCGCGGTGAGATTGCTCACGCGGTATTTGTCGTAGATGATGGAACCGATATTGATGGCGCCATCGGCCAGCACGGTTTTGAGGAAGGACAAATCCGCCGGTTTGTTGTCTGCCGCGGCCTGGGGTTTTTCGTCCTTCTTTTTCTGGTTCGCGCCCAGCAATTTGTTGAGATCAAGCTGGTCGGCGGTCAGATTGAATTGCACGCGCGATTGCTTGAAACCGTTGATGCCGATATTGCCCTTGAGGTTGCTGCCGTCAATGTTCATCGCGAGATTGACCGCGACTTTTTCCTGCTTCACATCGGCGTGAGTGTCGAGATTGAAACCGACCTTGGCGCCGCCACTGGGCAGAGCGGCATCCTTGATATCCACGTTGCCCGCGAGCTTGGGCAGATCGAACACCAGCGTTTCCAGATTGCCCTTGAACGGCGAGGAAAAATTGCCCGACAAACTGCGCCCACCCTGCTTGCCGGAAATTTCGCCGGAAATACCGGTGCTTTCAAATTCCCTGGTCGAGCCTTTGAGGTCGGCGATCACAAGCTTGGCGCTCATGGTGTCGCTGCCTTCGGCGCGCGTTACATCAAGCTTCACCTTGTCGCCGCTGACCTGATTGTTTTTGGCGACAAGCTTGGGCGCCTCCAGCGTCACATCAAGTTTTTGCGCGGCTTGATCGGCCTTGAGCGCGAGCTTGAGGCCATCGACGGTAAATTCGGTTTGTTCCGGTTTGGCGTCGACATCGCCGGATAGCGCGAGATCAACATTACTCAGCGAAGTGACCGTCCCCTTGACCGCGAGCGCCATGCCTCGCACGCCATACTGCTTGTTCTCGCTGTCGGCGAGCAACGTGCCTTTGAACTGCATGTCGGCATCCAGCACGGGATTGTCGCCCGCGATGTGAAATGCCGTATTTACATCCACCGGCTCGTTTTTGGCGACATGGCCGGTTTCCAGATTGAGGCCGCTGATCTTGAGGCTGCGTTTTTCGAGCTGATCGTCGAAACTCACTGCGGCATTGGTTACCTGTACGCCGTCGATATTGAACTTGAATTCTTCGGATTCGGAATCGTCCTTGGACATCAAATCATCGAAATTGAATTTGCCGTCCGCGTCGCGCGTGATGTTCGCGCGTACGCCGTCCACCTTGATGGTATCAACCACCAACTCGCCCCTGAGCAGCGGTAGCACCGCGACGAATGCCTTGGCGCTGTCTATCGCGGCAAACTCCTTGTCGCTCTGGTGTTCGGACAGCGTGACCTTGCCGAGATCGGCGCCCAGCTTGGGCCAGAACGCGAGCTTGATCTCGCCTTCGATATTCAGCGTGCGCTGTTTTTTGTCTTTCACCATCTCGACAATTAGCGGCTTGTATTTGTTGGGATCGAAGGTCGCGGCGAAAATACCGACGCCGATCACGGTCACACCAACGAGTCCGCCGACACCGTAGAGGGAGTATTTGAGTGCTTTATTCATGGCCGTTTTCCTTGGGACGTGTTCACACTAATAACTTGCAGCCGGATAGTTTAGCATCGGACTACCACTTGAAATAGTTGATCGCTCCGGCGCCAAAAAGCCACAGCATGATAAAAAACGCGCTGAAATAAATCACGGTCACGGCCAGCCAGAAAAAAGCCACGCACACCATCCAGCCGTCGCTTTCCAGCTCGGCAATGCCGTAAAACAAAATCGCCAGCGCGGGCAGCACATTGTTGAGCGGCAGCACGCCAAACGGAATTGCCATGAGCAACCCGCTCGCGAGCAGCACGAATCCGCCCACCTTTTGTCCGCGCCGCCCGGTTACCAAGGCGGTCTGGCGCGGTCGCGTGAATTTGCGACAGAAACCGAGTATCTTCAAACATGCGGCAATCAGAATGCGCCAGGTTTTTTCGCTGAATTCCGCATTGCGGATTTTCTGCGGCAATCGCGGCGACTCGTGGCCGCGCAGCATCTGCCAGCCCAGCGTGGCAAACGCCAGCCCACCGGCCACAGTAATTGGCCCCAGCGGAACCGGTTGCAAAAAAGGTAACGCCAGTATGATCACGATAAACGCATAGCCCGATTCATCGAGCGACTCCAGCACCTCGCCCAGTGTCAGCGGGCGCTCACGCGACTGCTCGGCAAAACGGTTGAGCGTGCCGACCAGGGAATCATAATCACACACGGTTGCTATCCAAGAAAATACGCCAAAACAATCGCGCCAAACACGATGCGATACCACGCGAACATGCGGAAATCGTGTTGCGCCACAAATCGCAGCAATGCGCGCACCACCAGCAAGGCGCTGAAAAACGCCGTCACAAAGCCGACTATAAAGATCGGCAAATCACCCGCATGCAAATCATGCCGACTTTTCAGCAGATCAAAACCGGTCGCCGCGAACATGATGGGAATCGCGAGAAAAAACGAAAACTCGGTCGCGGCGCGACGCGACAATCGAAATGCGACGCCGCCCAGTATGGTCGCACCCGCGCGCGAGACACCGGGAAACAACGCGAGCGACTGCGCCAGCCCGACCTTGAGCGCATGTTGCCAATTCATTTCGTCCACCGACTGCGTATCCGGCGCGGGCGCGAATTTTTCGATAATCAAAATGGCAAAGCCGCCCACGATCAATGCAATCGCCACGGTAATCGGCGAGAATAAATAAGTTTTGATGGCATCGTGAAAAATCAGGCCCAACACCGCCGCCGGTAAAAACGCGAGCGCGAGATTGACGATCAACCGCCGCGAAGCAGGCTCATTCAAATGGCCAAACACATGGGTAATCCGCACCCGATATTCCCAGCATACCGCGAGTATTGCACCCAACTGAATCACAATCTCGAACACCTTTCCGCGCGCATCGTTGAAATCCAGTAAATCACCGACAATGATGAGATGGCCGGTGCTGGAAATCGGCAAAAATTCCGTCGCACCTTCGACAATGCCGAGAATGAGCGCTTTGAAAAGCAGATAAAAATCCATGAAAGAAAACTCGCGGGTTGGCAGCCGCCATTATAGCCCAGCCGCATTTCATAAATTGCCGAAGCATGGCGGATGTCTGCTAGAATCCATCCCATGTTGCGGCGCGCGTTTTTCATACTGACATTGATGCTTCTGTTCGGCTTCGGCCAGCAGGGAGCGTTTATGCACGCCGTCACGCATCTGGCGGATGCGCAGGAACAGCAGCAGGACAAAAAACACAATGCACCGTGCGAACAGTGCGCCGCTTATGCCGAACTCGCAAATGCGATGCCGG
Source organism: Methylobacillus sp. (assembly GCA_031277395.1). Lineage (GTDB taxonomy): Bacteria > Pseudomonadota > Gammaproteobacteria > Burkholderiales > Methylophilaceae > MM2. The sequence goes on along the minus strand of JAITML010000018.1, from coordinate 53,621 downwards.
GCGTGGTCGCTTACACAGTACCGCACATTCCGTGCGAACACATTGTTGCAATCGCGGGAACGCAGACTGCCGATCTGCGTCATCTCCTCATCTATCCGGCGCGCGCACCACCTTTCATCTCCTGAAAATTTAATGCCTGCACGTCAGGCTTGCCGCTACACGCCATTGATACAGGCGTGTCGTTCGTACATTTTTTCAGGATATCTCCATGAGCAAAAAACTCTGCGTACCACAGGTGCGGATGCTGCCTGTCGCACTTGCTGTCACCCTTACCCTGACGATAAAACCGGCGCAGGCCGGAGATGCGCCGGTTGAAATCAAATTGCCCGCAACTTCCGTGACCGCCAGCCCGACCGAAACTTCGCCGGATGAACCGGCATCTGTGCTCAATGGCCGCGAGCTGTTGCTGCACCAGCAAAGCACCCTGGGTGAAACCTTGAACGGCACGCCCGGCGTGCACTCCAGCTACTTCGGCCCCAATGCCTCGCGCCCCATCATACGCGGGCTGGACGGCGACCATGTCCGCCTCATGCAAAATGGCGCCGGACTAATGGACGCCTCATCGCTCAGCCCCGATCATGCCGTGCCGATAGACCCGCTCACGATTGAGCAGATTGACGTGGTGCGCGGCCCTGCCGCGTTGAAATACGGCGGCAACGCAATCGGCGGCGTGGTCAACACGCTGGATAACCGTATTCCGCGCGACCCCGTCGATGGCATAAGTGGCCGCGCGGAAACGCGCATCGGCGGCGCTGACAATCAGCACGGCACTTCCGCATTGCTGGAGGCGGGGAACAACCAACTTGCCATTCATGCGGATGCTTATGTGCGCGATACCGACGACCTGGATATTCCCGGCTACGCACGCTCATCCAGACTGCGCCGCGCCGATCCGCAGCCGGACGAAGCGCGCGGCACATTGCAGAACAGCGCGTCGCAAAGCAAGGGCGGCGCATTGGGCGCCTCTTATACCGGCGAACATGGCTACGCTGGAATTTCCTTTTCGGCATTCACCTCCGATTACGGCACCGTAGCCGAACCGGACGTACATATCGAGATGAACAGCCATCGCTGGGATCTGGCAGGCGAGGCGCGCGATCTCGGTACTGCAATCACCCGTGTGCAAGCACGGCTCACACGCACGGATTACGAGCATCAGGAAATCGAAAACGGCGTGGTCGGCACAACATTTGAAAACCACGGATGGGAAGGCTCGCTGGAGGCATCGCATGGTGCGTTGGGACCGCTGACCGGCACGGTCGGCGTGCAATTTCATCACAGCAATTTCAGCGCCGACGGCGAGGAGGCGCTTATTCCGAAAACACAAACCGACATGCAAGCCGCCTGGATTTACGAGGAATGGCCGATCACAACTTCGTCACACACGCTCAAACTCATCTTCGGCAGCCGCATCGAATACGCCGAAGTTTCCTCCGCAGGCGGCGGTTTGGGCGGACATTTCGGCGCACGCGACAATCAGGATTTCACTCCGGTCAGTTTTTCCGGTGGCGCACAGTTCAATCTCAATCCGTCCTGGACACTCGCAGGCAATCTCTCGCACAGCGAGCGAGCACCCGCCTACTACGAGCTTTATGCCAACGGCCCGCACGCAGCAACCGCGCAATATGAAATCGGCGATCCCGGTCTGGCGGTCGAAAAATCCACTGGTGTCGATCTGAAATTGGGCTGGAAGCAGGGGAAACACAGCTTCAGCATCACCGGTTTTTACACACGCTTCGATAATTACATCACCTTGTTTTCGACCGGTAACACACGTGGCGAAGACGGAGAGCTGAATCCGGCGGATGCGAACAACGACGGCGTGGCGGATGGCTCGGGGTTAACCATCATGCAGGAGGCCGTCACGCGCGCCGTGCCCGCCGTCTTTCGCGGGCTGGAACTTGCCGGAAAATTTCGCGTGGCAGAAACTGCGGGCGCACTGGATTTGCGCCTCAAAGGCGATTATGTGCGCGCCACCAATCTCGACAGCGGTGATCCATTGCCGCGCATTTCGCCGTTGCGTCTGGGCGTGGGGCTGGATTATGCGCTGTATCGTTTTGATGCCTCGCTGGATATCACGCGCACCTTCGCGCAGAACCGAGTCGCCGCCAACGAGTTGCCTACCGCCGGTTACACCATGCTCGACGCCTCGCTGAGTTACCACTTGCCGACCAAATTGCATCTGGATATCTTTGCCAAAGCGACCAATCTGCTGAATGCGGATGCGCGCGAGCATACCTCGGTGCTCAAGGATATCGCGCCGCTCGGCGGACGTTCGATACTGATCGGGCTGCGCGGCGAATTCTAGCCGGCTTGAACTTCAGTTATCATTGGTTATTTACAAAACATCAAAGGATTACTGCAATGGCAAGAATGGTGAACTGCGTCAAACTCGGACGCGAGGCAGAGGGCATGGATTTCCCTCCTTATCCCGGCGAACTCGGCAAACGCATCTACGAAAATGTCTCCAAGGAAGCGTGGGCTGGCTGGCTCAAGCAGCAGACCATGCTGGTCAACGAAAACCGCCTGAGTCTGGCCGACCCGCGCGCGCGACAGTATCTCAAGGAACAGACCGTAGCCTATTTCTTCGGCGCGGGTGCCGATCAGGCCGCGGGTTATGTGCCGCCCGCGCAGTAACGGATTTGTCACAATTTCCTTAGCACTCCGCTGCTAGACTACGGGGCTTTATCGTGACGCCGCCCAAACCTGCCATGTCTCCGGAATATTTTCTCAATCGCGAACTCGGCCTTCTCGAATTCAACCGCCGCGTGCTGGCGCAGGCCGAGGATACGCGCAATCCGCTGCTGGAGCGGCTCAAGTTCCTGTGCATAGTGAGCAGCAATCTCGATGAATTTTTTGAAGTGCGCGTGGCCGATCTCAAGGAGCAGATCGAGTTTGGCGCGCCCGGTACCTCACCCGACGGGTTGACGCCGCGGCAGACGATGGCGCGCATCAGTGACGAGGCGCATCAACTGGTGGAGCGGCAATATCAGGTGTTGAACGAGGTAGTGCTGCCGCAGCTTGCCGAACAGAGCATCTGCTTTCTGCGCCGCACGCAATGGAACGAAGCGCAACAGGCATGGATACGCGATTATTTCTTCCGCGAGTTGATGCCCATACTCACCCCCATGGGACTGGATCCCTCGCATCCCTTCCCGCGCATGCTCAACAAAAGCTTGAACTTCGCGATTGAACTGGAAGGCAAGGACGCGTTTGGTCGCAACTCCGGAATCGCCATCGTGCAAGCGCCGCGTGCGTTGCCGCGCATCATCCGGCTGCCATCCGAAATCGCGGGGCATGAATACGGTTTCGTATTCTTGTCTTCTATCCTGCATGCGCATGTGGGCGAACTGTTTTCCGGCATGACGGCGCGCGGCTGCTACCAGTTTCGCGTGACGCGCAACAGCGAGCTTTCGCTCGATGATGAAAGCACGACCAACCTGCGCCTCGCCTTGCAGGGCGAGTTGTCGCACCGTCAGTTTGGCGATGCAGTGCGACTGGAAGTGGCCGACAACTGCTCGCCGGGCATTGCGGAATTTCTGTTGCAGCAGTTCGGGCTGGAGCAGGAGGATTTATATCGGGTGAACGGCCTCGTCAATCTCGTGCGCATGATGCAGGTTCCGGATTGGGTGGACAGGCCCGACCTTAAATTTCCCGCATTCATCCCGGGCATGCCCAGGGAAATCGGCAAGCACGACGATATTTTCAGCGCGATACGCAGGAGCGATATTCTGCTGCATCATCCTTTTCAGTCATTCAATCCGGTGGTGGAATTCATTCAGCAGGCGGCGAATGATCCCGGCGTGCTCGCGATCAAAATGACCGTCTATCGCACCAGCGCGGATTCCACGTTGATGACCTCGCTTATTGAAGCCGCCAAACGCGGCACGGAAGTGACGGTGGTGGTGGAGCTGATGGCGCGTTTCGACGAGGAAGCCAATATCAACTGGGCAGCCAAGCTGGAAGACGCCGGCGCGCACGTGGTCTATGGCGTCGTCAACCACAAGACTCATGCCAAGATGGCCATGGTGGTGCGCCGCGAGGATGACAAACTGCGCCGCTACGTTCACCTTTCCACCGGCAACTATCACCAGCGCACCGCGCGCTTTTACACCGATTTCGGGTTGCTTACCGCCAACGAAAACATCTGCGCGGATGTGAATGACTTATTCGCGCAACTTACCGGATTGGGTCGCGCGAGCGCATTGCGACATTTGTGGCAATCACCGTTCACGCTGCACCAGAAACTCATCAAGGCGATTCGCAACGAAACCGAACACGCGCGCGCCGGAAGAAAAGCGCGCATCATCGCCAAAATGAACGCGCTGCTGGAACCGGAAATCATCCAGGCGCTGTACGAAGCCTCCGGCGCGGGCGTGGAAATCGACCTCATCGTGCGCGGCGTATGCGCACTGCGCCCCGGATTGCCCGGCGTGTCGGAAAATATCCATGTGCGTTCCATCGTCGGACGTTTTCTCGAACACTCGCGCATTTTCTACTTTTACAATGACCGCGCGGAAGACCTCTACCTCGCCAGCGCCGACTGGATGTTCCGCAACTTCTTCCGCCGCATCGAAGCCTGCTTCCCGCTGCTCGACCCCAAACTCAAACGACGCGTCATCAAGGAAGGCCTGCAACCCTACCTCAAGGACAATCTCAACACATGGGAAATGCTGCCGGATGGCAATTACCGCCTCAAACACACCCGCGCCGCAGCCTTCAGCGCGCAACACTATCTCATGGAGGTTTACGGGCAGGGCAGCGACACGGGGTCGGCTTGATGGGAGCAGATAGATGACATTCGCAGTGGAGAAATTCATAGCTACGCTCAAATCCAGAACAAAAGAACTCGTAGTTTTTTGCTTTGTTATTTTAGTTGTACAGACAATTAATTTATTTTTGTTTGGAGATATTCGCTTCTCTAAGGGACTCCCTCTGGAGCATTGGGGAGTGTTCTTTATCAAAAATTTTCCTACAGGGACTTGGTTTTATATAAGGAATGGCTGGGTGTTTTATATTCTGTGTTTTCTATTGTTTTGGCTAAAAATAAGGTCGCTAACGATTTGTATGGTCAGTCTGCTTCCTATTGTGGTGATGATTGCAGTATTCAATTTTATTTTTCCTCCACATATCAAAACTCTCGCACAGACGGCTTTTATGCATGATGCAATAGGGCTGATTATCGCTTTTTCTTTTGTTGTTATTGTTTCGATATTAAATTCGTTATTCCATAAGCAACCGCAGCGTGGGTAGAGCAAAGCGTAACCCACGAACTTTACGATGTTTACAGCATTCATCTATGCGGCGGCGCTGAGTTCCAAGTAATTAGAGCTCATAGAGTGAGGAACTTGCAAACCTCGGCCTGCACAGCTACGAAACCCGCCTCAAAAAATCGGGTGGGTTCATTATTTCCACACCATGAAACGGATGTAAATCCAGCAGGTCTTGATCGCCGGTCAGAATAAGGTCGGCCTCGCCATTGATTGCCACATCAAGAAACTTGTCATCCTTGGGATCCCGGCACGCAGAAATTTTTCGCGTAACGGAGATGATTCTGACCACACCTCCGATATGCAACAAAAACTGCTGGCGATCTTCGCGAGTCACATAGGGGTCGAATTTGCTGCGCGACAAAACATCACTCAATTCCGTCAACGTGGCCTCGGACATCAGCGGAATACCCCACAGCAGCCCGTGCTCCACGGCCTTCGCTGCCGTACCGCCGGGTGTGAGCAGGAAACTGATCCAAAGATTGGTATCTATCACCAGCCTGCGATCAGTCCTCACTATTGAGCAACTCCTGCAGGACTTCCTCGGTCATGCCCGCTTGTTTCGCTTTTGCGCCCACTTGATCACAGAAGCGTTGGAGCTCAGCCACATTCAAGTGCGCCAAACGCTCGTACTCATCCATGGACATTACGACGGCCACATCCCGCTTCTGGCGGCGGATGACCACCGGCTCCCGCCGGACAGAATCAATGATTTCAGCAAACCCTTGCCTTGCTTCACTTGCTGTCATAGTACGCATCGATGACTCCTAATATACATTTTGTACAAATTGTATATTTTGTCCGGTGATTATGCAATCATTGCTCGCGTATGCACACGCAGCAAACGTAGCGTAGGTGGAGCAAAGCGAAATCCCACGAAACGAAAAATCACCAGCCGTCCATGGCAGCATGCAGTGAACGCTGTGGATTCAAGCCCACCCCTATTTCAATTTGAACTCCACGCCTGCGTCCTCCCAGTAGGAAACTTCCGCGTGCAGCGCGCTTTCGGCGAGCGGGTTTTGCGCGAGCCATTTTTCATCGACGCGCAGGCGGAAGTTTTTTCCATTCCAGTCAAACTCCAGTTCGGGGAGCGATATATCCTGACGGTTGCGGTGCAGCAGCGCGGCGAGACGCAGGGCGGCGATCATCACGCTGCGTTCGTCGATGATTTCCGGCAGCATGGCCTTGGGCAGCGAGCGGCGCTGGCAGCGCACGAGCAAACTCAGCGTTTGCTGTTCCATGCGCGAAAAGCCGGGCATGTCAGCGTGTTCGAGAATATAGGACGAATGTTTGTGATAGCCGACGTGAGCGATGGAAGTGCCGATTTCGTGCAGGCGCGCAGCCCATGACAGATGACGTTCCGCAGCTTCGGCGTGCTCCATGCGCGGCTCGACCTGTTTCAGCAACGCCAGCGCCGTGGCCTCCACACGTCGCGCTTGTCGCGCATCAACGTGATAACGGCGCTTGAATCGCGCGACGGTTTCCTCGCGCGTATCCTGCTGATGCATGCGGCCGACCAGCTCGTACAACACGCCTTCGCGCAATGCGCCGTTGGCGACTTCCATGCTCTGGATGCCCAACTCACGGAACGCACCCAGCATGATGCAGAAGCCGCCAGGAAAGGAAGGCAAACGCTCGGCGTTCACGCCCGCGAGTTGCAGTTTTTTGAGGTCTTTGGTTTTGACAAGAAAATCGCGCAGATTTTCCAGACCTTCCAGCGTGATTTCTCCGTTGCTCCAGCCTTGTTCCAGCAACACTTCGCCCAGTGCGCGCGCGGTGCCGGAAGAGCCGACCGCTTCGTTCCAGTTGCCTGCGCCGAATTGGCGGTGTATGCCTTGCACCTCCTCGCGCACAGCGATTTCCGCGCGCTTGAGATTGCCTTCACTGAGCTTGCCGTCAGCGAAATACTTCATGCTGTAGCTAACGCAACCCATGTACAGACTTTCCATTTCCTCCGGCTCGAATCCCCGGCCGATGATGAATTCGGTGGAGCCGCCGCCAATATCAATGACGAGCCGTTCATGGTGCGACGCGCTGAGGCCGTGCGTGACGCCGACAAAGATCATGCGCGCTTCTTCGCGCCCGGCGATGATTTCAATGGGAAATCCGAGCGCAGCTTCGGCTTCTTTCAAAAGCTGTGGCGCATTTTTGGCGACGCGGAACGTATTGGTCGCCACTGCGCGCACGGCGTCTTGCGGCAGACCGCGCAAACGCTCGCCAAAACGCTTGAGACAGTCAATCGCGCGATACTGCGAATCAGCATCCAGCGTCTTGTCCTTGCCCAAGCCCGCACCCAAACGCACCATTTCGCGCAGGGAATCGTGAAACACCAACTGGTCATCCACCAGTTGCGCCATTTGCAAACGAAAGCTGTTGGAACCGAGATCAACGGCGGCGATTTCGGCGGGCATCGTTTTTTTCATTGGGGCATCTTCTTGCTTGAAAACCACCCTCTCCCACAAGCTGAAAGAGGAAAAACACACGTCATGTCATTCCTTCTCCCGCTGGCGGAGCGAGGATGACGAAAATAAAAAATCAATGCTTGTGCGTCTTCACACCTTCCTGCGTCGCGAGCAGCAACACATTGGCCGGGCGTGCCGCAAACAAACCATTGGTGACCACGCCGACAATCTGGTTGATCCTGGCTTCCATTTCCACCGGATCCAGAATGGTGAGGCCATGCACGTCGAGGATCACATTGCCGTTGTCGGTGGTGAAATCGCGCAATACAGGCTGGCCGCCGAGGCGAGTCAATTCGCGCGCGACGTGGCTGCGCGCCATCGGCAGCACCTCGACCGGCAACGGAAATTTACCCAGCACCGGCACGAGTTTGCTTGCATCGCAAATGCAGATGAATTTTTGCGCCACCGCCGCGACGATTTTCTCGCGCGTCAATGCGCCGCCGCCGCCCTTGAGCATGTGCATGTGCTCGGTGATTTCATCGGCGCCATCCACATAAATTTCCAGATCGCCGGGGCTTACATTGTTGAGATCCAGTACGTCGATGCCGTGGCTGCGCAGTCGCTGCGCAGTCGTCTCGGAACTCGCAACCGCGCCGTCGATGCGGCTTTTGACCTTGGCCAGTTCTTCGATGAAATAGTTGGCGGTGGAGCCGGTACCCACGCCTATGATGCCGCCGCGCACGTATTCGGCGGCGGCTTTGGCGACTTGCTGTTTCAGTTCGTCTTGCGATGCCATGAGATTTATCCTTCCAGTTCAAGGTTTTCTTTATAATGCAAAGATTGAATCATACACGCCCATCCACCGATGAAAAATGACTATCTCGAAAAAGTTCTCACCGCGCGCGTTTACGACGTGGCCGTGGAAACTCCGCTGGAGCCGCAGCCCAACCTGTCACGGCGCATAGGCAACGCGGCGCTGTTGAAGCGCGAGGACATGCAGCCGGTATTTTCCTTCAAGCTGCGCGGCGCTTACAACAAAATGGCGCACCTCACTCCGGCGCAGATCAAGCGCGGCGTAATCACGGCAAGCGCAGGCAATCATGCGCAGGGCGTGGCATTAGCTGCGAAAAAACTGGGTTGCCGCGCAGTGATCGTGATGCCCACCACCACGCCGCTTATCAAGGTGGAGGCGGTACGCAATCGCGGCGGCGAAGTGGTGCTCGCGGGCGATTCGTATTCCGACGCCTACGATCACGCGCTCAAGCTCGAAAAATCGGAAAAGCTGACCTTCGTTCATCCCTACGATGACCCTTATGTCATCGCCGGACAAGGCACCATCGCTGCCGAAATTTTGCGCGAACATCCCGCCCCCATACATGCGATCTTTTGCGCGGTAGGCGGCGGCGGATTGCTTGCGGGTGTCGCGGCTTACATCAAACGGTTGCGCCCGGAGATCAAGGTGATCGGCGTCGAAACTGCGGATCAGGATGCGATGACGCGCTCGTTGAAAGCGGGCAAGCGCGTGACGCTCAATCAGGTCGGCCTGTTCGCCGACGGCACTGCGGTCAAGCAGGTGGGCGTTGAAACGTTCCGCCTGTGCCGCGAATACGTCGATGAAATGGTGCTGGTCGATAACGACGCGATCTGCGCCGCGATCAAGGACGTGTTTGAAGATACGCGCTCCATACTGGAGCCGTCGGGCGCGCTCGCCGTCGCGGGACTCAAGGAATACGCGCAGCAACACAAACTGCGCGACAAAACCCTCATCGCCGTCGCTTCCGGCGCGAACACCAATTTCGACCGCCTGCGTTTTGTCGCGGAGCGCGCCGAAATCGGTGAGCAGCGCGAAGCCGTGCTCGCGGTGACGATCCCGGAAAAAGCGGGCTCGTTCAGGAAATTCTGCGGCCTGCTCGGCAACCGCAACATCACCGAATTCAATTATCGCTACGCTGATCCGCGTGAAGCGCATATTTTTGTCGGCGTCACCACGCACCAGCCGGGCGAATCCACCAAGCTCGCGCAGATGCTGCGCCGCCACGGCCTGCCTGCGCTCGACCTCACCGACAACGAAATGGGCAAGTTGCATCTGCGCCATCTGGTCGGGGGTCACGCGCCGCAGGTGCAGAATGAACTGGTCTATCGCTTTGAGTTTCCGGAGCGGCCGGGCGCGCTCATGCAGTTTCTGGAAAACATGGGCCACAACTGGAATATCAGCCTGTTCCACTACCGCAACCACGGCACCGACTATGGCCGCGTGCTGGTCGGCATTCAGGTTCCGCCCAAAGAGCACGGCAAGTTCAAGACCTTCCTCAACAAGCTGGGCTACGCCTATTGGGACGAAAACGCGAATCCGGCTTACAAGTTGTTCCTGGGGTAATTTTTCCGAAGTTTGTCCGGGAGTCTGCTACTTCAGCTTTGTGAGGATGATTTCCCAGTCGCGCGGATCGACCGGCGTAATCGAGAGCCGGTTGCCGCGTTGCAGTATGCGCAGATTCGCAAGCTCCGGTATCGCGCGCAGCTCCTTGATGCTCAGCAAGCGCGTCTTGCGCACCAGCTTCACGTCCACGTTGAACCAGCGCGGCTTTTCGGGTGTGGCCTTGGGGTCGTAATACTTGTGGCCCTTGATGAACTGCGTACGGTCGGGATAGGCGAGCTTGCTCACCTTGGCGATTCCCACAACCCCCGGCTCGGCGCAGTTGGAATGGTAAAACAGCACGCCGTCGCCCACCCGCATCTGGTCGCGCATGAAGTTGCGCGCCTGATAGTTGCGGACGCCGTACCAGTCCACACTTTGATTGGGGAAAGAGGCGAGATCGTCAACGGAAACGTCCGACGGTTCGGACTTCATAAGCCAGTAACGCACGAAAATCCTTGGGGGTGGAAATGGGAGTTCCCCGCAAATGCCGTTGGACCAGCATCCTGAACCTGGTTGACCAGGTGGCCACAGCGGGAGCACTTCAGGCACATCCGAAAGGACGCGCGCAACAGTGTTCGTATAAGCCGCAACCGAATGCTCGAAGTATGGTTCACGGAATCTATGATCCGGCAGCACCGCAGGGAACAAACCGGGAAATCTTCGGGAACTGAATCAGAACAACTCGTTCTGCTCGGCGATCGCTTGATCTATTTGTTCCTGCATGACACCGATTCTACGCTTGAAGTCGCCGAAGTCAAACCCGCCGCTGCGCGCGTTCAGAAGTTCGTGCGCCATGTTGAGCGCGGCCATGATGGCAATGCGTTCGACGCCGATCACTTTGCCGCCGTCGCGAATATCGCGCATTTTGCGGTCGAGATAGGAAACGGCGGTCATAAGCGCATCGTATTCCTCGTCCGTGCAGGCGACGCGGAATTCGCGCCCCATGATGTTGACATCAACGCCACGGGTTTCAGCCATGGTTTTCCTCCGGCAGGTTTGCCAGCAGCAGTTCGAGCTTGTCAACGGCGCGCGCCATGTTGTCCTTCAACTGGCGCGCATCACTTTGCGCCTGCGCCAACTCCTGCCGCAGGTTGATATTTTCCCCTCGCAACTGTTGGCAGATGTGTATCAACTGCGCGACCTTGTCTTCCAGCACTTTTAAATCGGCTTCCATGCCGGAACTATAATTGGAAAATCCCTGAATGGTCAATTGATAACGCAGGTTTTTGCAAGTATTGCCGTAAGGCCGGAATTTTGGATACAATGAAAAAAGTTGTCAGGTGCCGACATCGCTGTCCAGCGACAAGGTGAAACGGGAAACAGGTGAGAAACCTGTGCTGCCCCCGCAACGGTAAGCAAGTGCGGACGCGTCATGCACGCCACTGAGGAAACTCGGGAAGGCGACGCGTCAAACCTTGCAAGCCCGGAGACCGGCCTGCGCAACCACGTGTGAAATTATCGCGGGGCGCGGTATTCAGGCTGGGGTGTTTCTTGTCTTTCCCTTTCTTGATGCGCTTTCTGCGGAATTTCCGTTTTTGATTTTTCGCTTGCGGGGTCGCAAGCGCAAAGGGGATTTTGTCATGAAGCGCAGTATTCCGGCGAGCCTGATCGGCTTGCTTCTTTCCGCCCCTGCCGTCGCGCAGGAAAACATCAACACCAACGACGTAATCGTCACCGCCGGGCGCATCGCCCAAACACGCGAAAGCACGATTGCGGATGTCACCGTCATCAACCGCGAAGAAATCGAACGCGCGGGACCAGCCGGCCTGATTGAGTTGCTGCAACGCCAGCCGGGCATCGAGGTCGATTCCACCGGCGGCCCCGGCCAGCCGAGCAGCGTTTTCCTGCGCGGCACCAATTCCGATCATGTGGTGGTGCTGGTGGACGGGCTGCGGCTCAATTCCGCCACACTGGGCAATTTTTCCTTCCAGAACATGCCGCTCGCGCAGATAGACCGCATCGAGATTTTGCGCGGCCCGGCATCCAGTCTTTATGGCGCGGATGCCATTGGCGGCGTGATCCAGATTTTCACGCGCAAGGTCGGCGATGACCAAACCCGCTTCAACGCCGCCGTCGGCTATGGCAGTTACAACACACGAACGGCGGAAACGGGTGTTTCCGCCGGAGCCAACGGAACGACCTTCGGTATTTCCGCCTCCAGCTATATCACCGATGGTTTTTCGACTATACGCGCCACACCCGCCATGCCGCCCAAAAACCGGGATGACGACGGCTACTGGAATAATTCCGTCTCAGCGTATGTGGAGCACGTATTCGCACCCGGCCAGCAATTGCGCGCGCAGTTTTTCCAGAGTCGCAGCCGTTATCATTACGACAGCAACTTTTCAAACTTCGACAACTACGGCGACGAAACCTTGCGCGGTTACGCGCTGACGAGCACCAACCAGCTCACGGATATCTGGCAAAGCAAGCTGTCGTGGGGCACGGGTTTTAACGATGCGGTGGATCATTCCGCGTTTGGTTCCAGCGATTTCCGCACCACGCAACAACAGATCACCTGGCAAAACGAGCTGCTTTTGCCCGTGGGCAAGTTGATGCTGGCGTATGACCGGCTGGAACAGGAGGTCAAGGGCGTGCCCGATCCGGTTACCACGTTCCGCCGCGACCGCAATAATGACGGCTACGCCGCAGGTTATTTGCTGGACGAAGGAAAGCATCTGCTGCAACTTTCGCTGCGCGAAGATCACAATACCCAATACGGCGCGCACATGACCGGCAACATCGGCTACGGCTATCGCTTCGCGCCGGGCTGGCGCATTTCGGCGGGCTACGGCAATGCGTTCAAGGCGCCTTCATTCAACATGCTTTATTACCCCGGATTCGGCAACCCCGATCTCAAACCGGAGCAATCCCGCAACCTCGAAGCGGCGCTGCGTTACAACAGCAAACCCGTGAACGCGGGGCTGGTGATTTTTGAAAACCGCATCCGCAATCTCATTCAGGGAACCGGCGCAGCCACGGCCACCTGCGTGGCTTCCGGCTATTGCCCGATCAATGTCGGCAAGGCAAGGATACGCGGCATGACCGCCGATGCGGTGTGGCAGATCGACAATCAATGGCAGCTCGGCGGAAATTTCACGGTGCAGTCGCCGCGCAGCGTTGCGGATGATTCCGGCAATGTCGCCGGTCTTTTGCAGCGCCGCGCGCAACGTTATGGCACGCTGCGCCTGGATTGGTCATCCGGCGCATGGCGCGTGGGCTCGGAGCTTGTGAGCGCATCCGAACGCTTTGAAGATGCGGCCAATACCAAGCGCATGGGCGGCTATGCGCTGCTCAATCTGACCGCGAGCTACCTCATCAATCGCGACTGGAAAGTGGAGGCGCGCGCCGACAATGTGCTGGACAAGGACTATGCGCTGGCCTACACCGGCAGCAGTCCTGCCGCCGCGCCTTACAACACGCCGGGCGCCACCGTGTTTGTCGGTCTGCGCTGGCAGCCGCAATAAAAGTCATCATTGCGTTACAATCCGTTTACTTCAAGGAGCAGAACTATGAACCTCAGCAAACAGCAGCAACTTTTCATCGGGCTGATACTCGCGGCGCTTATGGCCGCCACGCGCAGCCATCATTTCGCCACCGTCGCGTATTTGCCCGACATCTCGTGGGCGGTGTTCTTTCTCGCCGGCGCATATCTGGCCTCAAAGCGGGCATTCGCGGGCTTTCTGGCGCTCGCAGGCGCGGTGGATTACGCCGCGATCACCTGGGGCGGCGTCAGCGATTTTTGCGTGAGCGCGGCTTATCCTTTCCTGATTCCTGCTTACGGTTCGCTGTGGCTGACCGGGCGCTGGTTCGCAAAACGGTACAGCTTCAGCCTGCACGCCTTGCCGCTTTTGGGCGCGAGTTTGTTCACCGGCGCGGTGCTCGCCGAACTGTTCAGCAGCGGCAGTTTTTATTTCCTCTCGGGACGCATCGCGGAGCCGACGCTGGCCGGATTCGGCGCGAGCTTCGTGCAATATTTCCCGCATGGTCTGGCCACCTTCGCATTCTGGATGGGTGTTGCCGCGATTGTCCATGTCGCCTTCGCTTTCGCGCATGGCGCGGCTCGCAGACATGCCTGATGTCCGCTGACAACGACAAAAACGCGCGTCATGCCGAGCGCATGGCGCGCAAAAAAGTCGTGGTCGATGCCGCAATCAACGCGGCGCAAATCGAGCGCGGCTTGCTGCTGGTCAACACCGGCAACGGCAAAGGCAAATCCAGCGCGGCCTTCGGCGTGCTCGCGCGCGCGCTGGGACACGGCATGAAAGCCGCCGTGATCCAGTTCATCAAAAGCCGCTCCGACACCGGCGAAGAAGAATTTTTCCGCAATCACGCCAATGTGCGCTGGCACGTCATGGGCGACGGTTTTACGTGGGAAACGCAGGATGCGGAGCGCGACGCGGCCACCGCGCGCAAAGCGTGGGAACTTGCCTGCGACTATCTGCGCGACGACGGCATCGACCTTGTCATTCTCGACGAATTTACCTACGCATTGAATTATCGCTGGCTCGACATGGAAGAAGTCGCGCCCACGCTCACCGCCCGCCCTGCAATGCAACACGTCATCATCACCGGTCGCGCAGCATCCGACGCATTAGTCGAGCTGGCCGACACCGTGAGCGAAATGCACCTGGTCAAACACGCTTTCCATGCGGGAGTGCAGGCGATGCCGGGAATTGAATGGTAATTTACAGAGGACTGCCATGCGTTTAACAACCGCTTTTGCTGTTTGCATTCTTGGATCAAGCCTGTGCGCCCCTGTCGCCGCAGAAACGACAACCCATCCCGAATCCGGTTTGCCGGTGGTGAATCTGCTGATCACCAAACCGGGCAAGACAATGGGAAGCGGGTTCCATGTCGAAGTCGCATCCACGCCCGCGCAACAGGAACAGGGTCTCATGTTCCGCAAACGCATGGGGCCGAATGAAGGCATGATTTTTCCGATGGATCCGGCGCGCCCTGCCGCTTTCTGGATGAAGAACACGCTGATTCCGCTCGACATCATCTTTATCGGCGTTGATCACCGCATCCTCAACATCGCCGCCGACGCCACGCCGCACGACGAAACTCCGCTGCATTCCGCAGGCGATGTCAGCGCGGTGCTGGAAATCAACGGCGGCGGCGCGGCGCAACGCGGCATCAAGACAGGCGACGAAGTGCGTTGGGATACGCCGTAAACACAGCATGAAAACCCTGGTTCTCGGCGGCGCGCGCTCCGGTAAAAGCGCATACGCGGAAAAACAGGCGGAAAATTCCGCGCTACCCGTCAGCTACATTGCCACCGCGCAAATTCAGGACGACGAAATGCGTGCGCGCATCCATCATCATCAGCAACGCCGCCCGGCGCACTGGCGCTTGCTTGAAGAACCATTCCACCTGACCGATACCCTGCGTTCCACTGCTGCTGACGGTCATTGCATCATCATCGATTGCCTCACGTTGTGGCTCGCGCAATGGATCTGCCCGGATTGCAAACCGCCGCAGAATCAAACATGGAAAGAGGAACGTGACGCTTTCCTCGCGCTCCTCCCCACGCTGCCCGGCGAAATCATTTTGGTCAGCAATGAAGTCGGCATGGGCATCGTGCCGCTGGGCGAAATCAACCGCCACTTTCAGGATGAGCAAGGCCGTCTCAATCAGGCGCTGGCCGCCGCGTGTGACCGCGTTGTTTTTATGGCGGCGGGGTTGCCGTGGGCGCTCAAGAGTTAGCCTGCATCTGCAGTAAATGAGCGGGATTAATCAGCTCATTCATGGGGAACTTTCCCCTCAGCGATTCACAAACGCCACATTGATATGCGTCCCGTCAGCAACAAGTTTGGTTACGCCGCCGAAATCAAGACGGAAGCCCGGAGCGTGTTGCAGCGAAAGATTGAGCGCATGGGCGAGCAAAGCGCGTATGACGCCGGCGTGGGTGACGGCGACCACGGTTGCGTCGGGATGCTGTTCAGCGGCGTCTGCGAAAAAACCGGTCGCGCGCGCGTAAAGCTCGCGGAAAGATTCGCCGCCGGGCGGCGCATGTTCGACAAAATGCGTCGCCCAGTGATCGAAAATTTCACGCGGAATCGCATCCCAGCGTTGCAATTCCCATTCGCCGAAGTGCATTTCCTTGAGTCTGTCATCCTGCCGCGCATCGCCCCACGACAACGCGGCGGCGAGCCGCCGACAGCGCAGCAGCGGGCTGGTATAAAACGCAGCGGGAACAAGATCGGCGAACTTGCCGCGCACGATTTCGAATTCCGTTGCGGCGTTTTCATGCAAATCTACTTCTGCATGACCATAGCAAATGCCGGAAGCAACTGCCGGAGCGGTATGGCGAACGAGATAGAGCTCCATCAAATGCTCAGCGCCAAAATGCCGAGGTAGAAAGCCAGCTCGCACAATTGCTGCATTGCGCCGAGGCAATCGCCGGTGTAGCCGCCGAGGCGGCGTTTCAGTTTTCGGGCAAACCACAGCCAGGTCAACACCACGGGAACCAGCGCCCACAGCAAATGCGGCGCGTGCCAAAATACGGCCAGCGGCGCAAGTCCGCCGACTGCCGCAACCAGCAATCCGCCTTTTGAAAGTTGCGTCGCGAGCGGTTTCGCCTTGCCGTTGGGTCGCACATAGTCCTGGGTCACCATCACCAGCAACGCGCAAAAACGGCTCAGTGCGTGACCGGCGATGAGTACGAGCGGCAGCAAGGCCGGTGACAAATGCGCGAGCGTTTCAAACTTCACCAGCAGCGCCATGAATATCGCCAGCGCGCCATAACTACCCAGCCGCGAATCCTGCATGATGGCGAGCACTTGCTCTTTTTCCCAGCCGCCGCCAAGACCGTCTGCCGCATCCGCGAGGCCGTCTTCGTGAAACGCGCCGGTCAGCAAAATGGTCGCTGCCATGCTCAACAGCACCGCGATTTCCTGCGGGAGAAATTGGTCGGCGACCCAGTAAATGCCCGCGCCGACCGCGCCGACCAGAATACCTATCCACGGAAAATAGCGCGATGAACCATCGAGATCATCCTGCGTCGTTCCGGCGAAACGTCCGCACGGAATGCGCGTGAAAAACATCAGCGCCGTGAAAAACAGCCGCAGTTCGCACATCATTCGGCGCGCTCGCTGACTCCGGCGGAATCAAACGAGGCCATTTCGTTGAGAAAATTCACCGCAGCCTGCACCAATGGATAAACCAGCGCCGCGCCCGTGCCTTCACCGAGGCGCATTTCGAGCGTCAGCACAGGCGATACGTCCAGCCATGCCAGTTGCTTCGCATGACCCGGCTCGCCGGATTCGTGCGCGAATACGCAATAATCCTTGATCGCGGGACAAAGATGCGCCGCCACCAGCAGCGCGGAAGTGCAAATGTAGCCGTCTATCAGCAGCAAGGCTCGACGCTCCGCCGCCGCAAGCATCGCGCCCATCATCATTGCAATCTCAAAACCACCAAATGTGGCGAGCACATCCAGCGGTGCGTGAACATCGGGATAGCGCGCCATCGCGGCGGTGAGCAGCGCCTGTTTTTTCTCCAGCCCCGCATCGCTCAGTCCGGCGCCGCGCCCGACACACTGTTCCATCGGCAACCCGCACAGCTTGCTGGTCAATATCGCTGCCGAAGAGGTATTACCTATACCCATTTCGCCGAATCCCAGCACATTGCAACCACGCTCGATTTCGCGCCGCGCAATATCCGCACCTTTCACCAGCGCGGCTTCACATTGTTCGCGCGTCATTGCCGGTTGTTCGAGAAAATTGCGCGTGCCATGGGCAATCTTGGCGGCGGTCAAATTTTCCAGCGCGCCAAAATCGGCATTCACACCTGCATCAATCACGCGCACCGCCATCCCGTTCTGCCGCGCGAAAACATTGATTGCCGCGCCGCCCGCAAGAAAATTCAATACCATCTGCCGCGTCACTTCCTGTGGAAACGGGCTGACCCCCGCCGCCGCCACACCGTGATCGCCCGCGAAAACCAGCACCGCCGGCTGCCGCAGCGCAGGCTCCAAAGTTTGCTGAACCCGCCCCACCTGCAATGCCAATCGCTCCAGCCGCCCCAACGCCCCCAGCGGCTTGGTCTTGCCGTCAATCTTGCGCTGCAATTCATCCGCCAGCGCAGTGTCGGACAAAAAGGAAATGTTGAAAGTGGGAGTCATGAGGATCCTGGAAAACAATTTCGGGAAATTTGAAAGGTTTGTATCTTACCGCGATCTTTGCGTGCGGACACCAAACGCGCCAACCACAAAAATTTTGCCCCCCGCAACGAGTTTGCTATAATCCCGCCTCGCCCATCGCGGCTTCACACATGGCCAGGTAGCTCAGTTGGTAGAGCAGCGGACTGAAAATCCGCGTGTCGGCAGTTCGATTCTGCCCCTGGCCACCATCTACCCGTCCAAAGAAATCCTAGCAAGTCCACAAAACCCGTATGAAACCTGGCTTAGTTTTTCTTGCCCAAGTTGCCCAAAGCAATCCTATCAACACCCGATCTAAATAATGAGGCGTAACGGAAAGTCACGGAGCGTGTGCCGCCAGCACTGCAGCAGCTCGTGTTTGCCAGCCTTTACCGCTTGCTCGCCATTTTGCCAGCGCATCTGGTTCTACACGCAGCGTTACAGGTTCTTTGTGCACGGCCTGCGGCGGGCGACCAGCCACGCGCTTGGCGATTTCTTTGCCAGTGGTAACACGACCTTTTCCGGCCTTTGCTTGTTGCAAGCCGCGCTCAAGCGAGGCCATGAATTCCAGCATTTCGGCATCAGGTTTCTTAGACATCGTATTTCTCCTTGAGGCGGTTCAAAAAATCCGTAGGCAGGTTGTCAAATTTGGCTTTGGCATAGGCCACAAGCAACGCGATTTCTCCACGGCTGTTATGCACCAGATAGACCGCTCGCGCACCGCCACGTTTACCCATTCCGGCACGCGACCAGCGCACCTTGCGCAACCCCTTCGTATGCTGAATGACATCCCCGGCTTCGGGATTGGCAGCAATCCAGTCAATAAATTCCTCACGTTCTGCATCCGTCCAATAGTGGCCGCAGTGGCGATAAATTCCGGGGTTTCAATGACGGTGAACATGGTAATTATTGTACATCGAATAATTGGAATGTCAATCCAGATACCTGCCCAAGACTTGGAGTAGCAGTTATCTCCTGCGGGTAGATTTACGGGTATATTTAAATATTCAAACCGTGACTCAAGTTACAGCAAGTTGTTTTGTAGTGCGTGCCCTGATTTTCACCTCACCCGATCTCCCGCGCCGCGCCCCAATGCCGTCAGGAAGATATACCGAAAGTAGTCCGCCACAGAAAAATCCCGCAGCATCTCGGCATCCACTTCCGCCAGCCGTTGCGGATTCGACATATCAATGCCCTGCACCTGCGCCAGCCCCGTAATCCCCGGTCGCGCCACAAAAACGCCGCGTTGCGCGCGCTCAAAGATCAGTTCGGTCTGGTTGGGCAGGCAGGGGCGGGGGCCGACCAGACTCATTTCGCCTTTCAGCACATTCCACAACTGCGGCAATTCATCGAGCTTGGTGCGGCGCAGAAAACGTCCCCAACCAGTAATGGATGAACCATCGGCCAAGTGTGAAGCGACTGAAGCCGTGCCGGGTTTCATGGTGCGGAATTTCACAAGAACGAAAGGTTCTTGATGCTTGCCTACCCGCGTTTGAAAAAACAAGGGCGAGCCGATCGTGAGAAAACCCGCGAGCCAGAGCAAAAAGAGAAGCGGGCTGCCCAAGAGCAAGCCGGTCGCAGAAAAAATGAGGTCGAAGAAACGTTGCATGTTGAGTTACGCGCTTTTGTCTTCTGCGCACATTTGCGCGATGCCATCGGTAAAACTGACTTTCGGCGACCAGCCAAGTAATTTGCAAGAGGCCGATGAATCAATTTGAAAATTGCCAGCAAGCTTTTCGTAATATGCTTTTTTACCAAGCAGGATGCAAGCGGCTTTCAGCAACCCCAGCGGTACAGAAAATAGCCGCACGGATTTCCCCGATGCGTGGGCAATCGCGCGTAGCAAGTCTGGCGTTGATACATCCTCGCCATCCGAAGTCAGCAGAATTTTTCCAGTGGCATCTGGATAAGTAGCAGCAGTAAGAAGAAAATCGACACAGTTTGGAATATTGACGAAACTCCTGCGATTGTCGATTCCCGCAAGCGGCAAAGGCAGGCCACTCTGCGTCAGTTTGATAAGCATCGCCATGTTGCCCTTGACGCCTGCGCCATAGACTAGCGGCAGACGGACGATAACAGGCTCCAGAGCGGCGCGAATTTCATTGGACAACAGAAATTTTTCCGCTGCCAATTTTGATTGCGCGAAAACGTCATCTGGATGCGGCTGGGCGGAAGTATCTTCCCGTAGCGGTTGGGCAGCAACAGATGCCACGCCGTAAACTGTGACAGAGCTTGAAAAAACAAAGCGGCGTACTTGTTCTGTTATTGCTGCTTGTGTCAATGCACGGGTCATCTCCCAATTATCCCGAAAATAAACTGCTCGCGCAGCCGGTGAGAAAGCATCGCCATGATGAGCACGCCCGGCGAGATGGAAGATCACATCTACGTCGCGGCAAGCGGCTTGCCACGCAGTTGCGTCAACCTCGCTCCGCGCAACCCGAGCATATTCCACTCCGTTGGCATTGGCAGTTCCCGTCTGCTCCGTAGAGACAACCGCCCTGACTTCATGCCCGGTATTGAGAAGATGCCGCACAAGATGAGCGCCAACAAAACCATTGGCACCGGTAACGAGACATTTCATGAGGACGCGCTCTCAATATCTATTCCCTGACAACGAAATATTGAACACAGCGTTCGGGCTGAGTTTATCAAAGTCCGCTCTCCACACTGCCCTTCGGCAAGCTCAGGGCGAACGGTAGTTGGCGAGCAACGGCTCAAATCCATATTTAGTTGCCAGTTCAGTCATGTGGACAAAGCCCGCGCTATCTACACCGTTCTGCATCAAGATTTTAGCTGTCGGCTCGGCCAGATCAGCAATCTGTCTGCTTTTTTCAGGCATGGTGGGGTATTTTGCACACTTCCTCCAGTGCTTCAGCCATTTTTACGGCGATGTTTTTGTAGTCATGCAATGCAATGGTTTTATCTATTGCGTTTTTCCCCATTTCTTCACGTTCGCATACCGATATGTCGCGTAGCTTGCGAATAGCCTCAGCCAAAGCCATTGCGTCGCCCGGTGGAACGGAAATACCCGCTCTCCACTCTTCCACAGGGCGATAATCCCCGGAATCTACCCCGTAAATGATGGG
Organism: Methylobacillus sp.; assembly: GCA_031277395.1. GTDB lineage: Bacteria > Pseudomonadota > Gammaproteobacteria > Burkholderiales > Methylophilaceae > MM2. Next base: position 32,304 of record JAITML010000018.1, on the reverse strand, counting down.
TTTGCCCGCCAACCCGTAATCAAACAACTTGTTGAGAGCAACCCCAAACCTGTATAAAGAACTGGGCAGTGTTCCAACATAAGTCGCATCCATCAATTTCAACAAGGAAAAAACCTGTCGTTTTAGAATGCTACCCAAAAAACAGATCCGCTCAAGACCTAATGCCTGCGCTCGCTCCCGAAGGCGCGTATCTTCTTTGCCATGGCCTGCAATCATTAAATGAATGTCTGTTTCATTTTTCAGAAAGCTCATCGCGTCAATCAAAGTATCCAGCGCATTGGCCGCGCCTAAAGTCCCCGTATAAGCAACTTTAAAGCCCGATACTGGAATCAATTTCATTATATTTTCAGAAAGCGGTTCGGCCAGCATCGCTTGCTCCACATCAATGCCATTGGGTATCCAGTGAAATTTTTTGGCGTCCATCCCTCGTGTGACCATGTGCCGATCAGCCATGGGAAGATTCGAGAAAACCGCGTCAGCCATCCGGTAGGCTCTATCTTCCACCCATTGAAGGAAACGAACAAACGGATGTTTAGGAGAGTAACCCCCTATTTCCATCAGCGAGAGCGGCCAAATATCCCGTACCTCAAAAATCAATTTGGCGCCAGTTCGTCGCGCCAGTTTTTCCGCGCCAAGATAGCCGGGCAAAGCGGGGGATGAATAAACAATAACATCTGGCTTAAAGCCAAGATGCCGATCAAAATTGCGCAATTTCCATGCAAATAAAAACCAATTCACAATTCGCTTTTTATCATGAGCATGAATGTAGCGCGGCATATCAATCAAGTGATATGTGACGCCAGCAACAACCTGAATGGCGGGTGCCGATTCGGCCATTTTTTCGTCACGCACAAGATGCGTCCAGCGCGCAGCGACAACCGCTACTTCATGTCCTTGTTGAGCCAGATGGCGCGGTAAATCATAGTGGCGCCCCCCTTTGTCAAACAAAGCAGCGGCAGCATACTGATTGATAATCAGAATTTTCATGAAGCAATCTCTTCAAGCAGCCTTGTTGCAATTTTCCCCGCCGCGTTCCCATCGCCATACGGCGCAATGGATTTACCCGTTGTACCCAATGCTGCTTGCATGGCCTGGGCGATGGTTTCAGCGCCTGATGGCGCAGCCAGACGGTTCCAACCTGCCTCAACCAATTCTGTCCATTCTGTTTCAGAGCGCAGCGTCACGCAGGGGATCCGGTGAAAAAAGGCTTCTTTCTGCACACCGCCAGAGTCTGTCACGATCAGGCGGGCATTCTTTTCCAGCATCACCATGTCGAGATAGCCGACCGGTTCAATGGCGCGAATATTATCAGGAAGCCTCAAGCCTGCCGCCGACAGTCGGGCGCGAGTACGAGGATGGACAGGTAACACAATAATCCCGGCAAATTGCGCGAAGCCATTCAGAATATGGCGCAGGCAATCAGGGTCATCCGTGCTTTCGGCGCGGTGTATCGTCGCCAGCGCATACGATTTTGATGTCAAGCTGAGCGTGGAAAGAATCGCGCTTGCTGTTTCTGCTTTTGCACCATAAAACAAGGCGGCATCAAACATGACATCGCCCACGTTGAGCACAGCAGCCCCGGAGATTCCTTCGTCAGCCAAATGGCTTACTGCCGCCGTGGTCGGCGCGAACAACAAGGAGGCCACATGATCGGTCAATACCCGGTTGATCTCTTCCGGCATGCGTCGGTTGAATGAGCGCAACCCGGCTTCAACATGCGCCACCGGAATATGCAGCTTGACGGCTGCCAACGCGCCGGCCAGCGTGGAATCAGTATCGCCGTATACCAATACCCAGTCAGGCCGTTCTTGCATCAAGACGTGTTCAATCGCTTCGATCATGCGTCCGGTATTTTGACCATGACTACCACCGCCAATACCAAGATGCCAAGTTGGGCGCGGGATTTCCAGCTCATCAAAGAACACATCAGACATATTGGTATCGAAATGCTGGCCGGTGTGGAGCAGTTTCTCTACCACATTGTTTGCGGCAAAGGCGCGGGAAACCACAGCGGCCTTGATGAACTGCGGGCGGGCGCCAATAACCGTGATAATTTTTTTCATGTCATGCCCTTTTGTAGCCGGGTATAAAATACCAGGAGTTTCTTTTCTTCCACAGCCCAGTTGTAGCGCTCTCGCACTGCGCGTTGTCCATTAGCGCCCATGGCTCTGGCCTGTTCCGGGTTTTGAGCCAGAAAATTGATGGCGTTGGCAATGTCATCAGGCCTGGATGGATCAACGCACAGGCCACAGTCATTACCCTCGATAATTTCGCGCCACAGGGGAAAATTCGAGGCAATCACCGGAATGCCTGCGCTCATGTATTCGAACATTTTGACAGGCAATGCATCAAGGTAATTGGAAATCGGATGCAATGTCACCAACCCGGCAAATGAACGTCCAAGAATTGCCCGCACCCCTGCCCGGTCAACAAAACCGCGCTCATCCACTCGCTGCCATCCTGCATAACCACGAACCTCGGCGCTGAGTTCGGGGTCGGTAAAAGCGCCTGCCAGCTCAAGCCGCACATTGGCACTTACTTTTTCCATTGCTCGAACAATCTCCCTGATGCCGCGAACGGCTTCAATGCCGCCGACATAGCAGACTTGGGTGCGCGCCGTATTCTCGTCACTTTGCGCCGACAACTCGCCCAGCATCGGGAAGTTGTTAATGTCAACGGTGCGTGGGTTGATCTTCAGGAATTTGTCGCGAATGAATGGCGTAGCCGCGATTACGCCATCGAGGCGAACGCAAGCGTAGCGTTCAAAGTGGGCAAAACCCCAGGCTAAAATATGGCGAAAAAATGGATGAAGGTAGGGTTTGCTCAACAGTTGACGGGGAACATCTTCATGGGTGTCAAAGATAACTTCCTTGCCTCGGCGCTTGAGTTTTAAGCCGACCGGAAGCAATTCGGGGTCATGCAGATGGTAAATATCGGCATCCAGCTCTGCGGCCTTGTCATAGACCAGTCGTGTGATTCCCACCATACGGTTCAATCGCCCTGTGGCGCGACCGACATCTATGATCGAGACATCATCACGTATTTCATTGCCTCGCCCATCGGCCACCACCAGCGCAACCTCATAACCATGCTGAGCAAGGCTGCTGCACTCCTTCAAAAAAATCCGGGTGTCGTAGCGTGGGTGTACTGAAGTCAAATGGACTATACGCATAAATACTCCAGTAAATTTTCGTGTACAAACATACGGAAATCTCAAGCTAGGAAATGTTGATACCAGCGGATGAAATTGATCCACCGCCACACCTGCCAAGAAAACGCCTTGCGTCCGGCGATAATGTCCTCAAACTCGCGCACTATGACTGATTGATCAAGAAATGGAAGCCCGATATCCGTCTGCAACCACTCACGCACGGTTTCTGCCATGGATGTGAGCCATTGCTGTTCCGGCGTCTCAAAGCCTATCTTGTCCCTGCGGTTCAGAATTTCATCCGGAACAATGCCGCGCATTGCCGCCCGGAAAACAGATTTGGTTTCACCGTTTTGCGAGATGAGATAGTGTTCTGGCAATGACAAGAGCAGTTCCACCTGCTCCAGTGTCAAAAAAGGCACACGACTTTCGATGGAAAAATACATCGAGTTTCTGTCGCCATGGCGCAACAAGTGTGGCAGCCCTCTTTGCGTGAGCGAGTGCGCCAATTCAGCCATAACGCGTCGCCCGCACTCATTGGCAATCAGGGGCTGTCTTGGATGAACCAAATTTACATTACGTTGTATTAAAACATCGCCACGAATCCATATTGGCACAGCCTTGCGCCCGTCCAGCTTGCGCAAGATTTGATACAGTTCACCATCCGTCATTGCTGCCACGACTCGTTTAAGCCCATTCATGCGGCTACGCCCTGGCCATTGTGACCAGGCATTGAAGAATCGTACTGCCTGTATCCAGCGCCCGGTTTCCAGCAGGCTACGCAAACGCTGTCCCGGATAGCCGAAATAGCCCGCCAACATTTCATCCGCGCCTTGTCCGTCCAGTGTCACCGTCACCCCGTTTTCCTTGGCAAGCTGATAGACGCGATATTGCGCATAGATACTGGTACTGCCAAATGGCTCGCCTTGAGCGCGAATCATGGCATCCAGATCACGCGCCAACTCCAGTGGCGTGACTACCACTTTGTGCGCGATTGCACCAACATGCTGGTTGACGATATCCGCCCAGTTTTCTTCATTGACCTCACTACCTACGGCGGCATAGCTGAAGGTGTGGATGGGTATGTCGGGAGCCACATGTCGCATGGCGCAAACGACTGCTGATGAATCCACGCCGCCTGAAAGCGCTGCCCCCAGTGGAACGTCACTGCGTAGATGCAAGCGGATGCTTTGCAGAAAGTTTTCTCTGACATGCTCTGCCGCCTTTTCAAAACTCAGATCATGGCGCTCCGTAATTTGCGGTACCCACCAGCGTTCAATTTCTCCGATTGAGTGAGCGGCAAGATCAACGACAAGTAGATGACCGGGAGGCAAGTGCAGGACACCTTCGAAAAAGGTTTCGGGCTTGCTGTCATAGTCGCCATGCACGAGATAGTCATAAGCTCTTTGCCAGTTGAGTTGAGCCTTGGTCGGTTTCAGTGCCACCAGCGCCGGGGCTTCGGACGCGAACAGGAAATCCCCGCTGTCCTGTGTGTAAAAAAACGGCTTGATGCCAAAAGCATCGCGCACGCAGGTGAGTGTGGCGTCTTCCCGGTCGAGCACAACGAAGGCAAACATGCCTGCCAAGCGCGGTAGGCAAGCCCGCCCCCAAATCGACCAGGCGGCAAGTAGAACCTCTGTATCGGAATCCGATGTAAACCGGCACCCCAGCGCCTTGAGTTCCTCGCGCAACTCTATGTAGTTGTAAATCTCGCCATTGAACACAATGACATATCGCCCATTGGCGCTATGCATGGGCTGGTGACCACCCTCGGTCAGATCGATGATAGACAGGCGAGTGTGCCCGAGATGGACAATCCCATCGGCTATTTCATAGGTTTCAACACCATGGGCATTCGGCCCGCGATGTCGGAGGGCATGCATCCCTGCATCTATGCGGCGCTCAATGCCTGGTTCTTTCGAGCGCTGAAATACCCCAAGCACTCCACACATGGCATTAATTTAGGAGCGCACCCTAATGCCATGAGATATCAACCAGCTATTCACTGCTGTTTTCAAGCTGAACAGTGCATGATTTGACGGATAGTCACGGAACGTTTTGGGTGGCTGGCTCATGATCTGATGGAACTCGTCTTCGCTAACGTCGAGTTTCCTTAGAATGTATTCTGTGTCTTTCTCCGCTTGACGCTCATTTTCCGTGTCTCCTGCCAAGGTGGCCAAAGCCTGCTCTCTCGTAACCTGTCCTGAAAGGATCAGGCTGGAAAGGTAGGCTCGACGCTCGTCATAGCCGAACTTGCGCGGGCGATAAAAAAGCTGCTGCCACTTCGTGAATCGTGACTCGAAGTGCTTGCCGCCATAGTATCGGAAACCCAGTTCACGCTCCAGTGTTGCAATAGCCTCTTCCTTTATATAGGGCAGGTAATTCAGCGGGCGCACTACCTGCATGCGTTTAGCGTAGTGGTTCCAGAAGTAATAACGGAAGAAACTCACGCGTGGGAAGGTTCTGAGGCGCCCATTGCCAAAGCGTTGGTGAACGGCTTCCAAATGACGCAGATCCATGGCGTTGTACGCCCACTCTGATGGCAGTATCGACTCAGTAGCATAGTTACCCCCGCTAAGTACATAGCGCAAGCCATAAGATTGGGCATCACGATACAGTGCCGCAAAAAATGCATGATCTTGCGGAACATCTTGATTGGCCAGCCCAGAGCGCAGAAACGCGCGCTGGAGATCTTTCATTTCCTCCCAATCGACAACATAGGTATGCAGATCAATATCCAGTATGCGCACGATGTTCTCGATATTGCGTATCGCAATATCGGAATTCCAACCGCCATCCACATGTACTGCCAGCAGCCTCAGGTCAAACTGTTTGCGCGCTACATAAGCCAAGTAAGCGCTATCGACACCACCACTCAGGCCAATAGCACAGTCATAGAGCTTGCCTTGCCCTTCTTTCTTGATCTGCGCAATGATTGCGTCCAGCATATGGCGACCGGTTTCGTCCGGATGCCAATGAGGACGCAAATGCTGGTCGAAATTATGGCAATGGTTACAGACACCCATAGCATCAAACTTGATGTTTGGGTCGCTGGTGTCCATGATGCAACGGGTACAAATCTGGTAAGGCATAGACTAAAAAGCTTTCTTGATTGTTTGTTCTCTTACTTGTTGGGTTTCGGCAAGTATATATGCCAATTCCTCCGCACAAACTTCACCAAAGCGGCCAAAATTTACCCAATAGCGCTCACGCGCAAATCGGATACTATCTGTCCATCGTGCAGTATCCTGTTCCAACTGCCTTAACCCAGTGGTAGCTGCATCCACAGTAGGTGACACGATGATACCGATATGTTCACGCACTAAAAACTCCAGAGGTTCGTGGGCAAGTTCGCGCCAACCCGGATTTAACATCTTGGGAGGCACATCCACATAGAGCACTGGGCGTTCCCTGATAAAAGCGAATTCCAAGGAAAGGCCCGAATAATCGGCAATCATTGTATCAGCTGTCCACAGGGCAATGCTTTCTTCCAGTGAGTTTTCCAGCGTAAAGGCCGGATGATCGCGGAAGGTCTCCAGCAAAGGGGTAACCTGTGCGTTTCCATACATGAAAAAAGATGGATGTGGTCGCAACGTGACGCGGTATCCTTCGGTTAGCAAGCGCGCAAGCAACTCTGTTCCCATGGTTTCAAGAATATTGCCTTGTCCCCAGGATGGCCCAATCAGCACATGTTTTTGGCTGCTTCCCGCGATTGAACTATCAGGCCGGGTTGCGGCCAAGCGTTCATACTTGCCATAACCGATTAGCACAGGGCGGCGGCCGGTTATACCGTCATGACGATTCATGGCCTCGACCTCGGCATAATGATGCTCGCCACAGCAAAAGATATCGGTATAGCCGTCAAAGGTACCGGCAGGATACGCCATGTGCAGACTTACCAAGGAATGCGGTATGGCTACCCGACGGGCGCAACGCTTGGGCATGCGAGCCGATGCCAGCCCCGAGGTGGCCGTTACAAAAACAGAGGTACGGAAAAAACGCAACACATGCATGGAAATGTCGTAATAAGCTGCCCCTTGCGGTACAGTCAGGCCAGGGCCCGCGAAGGCACACTGTAGCCCTTGCTTTGCTGCGGCCTCGTAGGCGGGGATGATCCACTGCAGGTCTACTTGGCTACCGGCCACAAAGAGAATATCTGGCGCGGGATGCATCCAGTGATACAGAAGGGAGACCAGATCACGACGGGCGCGAGAACTCAACAGGTATTTCAGCGCACGCAACATGCTAGCTCTCGATTACCTTGTGCTCGACGAGCACTTTGTTGATATCTCTTAGCAGCAGTACATAGCGCAAGCAGCCAAACAAGGAAAAGAGCGCGAAGCCAAGCCAGGCATTGCCGGTGAGCGCTGCCAGGCCAAAGGCCAGCACTGAAATGACAAAATAGTTGATCTGGCTGATCAGTTCATAATGCTGGCGGTTGAAAACATTCAACACCACTGAAACACTGTTTGTGTAAAGCATGATGGCAAACAGCGGCGCAAAAATCATGGAAATCCATCCAGCCGCCATCCACTCCGGCCCAAGCACATAGCGAAAGACCAGAGGATATCCCAGGGCCATGCCGATCATCGTAGCCATGGATATATATTTCATATGACGTCTGGCTCGTGCATATTGCTCAAACATTGCCTTGTTGCCAGTGCGTACGGCTTCCGACAGGAAACCGTAAAAAACCTGGTACAAAGTTCCCCCAACCAGCGCAACCGGCCCGAAACCAAAGCGAAGTACATAGGCATATTGCGCCGCCAGTTCCGAGCCCAACCAATGGCCGATTACCAGTACCGGTACATTGTAGGCCGCCAGGTTCAGCAAACTGGACGGCATCAGATACAATGGCGCGTTAATTGATGTTCTCAACGTCTCTTGCATTCTGGCTATGCTGTGATGCGTTGACAGTATGGCGCGTGGCAGAGTCAACGCGGCGTAGGTTAGCCCCAGCGCCAGCATGAGGCCGGCCTGCCAGATAATCAGACGATCCATGCCTTGCACATCCAGCCAGGCAAAGGCAGCCAGCAAAAGGGTCATCGTGAGCGGTGGCGATAGCCGAGCCACACTGATCCAGCGGAAACGGTTTTCTCGTATATTGTGCATTTCGGCTAGTCGCTGGATCATTGCACCGGCTATCCAGATACCCACCGCCAAGGTATGCCCATAGAGCAACAGTGTAGCCAACAGGCTCAGTAGCAGCGTCATGGGCAGCAACAGCAGCAGCAACGCCTTGAGATAGGGGCCGAGATCTTCGTCCGACGCGTTCGGGATCAGTCTCTCATAGCCCAGCAAGGCCACAGGCGCCAGTATGCTCACGATGGCAACGAACATGCTGTACATGCCAATCTCCGCCAGCGTATAAAGCTTGGCCAGGATCACGAAATTGATCAGTTGGATTAGTTGCGCCAAGGCGGTTCCCGAAGTCAGCGTTCCCATTCGACGCAACAATGCCGAATAGCGCCATCGCGCCAACCAGACTGAGAAAAGCCCTTGTGCCATGAGCTTATTGTCCCTGCTTGCCGTCATGTACACAACCGGGACAGCGTGCGCGCACGCAACTCCGGATGCATGGTGTAGTAGTGTCCCCACGGTTCATGCGGTTGCACCTTGGCATCCAGACTGGCCAGATCCTGCCCAAGCTCAAGCTGCTCCAACACGGATATCAACAGAGATGCACGAAGATGGGGGTCATAGCAGTACAACAGCGCCCGGTACAAGTTGTCCGGCATTACTCGCAGCCCTGGCCAGCGCGGTGGTTCGAACTCCATCGTGGCAATCAGCCGCCCTGTGTCAATACCTGCATCCATGTAAAAACAACTGGCCCCGGGGCGGCCGCGTGTCAGCAGAGACCAGAGCAGGCCGTCAGATCCCCGGACAAATGGTACTACCCCCGGATGGATATGCAGGATACGGAAACCTTCCTCAAACAGTTTGGCTGGCACACGCCCTCCTGAACAATAGAGGAAAGTGCCCACTCCGCAACCACGCATCGCATCAAGCAGACGCGGGTCCGCATAACTATTGACGGTAAGGCGCAGTACCCGCGCTGCCAAACTTTGGTAATCCGGCTCCCGGCCGGGCGTCAGCGTTACCGGCCAGCCCTGTTGTACCGTGACCGCCAGTTCTGCCGGTATGCGTGCGGCGCGATTACGCCGCCAACGAAGCAGGCGCGCAACCAGGCTTTCGCCCAAAAACCGCCGCATCCGCTGAGCTCGTGAGCCTTCGCCAATGTGGTCGATCATCAGGATCAAAGCCGGTTGCATGCCATGCAACCGCAGATAGGTCAAATAAGCCTCTGCTACCGGACAGCCGCCACGAAAGGCCAAAAGAGCCAAGGGAATTGTTCTCATGCTGTACCAGATACCGGTGGTACCAAAACATCAAGCGTCGCATGCGCAAAAATATGCAGTTCATTCGGGAAATTGCAGTCATCTCGCGCGAGTACGCCATCGAGCAGTTTAAGTGCTGAATTAAGATAACGGGCATCGTTCTGTACCAGTGCCGCCTTGAGCAAAAGGGCGCACAAATGCCGCACCGCTGCCGCCGACAGCTCCGTTGTTGTTATTGCGCGCGCGAGATCCGGGAGGTAGAAACGGTACAGCTTGCGCACCACTTCGATTTTTTTGCGCAGACGATCAAGCTGCGTCAGTTTGTCTGCCGATGGCTCTTCCCAATCCGGGTGGAATAACTCCACCTCAAGGTCAAGCGCATTCCTCTCCGCCGGACAAGTTTCCATCATGCCGCCACTCGCTCTATCAAGCGCCAGCCATGCGCTAATGCGCGAGACGAGCGCTGAATCAGCCTCATGCATCACATTGAATCCTGTAACCGGCAGAATGCCTCGAGTGCGCCATCAGTTGCCATGGCCTCATAGCGTTGAAGATCGCTGACGCTGTCAACCTCCAGCCAGCCATTATCGGTCTCGGCCACACGTACATCCCAGTCATGGTTGATCAGATACTGAATGAAACTGGTCATGTACATATTGTCGAAATCCTTGCCGTCATAAGTCGCGGCGTGATCCATTGAAGCATAAACTTGCTTGAGTTTTTCCACATGACCGGCGCGTACTTTGATCAGGCCTATATACTGGCCTTCAATCTCGCTATAGTCGCGTGGTTTCTTGCCCAATTCGAGCAGGCGACCGGCAGGGCCAAGCTTGAGCGTTTCAGCATCGGTCAGTGGGTCATCCATGCGTAAGCGCCAGTAACGCAGCCACTGCCGATCTATCATTACCGTGATCGGCGCATCGACGGAAAGCAAGGAATTCAAAACCCGGCTTTCATAGATAATATCGCCATAACAGATGAGCAAGTCTTGCGCATCATCCATGAGATCAACCGCGCTGAACAGGGTTGCGACCATATTGGTTGTCGCATAACGCGGATTCACGCGTATGGAAAAACCACGGGCGGATATCTGGTCGGCGCGGTAGCCGGAAACAACGGTAATATCCTGGATACCGGCGTGGCGCAGTACCGTGGCTTGACGTTCCAGCAAGCTCTTGCCAGCGAGTTCAACCAGACACTTGGGGCGGTCATCCGTCAAGGGACGCAACCGGCTACCTTGGCCGGCGGCAAGTATCAAGGCTTTCACAGCGCGACCTCCCCAATTCTCATCTGAACATGGCGACCGATATTCATGTGGCAATACGCCGCATCAGGTAAAGCTCACGCGTACCTCTAGCCATCAGACGGTGGCCTTCCCACGAAAAATATGCACGCATTTCTTCAAGTGCGGCATAGAACTCGGCATTTCCGACATCTGCCGAATGCGATTCAAAGACCAGTAATCCACCATCGGTCATCATGCCGTGAATGCGTAACAGATGATCCTGCAATCGTACCCGATAGTTGCAGTCGTCCGTCCAATGGGTTGCAAACGAAAGTACAACCGTATAGGTCTGCCCAGGCTTGTAATCCTGAAAGGGCTGGGCTACCAGTTTTACCTTGTCCTGCAGGCGAAGAAACTCGGCACAGTGCTGGCCGATACGTATCATGTAGGGGTTGATATCAATGCCATCAGCGCTGCAACCAGTGCGAAAAGCCGTGTAGAGCGCCATAAAACCGCAATTACAACCGATATCCAGCAGATGATCCTCGCGATGAACCAGATCAGCTAACTCATAGGCATCAAAGCGCTCCTCTGTTCCACGCTCACCGAAAACATCGAGGATCGCAAGCGCTTGGTAAGGGTAACCATGAAAATAGGCATAGCTATCGTATTCGCGACGTTGCGCCTGGAGCTCCTGCCTGATCTTGCGATGCAGTTGAGGCAGCTCCATGACAAAACGATCAGAAGTCGTATCAATGGTGTGCCGCTCTATCAGACGCACCAATCTCCGCGCGGACACCAATAGAAATATCCCCAACCCATGCAACCAAGAGGCGAATGCCACGACCACGGGCTGTAACAGCCGTTTCAAGATGGAGAGTGGTCGCCTGATATATCGGATATATATGCTCATTGCCATGTCCAGCGATTTATCGGAAGGGCGAAAGATCTAATGCCGCAGTTAGAAATTTCAACGCCGAGGCGTCAAGCTCAGGTTCGCGTTCGGGATGCCAGACAATGGCGTTAACCGGCGCTTCGCGAGCATGGAATGCTTCTACCGTGCCATCACGCGCCCAAGCCAGCGCTTCCATGTCGGGCGCCAGACCGTCTACAGGAATGGCCCAGTTATGATAGCTATTGACCTCGGATGGACAATCCCAGTATGCGGGAGGAGTATCGGTCCAGACAAGTTCATGCCTCGTCCCGGCGTGCCCAGGCACACGTACCAGACGGCCGCCGGCCAAGTGATTGATTATTTGGGCTCCGCGACAAACTCCCAGTACCGGCTTGCCACGCTGGAGGAAGTAACAATAGGCCTCCGCTTCGAAACGGTCACGCTCAGGAGCACTATCGACTGCATTGGGCAGCATGGAAAGATCATTGCCGCCGGTGAGTATCAGTGCATCCAGATCAAGCACATCAAGATAGGCGCCAACATCGCTCACACTATTGGTGAGCGGTAGCGCATAGCCTCCCAATCGCTCAATTAGCGTAGTCCAGCGCTGGTCCAGCATGTCGCGCCTCTCAGCATGGCCTTGCATGGTGTGCGAACGTTGAGTCAATCCGATGCGTTTCATAATCAGGTTTGAATTTCGATTCTACGTATGGCACAGTCCAGCACAACCAGTCTGGCCACAGCCAAACGCTCAAATAGCGCTTCGCCAACGCCGATAGCGGCTGGCAGGCCAAGCTCGGCTGCACGGATCGCCATGTGCGAATTGGCTCCGCCATATTGTGTGACCAACCCGGCAATCCCGTGCGCGAACAGCCAGTCGTAGCCAGGATCAGCGCGAGAAATGGCGACTATCTTTCCCTTCAGTTCAATGGAAGTATTGGTCTCGCCATCGGCCAGTACAACCACCTCGGATGCGGCTCGTCCCTGGCCGACAAAGTTGGGCTCGCTTGCAGGCCGCTCGAAGCAATCGAAATCGTCAGTCGCCGTAATTAATGGCGGCAACTCGATAGCCCGGGTGAGATCATGCTCGATCGCGCCTTCTTCGGCTCGCTCCAGAAGCCATGCGGCCACGTCGGCAGGGTGTGCGCCGACGCGTAACTTGTACAGATCGGCGATATCCAGATGCGAGACAGCTTCCCGGTCAAGGCCGTGCGACGCTCCCACGGAAGCCAGTGCAGTCAATCCCGCACTGAGGTTGCGGCTGAACATGAATTTGGCATATTCCCGCCCTTCGATGGCACGTCGCAAAAACCGTTCAAAGGAATCAACGCTGGGCTCCAGTCCATTCTGGCGCAGCAGGGCTTCAATGCGTCCACGTATTGTAGAAGGCCAGGTGTAAGGCTGTCCGGCTGATGCGTGCGGCTTGATCATGGGTTCAAGATAGCGTTGTGGATCATCGGCGTAGGCGTCCGAAGTGATTTCATAGGTGCCGGGGCGCAGGTGACCATATCGGGCTATAAACGCTTCATACGTCAATTCGCCAGCATATACGCGAGCGCCGTCAATTTCGAAAGTCCGGGTTACGGAGGAAAGTGAGGCCAGGAAAGCGCTACTGTCCTCACGTGTGGTCACTCCGGCATGTTCGAGTGAGCGCAGCAAGCTGACGGCAACAAAGGCATTACGCGCCAAGTGCGCAAAAGGCAAAGTGCCAAATCGACGGCAATCCTCGAAGAGTTCAAAGGCCAGATCCAGGGGCGCCAAGTGCTGCTGCATCAGTGTTTGATAGCGACAATCCAACTCGGCAATTACGGCGTAATCGGATTCAATGCGTGCCATGCCTCGGCGCGTAATCTCGCGCAGAGCTGCTTCAAGCGCTGCAATGTCGGTATTCGAGAAACCGGCTGGCGTCAGTCGTGCACGGGCACAATTTTCGAAGTCGAATGTCAGGCAGGTAAAGGCTACCTCAAACTCAATTTTGTCATGCAGTTCCGGGTGCAGCATCAAGCGTTGCAAATAGTGTTCAATCAGCCGGGATGCCAGTTTTTCGTCGAGGTCGGCAGGGACGAAAGAATTGAAGCTGGCACGGATATCTACGTAGGGGTGACCGGCGAAGTTCACAATGAGCGGGCAGGGGCGCACGTCACGGTAACCATATTCCGCGCGCTGGGTAGCCCAGACCTCGTCGGTAATCAGATGCCGATACAGTGACATGGCCAACCGGCGAGGCTTGGTGCCGACAATCTCCGCCGGATTCCAATCACTCATGACTCCAAACATGGTGCATTCACCAAGCAACCGGCTGCCACGTTTTTTCGCACTGCCAAACCAAGTGGCAGCCTGTGTTAGTGCTGATTTGACATGCTCATCCGAGACATTCGACAGCCCATGGTGCACGGCGATAGGCCGTAGCTGCAAGATATGCACAACGCCATTGCGAGCCAGTGCAAACTCAATATCCAGAGAAGTATGCCCTACCAGATCTTCAAGTTCTGCGATGGCGTCGAGGACGGCTGCAATACGCGAATCGAGACGGCTGGCCATGGAACGACAACCACGCTGAACGAACAGGGTTCGCAGCTTGCGGCTGTCGCCCGAGGTGACACTATCAGTACGCGAGCTGCTATCGTCATAATTGAGAACGTAATATGGTGCGCCGTAGGTCAATGTTCGGGTGAAGGCTACGCCGCTCAGTAGCACGTCATCCAGCATGGCTTGCACCAATATCTGGTCGTCCGGATCGCTACAACCGTAACTGGCGATAACACGGTCGATTGCTTCCGTGATATGTGCCGCACTCTGTGCAGGTACGCCAAGCACGCTCTCGTAGCCGCCCGCATTGGAAGTTGCCCAGCCATCTTCGGATCGCGCACTGCTGCGCACCACGACGGCAGTTGCACTAAATTTCTCCTGAATGGCAGCGATGACGGCGCCATTGTCACAACGCCAGTCGGCAGCAGTAAAGCAGACTTGCTCACCTATGCAACTAGCCTGAACCAATGGGCGCAATCTCTCCAGCGTCTCCGCTTTGGTGCCCAATACGAAGCGCGCAAGGTCCTGTGGCGCGTTCAATTCGGCCCAGCGCCCCGGGTTTTCGACAATGCCAATACTGAGTCCGCGCGATACCAACTGATTGATGAGGCCGGGAATATCACTGCTGGTTAGTTCTCGGTCAAGGTTTTTGATGACTGCGATGGCGCGTGCTGAAAAGCGAAACACACCAACAAGCTCACCATCGGCTAAGGCCGCATCAATTTGCCGACCAAGTTCAACACGCCCGCTGGAATGCAGGATGATCTTTTCTGCCTGCGCCAAATCCTCCTCTGAGCGTCCTTCATAGCGCACGCGCCATTGTCGGTCGAGGCACAGTGTAATGTCGGATGTTGCGGCAGCAAGCGCGGAGACCACATCAGGAGAAAACACGGTATCTGCATAGCAAACGTAAGTTACACGATCGGCATCCAGCGGCGCCGACAGCAGGGAGTCTACAGCGCCACTGTGCTTCCACTCCGGATTGATCGAAAAAAAAATGTTGGGGTAGCGTGCAACCACTTCTTCCAGCCGATAGCCGCCCACAAAGTGGAACTCAACTTTCCCCAGGACAGCGAAAGCATCAAGTAGCCAATCCAGTATGCGACGACTGGTCCAAGGCGCTTCGACCAGCGCCGACGGACGTTCGCCTGAAAAGGGTCTGCCGGCGCCAAGAATGATGACTTGAGGTTTGTTCAAAACAGGTACTCGACGCACTCAGCGGTTAAACCTTGTTTCCGGTTTTGCAAGACAATCAATACCCCTGTCATGCCAGCCTCACTTCTTCCGGAGTGCGGCGACGACGCGGGACTGATCTGCTCCGGCCAGATATGGACTCATGGGCAGGCTCATCACGCATTTCGCCATTGTGGCTGCTTTTGGAGTCGGCATGGGAGCGCACAGATCACGGTACGCCGGTTGCTCATTCAAGGGAATCGGATAATGCACAGCGGTTGGAATCCCTGCTTCATGCAGGCGAGCTTGCATGGCCTCGCGGTCGTCGACAAGAATGGTGTATTGCGCAAAGACGCTGGTTCGATCCGCGCGTTGCGCGATGCGGCCAATGCCGTACTGATCCATCAGTTCGTTGTAGCGTTGGCCGATGGCTAGACGCTGCTCAATTTCCCAATCGAAACGCTCCAGTTTTGCCAGAACAATGGCGCATTGCAGGGTGTCCATGCGTCCGCCCACGCCAATACGGGTGTGGACATAACGCTTGCTTTGTCCATGGACGCGGATTTCGCGGCATGCCTGGGCCAACGCATCGTCATTGGTGAAAATGGCGCCGCCATCGCCATAACATCCCAGCGGTTTACTGGGGAAAAAACTGGTGCAGCCGATGGTGGAGAGATTGCAACTCTTGCGTCCTTTATAAGTTGCGCCAAAGCTCTGCGCGGCATCTTCGATGACGGGGATGTTGCCGTGGCGGGCGGCAATGGCGTTGATTTCATCCATGTCCGCCGGTTGTCCGTACAGGCTGACGGGCATGATGGCGCGGGTGCGGGACGTAATGGCCATCTCAATGAGGCTGGCGTCCATGTTGCCGGTATCTGGCTCAATGTCTACAAAAACCGGTGTCGCGCCCAACAGAACGATGACTTCTGCCGTGGCGACAAAGGTAAACGGCGTGGTGATAACTTCATCGCCGGGTTTGATCCCTAGCGCCATCAGGCTGATAAGCAAGGCTTCCGTGCCGCTGGCGGCGGTGATGCAGTGTTTGGCGTCAGTGCAGGCTTCAAGTCGCGATTCCAGTTCGCGCACCTCTGGCCCCATGATGTATTGGCCGTGTTCCAGTACGGCCTGAATGCGCTCGTTGATGGGAGCGCACAAGGTTTGATACTGTTTTTTGAGATCAATGAATTGCATGTTTTTATGATTCCTGCGTGATCTTGCAAACACCATTTTCAAGAATATATTGATCTCCCGTATGTGAGCATACGGTTTGCCCATTACCCTTTAGCGGTAGATCAAGTTTTTCTCCGTAGCGGCTCATCCAGCCGATTTGGCGCGCCGGAACACCGACCATCAGGGCAAAATCAGGCACGTCTTTATTGATGACGGCGCCCGCGCCGACAAAGGCATGACGGCCTACGGTGACGCCACAAACGATAGTGCTGTTGGCTCCGAGAGTGGCGCCTTTTTTGATCAACGTGTCGCGATATTCGCTTTTGCGCTCAATCAATGACCGCGGGTTGTACACGTTGGTAAACACCATGCTAGGGCCGCAAAACACGCCTTCTTCAAGCGTCACATTATCATACACACTGACGTTGTTCTGGATTTTGCAACGGTCGCCGATGATGACTTTGTTACCGACAAAAACATTTTGCCCCAGTGAAACATATTTACCAATCTTCGCGCCGCCACAGATGTGAACGAAATGCCAGACGCGACTACCTTCGCCAATTTGTGCACCTTCGTCAACAATGGCGCTAGGGTGAATCGTGACACCATTCATGCTCAATACCCCAAGGGCAGCGATACTGTTTTGCCGTCCCGGGCTGCGATATAGGCAGCAATCAGCAACTCCAAAGACTTCAACCCTTCACGTCCATCAGTTTCCGGCTCAGCTTCGCCACGCAGCACGTCGACCACGTTCTTGTAGTAAAGCGGATGACCAAAACCATACACCGAAGTTGTTTGATAGTTGGCATCTTTTATCTGCGCGTCATAATCACAAGCGTCTTGAAACTGCCAGAGCTGGATGTCGTTGACAGCTACTCCGCCGACGCGTGCAGTACCTTTTTCACCAAGGATGGTAATACTGCCCTCCAAATTCTGCGGGTATGTCAGCATAGTGACGCTCATCGAGCCAAGCGCGCCGTTGCGCCACTTGACGTTGAGCACACCGGTGTCTTCAACTTCAATGTCGCGGGTGGTACTCATCATGGCCTGAACTTTTTCCACCGGACCAATCAGCCAATCGAGCAGGTCAACATAGTGGCTGGCCTGATTCATGAACGCGCCGCCATCGAATTCCCATGTGCCGCGCCAACCGCCGCCTTGGTCGTAATAAGACTGCGGGCGCGCCCAGAACACGTTGAGATGTACCATATGAATCTTGCCGAAACGCTTTTCCGTGACGGCGCGCTTGAGTAGTTGCAAGGTTGTGTTGCGGCGGTTTTGCTTGACCACAAACAGCCGGACACCCGCTTCATCACACGCCTTGACCATGCGCACACCATCCGCCCAGCGCGTTGCCATGGGTTTTTCGGTCATGACATGCACCTTGTACTTTGCCGCCAGCACAGCTTGATCGGAATGAATGCCGCTGGGCGTACACAGCACCACGAGATCCAGTTGCTCGTGCGCCAGCATTTCTTCCATATCGCGATAGGCCGGGACTTTGTATTGAGCCGCATGCTCGGCAAGAACACCGAGATCCGTATCACAAATGGCTGTCAATTCCAGTTGATCCGCATGTTTTTCCACAGAGCCAAAATGGTTACGCGAAACACGACCACAGCCGATGATGGCGATGCGGATTTTCCGATCAGTAATGGACGGATAATGTTGCATGGTTATAACCTCTTAGAAAGCATTGTCACAAAGCCGCATATTGACATTCAGGTTGTTGGAAGAAAGATTTGACCAGTTTGGCAATTTCTGGACACGGTGGAAGGCGACGTGGGTGCGGCGGGTCATCTCGTGCAACATTAAACAAAATTCCCCTTGCGGGCTCACTGCCGAGATCATGTGAGCTGTCCCGTTGCTACAATGACCGGCGGCATCTCATTGACTGGCGCCCACGTCGTTCCTGCATGGTAGTTAGAGCGGTGCCGGATTCATCGGCAAACTCTCGCACTGCCTTGACTACCTGACACATCACCGGCAACGCCGCCCGATCATGCTTGCGTCCATCTGTCGCCCTCTTGCATTTCGTAGCGCAAATTATATCAGATATGTGACAACGATTTTTGAGAGGTGGTGCCAACTATCGTATCCGCGACCAAAATCTAAAGAATGTCTGCGAAATTCTGGAAATTTTATTATTCACCAGCGAAACGATCCAGATTCCATAAGATATATTTATTCTGCATCATAAATATCTTTCACTCCGAATTGCCGTGGTGACAAATCTGCACTTCGCAAATCACAAAACCATGAATTCCGTGACTGAAGTAAATTTTCATGATGTGCCACAGTAGCGGCTTGCCACCGATAATTCGCGTGTTATTTAACAAAGCAAACTATGGATTGACCCGATAAAAATCCCGGTACCATTCCACGAACGCGGCCACGCCTTCTTCCACCGACACCCTCGGCTTATACCCAACCCCCGCAATCAAGTCCGACACATCGGCTTCCGTATCCGGCACATCGCCCGCCTGCAACGGCAACATCTCCATTTTCGCCTCACGCCCCAAGCACTGCTCCAGCACCTGAATGTAGCGCAGCAATTCCACCGGCCGCTCGTTGCCGATGTTGTAAAGACGATATGGCGCAACGCCGCTGGTGGCAGGGTCAGGTTGATCACCGCGCCAGTCCGGGTCTTTGCCGGGCACTTCGTCCAGAGTGCGAATAACGCCTTCAACGATGTCGTCGATATAGGTAAAGCTGCGCTTGTGGCGTCCGTGATTGAACACTTTGATCGGCTCACCGGCGATGATGGCTTTGGTGAACAGGAACAGCGCCATGTCCGGCCTGCCCCACGGCCCATAGACGGTAAAGAAACGCAATCCGGTGGATGGAATGCCATACAGATGCGCATAAGCATGCGCCATCTGCTCGTTGGCTTTTTTGGTGGCCGCATACAGCGTGAGCGGATGTTCGGCGGATTGATGTTCGGAGAATGGCATGGCGAGATTCGCGCCATAAACCGAACTGGTGGAAGCGAACACCAGATGCTCGACGCTGTGATGGCGACATCCTTCCAGAATATGCAGGAATCCGGTGACGTTGCTGCTGACGTAGACATGCGGATTTTTCGCCGCGTAACGCACGCCTGCCTGCGCCGCCAGATTGATGACGCGCTGCGGCTTGTGAGTGGCGAATACGGCTTCAATCGCGGCGCGGTCAGCCAAGTCAGCGGCACTGTGGGTGTAGCGCGGATTGTCACTGACGCGCGCCAGACGCGCTTTCTTCAACTCGACATCGTAATAATCATTGAGATTATCGATACCGATGACTTCATCGCCGCGCTCCAGCAAACGTATGGCGACATTGGAGCCGATGAATCCGGCGGTGCCGGTGACCAGAACTTTCATGTGGTTGTCCGTTCGATTGATATAGGTAGTTACAGCCGCCCATCAACCGCATCTCGCGGCAGGACGTATTTGACGTCATATAGAACCGCTCCCGGTTTACCCAAAGCACGAATACCTTCCGCGCCCAATTTGGCAAACTGGCTATGGGCAACGGCGACGATAATGGCATCGTAAATACCTTTATCCGGCGGCGTCACCATTGGCGTAATGCCATATTCGTGCTGAGCTTCTTCCACCGAAACCCAGGGGTCATAGACATCTACTTCGCAGTTGTAATCCTTCAACTCTGTGATGATATCGATCACTCGGGTATTGCGTAGATCGGGGCAATCTTCCTTGAAAGTAAGCCCCATCACCAGCACTTTTGCGCCCTCGACCTGAATACGTTTTTTCGTCATTATCTTTACGACTTGAGCGACAACGTAAGCACCCATGCTGTCGTTCAACCGACGCCCTGCCAGAATAATCTCCGGGTGATAACCAATAGCCTGCGCCTTGTGTGTTAAATAATACGGATCCACGCCAATGCAATGCCCGCCAACCAATCCAGGGCGGAACGGCAAAAAATTCCATTTGCTGCCTGCTGCCTTCAGCACCGATTCGGTATCGATTCCCATCTTGTTGAAGATAAGCGCTAACTCATTGATAAGTGCGATGTTGAGATCACGCTGGGTATTCTCAATCACTTTTGCGGCCTCGGCGACTTTGATGCTCAAAGCCTTGTGCGTACCGACAGTGATAATCTCGTTATAAAGTGCATCGACCAGATCGGCGATTTCCGGTGTGGAACCAGAAGTCACTTTCTTGATGGTAGTGACCCGGTGCTCTTTATCGCCGGGATTGATACGTTCCGGGCTATAACCACAGTAAAAATCCTGGTTGAACTTCAAGCCGGAATATTTTTCCAGCACAGGTACGCAATCTTCTTCCGTGCAGCCTGGGTAAACAGTCGATTCATAAATAACGATGTCGCCCTTCTTCAATACTTTGCCTACCGTTTCACTGGCTTTGATCAGGGGCATAAGATCGGGACTTTTATATTCGTCAATCGGCGTAGGAACAGTAACGATAAAGCAGTTACACGCGCGCAAATCTTCCGGGTTGATCGTATAGCTGAGCTGCTTCGCCGCAGCGAGCTCTTCGTCGGTTGTTTCCAGAGTGGAATCGTTGCCGGATTTCAATTCGTCAATCCGGCGTTGATTGATATCGAACCCGACTACCGGACGCTTGCGCCCAAACTCAACAGCCAGCGGCAAGCCGACATAGCCGAGGCCGATAATGGCAAGCTTTATATCCTTCAATGGCATTTTAGATTCTCATCCTCACATCAATATAAAACGGCCTAGAAACTATCTCAAAATTACATTCTCATGACAATGACGATACAAGCAACTATACAAAATTTCCTTAACTTTGTTTCTGCCACTATCTGTAACGCAAAGAAGGTAATTTTTGCGCTTTTGCGCATGGCACGCCCAATGCGGTCACGGCGTAACCAGCACATCCAATTGGATCAATTAGTTGAGCGCCATTGCTCAGCGCAATCTCCCGCATTCGCCTGTGTAAATTCCTTTGTTCAGGCAGCCAAGGCGCTGTCGGCGAAACACGTTCCACGTTCATGTGGCTCCAACGTGTGCCTTGGATAAAATGTTGCGGGTCAAAAAGTGGGCTTTGTGGATCATCCAACAACAAATAAACTTTCTTTCCCTGTCTCACCCAGCTACTGATTTGCCGCCCCATTTCACGCAATACATCTAGCGAGCGCAGAATCGAATCAATCTGTCCCCGAATCCAAGCGGCCCCGTTGAAGGTTGCCATGCACACGGAAACTTTCAGTATTTCTTCGGTGGTCGACTGGTTCATCGCAAGGGGAGGATCATTCCAGGAACATCAAAACAGCAAGTGATCATACATAAAAAACACGAGAGTATCCTTATGAGTCAAATCTGTTGCATAGTATAATGACTGCCATACTTCAAACATTACTTTTTTGGAAAGCGTCATGGATCGACGCGGTCAAATAAAATAAACTGCTGCGATAAATGTCGCTTTATTCTTCATCACGGTGTTGTATCACCAGCAGCAATTTGAAAGCCAAGCTAGCCAAGCAAGTCGATTTGTAGATACTGTAAGTTTTCAATATCCCGAGCCGCCTCAACGAAGAAATTTTTAAAAGATTCGCATAGGCGGCCAACTTTTGCTCTACAGCAGGATCCAAATGGGCGTTTCGTAACAGGAGGCGCTCTCGCACCAGCCCCGCTTGCAATATGCTGTGGCGGATGTCACTCATCTGGGTGTGCCAACGATCGAGTGAGTATAAAAGTTTCAGCTTGCTGCGCCAATAGGATTTGGCGCCAACCACATTGGTTGCATGCTGACGATATTGCATCAGCGGCTGCGTGACATAACCTATCTTTCCAGCCATCGCACATAAAAGCGTCAGCCACCAGTCATGCATAAAAACGCCGGATGGTATTGGGCAAGCCAATTCGAGAGCCGCTCGATTTACCAGACATGCGCAACCAGTCACCTGATTCCTTACCAGCAGAATTCCCAGGCCAACGCGGGCGGGAGATAATTTCATGTAGTTTGCGAATGACGATGCAATCATTCTTTTTTGTTCATCTACCACGACAAGGTCACAATGTACCAACAATGGCAGATCACTGCCGTTGGTTACTTCCAGTTCACGCATCGCGGCAAGCATCACACCTAGTTTCTCGGGATTCCACACATCGTCCTGATCAGCAAGAAAAATGTAATCTGCGCCCTGATCCAGTGCACACTGCATAAGTACTGAAAAATTACCGATGACTCCAAGATTGCCGATACCATCATCCAGCAAATGAATCCGCGAATCTTCTTGCGCAAGGCAGCGGATAATCTGAACAGTATCGTCACATGATCCGTCATCACGCACAATCAGCGACCACTGATTGAAGTGCTGTGCCTGTACGCTGCGAATCTGTTCATTAATATAGCGTGCGCCGTTGTAGCACGCCATCAAAATAAATACGCGCTGTCCATCCATATCAATACATGAAGTCGGCGGCGATAATATGGATGAGGTCGATAAATCATTGGACATAGTAATTTTCTGACAGTTAATTTAATGCAAATACCGTATCACAGCACATAGCAGGGTGGCGATTTTCTAAAAAATAGAATCGCACACAGCATCGACAAAACTATTTTTGCATTTAAGTTGCCATAAATAGATTGTCAACAACCGGCAACACACTATATGCAGTATCAAAATCTGTTGTTATATCTCAAAGTAAGTGTAAAATAAATCTTTGTCGGGAAAATTGTGCTCGAAAATCTCGGTGAAAGAAGCCAACAGAGCCATCACCAAAATTACCCAGTGCTGGCGACGGCGGTGTGGTGTGATGTGTCGCCAAAGACGATGTAATAGCTGAGGTGAGCCATTCATAAGTGCAGCCCACGACAAAAATCTTGCGGTTGTCGCACATGCTTGCTACACCAAGCAGCCAATATTCTCACGAATCCCCCCCGAAAATATCCCGCGTGTAAACCTTGTCTGCAATGTCCTGAAGTTCAGGCGCCATGCGGTTGGCAATAACGAGATCGGCTTGTTGTTTGAATTGCGCGAGGTCGTTTACGACGCGTGAGTGGAAGAATGCAACTTCTTTTAAAACAGGCTCGTGGACGATGACTTCTATACCTTTGGCCTTGATGCGCTTCATGATTCCTTGAATCGACGACGCACGGAAATTATCCGATCCGGCTTTCATAATCAAGCGGTAAACGCCAACTGTTTTGGGGTTTCTGCGGATGATTTCGTCGGCGATAAAATCTTTGCGCGTCGTGTTGGTTTCAACGATGGCACGGATCAGGCTTTGCGGTACGGTTTGATAATTGGCGAGTAATTGCTTGGTGTCTTTGGGCAAACAATAGCCGCCGTAACCGAAGCTGGGGTTGTTGTAGTGCGCGCCGATGCGCGGATCGAGGCAGATGCCTTCGATAATCTGGCGCGTATCCAGCTCATGCATCACGGCATAGGTGTCGAGTTCGTTGAAATATGCCACGCGCATCGCGAGGTAGGTATTGGCGAACAACTTGATCGCTTCGGCTTCGGTGCTGTTGGTATAAAGCACGGGAATTTCTTTTTTTGCCGCGCCCTGTTCCAGAAGCTTTGCAAATGTTGTGGCGCGTTCCGAATGCTCGCCGACGATGATGCGCGAGGGATAAAGATTGTCGTAGAGCGCCTTGCCTTCGCGCAAAAATTCCGGGGAAAAGATGAGATTGCTTGTGCCGAACGTTTCGCGTGCTTTGGCCGTGTAGCCGACAGGAACAGTGGATTTGATGACCATGATTGCGTGCGGATTGATCGCCATGACATCGCGGATCACGGCTTCGATGGATGCAGTGTTGAAATAATTGGTTTCCGGATCGTAATCGGTCGGCGTGGCGATGATGACGAATGCCGCGCCGGAGTAGGCATCCTGCTTATCCAGTGTAGCTCGGAGATTCAATTTTTTGTTACGGAGAAAATCTTCAATCTCGGCGTCCTTGATCGGTGATTGCCCGTGATTAATCATTTCCACTTTTTCCGGAACAATATCCAGCGCGACAACTTCATTATGTTGCGCGAGCAACACCGCATTGGATAGCCCGACATAGCCGGTTCCGGCAATGGCAATCTTCATGGCTGGTTCTCGTGATGATTTGTAGTTTGGGAATCGGGCGAAGCGTTCTCGCCACTGCGTCCATAGCGATCCTCAAAACGAATAATGTCGTCCTCGCCCAGATAATCGCCCGACTGCACTTCAATGATTTCCAGCGGCGTCGTGCCGGGATTGGTCAGGCGATGCACTTCGCCGAGCGGAATATAAGTGGACTGGTTTTCAACCAGCCGTATGGTTTTGTCACTGCATATGACTTCAGCGACGCCTTTGACCACCACCCAATGTTCCGCGCGATGCAGGTGTTTTTGCAGACTCAGGCTGGATTTGGGGTTGACCTGGATGCGCTTTACCTTGAAGTGGTCGCCGGTGTCTATACTGTCGTACCAACCCCACGGGCGATGGACTTTACGATGCAGCGCGTGTTCTTCGCGTTGCTGCTGGTTGAGCATGGCGACGATGTTTTTGATCTCCTGACTGCGCGATTTTTCCGCGACCAATACGGCATCGGATGTTTCGATCACGACCAGATTTTCCACGCCGACCAGGCTCACCAACCGACTGGTGGCATGCGCAAGATTATTGCGGCTGCCGGTCATCAATACGTCGCCAAAACAGGCGTTGCCGTCCGCGTCCTTGGGCAATACATTCCACACCGCATCCCACGCGCCCAGATCGTTCCATCCGGCATCCAGCGGCACCATTACAATCGGGAAAGGACTTTGCGGACAACGTTCCATTACCGCGTAATCAATAGACTCGCCCGGAATCGCCATAAACTCGGCCTTGCCCGGACGCAAAAAACTGGCATCCGTGCTGCGCTTTTCCCATGCGGCACACACAGTATCGGCAATATCCGACCGAAAAAATTCGAGCGCCTGCAACCAGACAGAAGCCTTCATCACAAACATTCCGGCATTCCAGAAATAGCCGCCTTCATCAAGATAATTCCGCGCGGTAGCCACATCCGGTTTTTCGACGAAGCGTTCAACCGGCAAAACATCCGAACCTGCGCCGGTTTTGATATAGCCATAACCCGTCTCCGGCCGATCCGGCGCAATACCCAAAATTGCAATCCGCCCCTGATCGGCCTGCGCGATGGCAATCTGCATGGCGCGAACAAACGCGGCATCATCCGTCATCGTCTGATCAGACGGAATCACCGCTAGTACCGGATCATCGCCGCTCTCCCTCGCCGCCAATGCCGCCAACGTCAGTGCGGGCGCCGTGTTGCGACCCACCGGTTCCAGCAGTGCCGCACCCAAAGGAATCCCCACCTCACGCAACTGCTCGGATGCGAGAAAACGATGCTCCTCATTGCAAACAATAAACGGCGCGCGCGTGCCGGAACCCAACGCCATCAATCGCTGCGCCGCCTGCTGAAACAAGCTCTTGTCGCTCGTCAGACAAAGAAACTGCTTGGGAAACCCCGCACGCGAAAGCGGCCACAACCGCGACCCGGAACCACCGCAAAGAATGACAGGTTGTATAGGCTGCGTCATTGCCGATTGCATCCAAGCTGAAAAGGTTGATAGCGTAGCACGAAACGCCCCGTTCCATGATAGGAAACGCCTGTCCCGAGCTTGCCAAAATGGGGTGTAGAGAGAGTGAAAACAAGGAGTGTTAAAATAAATTGCAACCCGTTTCATACCCCGGAAATTCAGGAACCCCATGAACCACGACAAAGAACTCGATGCCCGCGGCCTCAACTGCCCGCTCCCCATTCTTCGCTGCAAAAAAGCCCTGGCTGAATTGCAAGGTGGACAAGTATTGCGGGTAATCGCCACCGACCCCGGCTCAGTCAAGGATTTTCAAGCCTTTTGCAAACAAACCGGTCATGAGTTGCTGGAGCATGAGGCAGCGGATGGAGAGTTTGTTTTTGTTATAAAGAAGCGGATGTAAACGGCAAAAAAACGAATAGTTGCAGAGCCGTTTACTGACTTCTATTTCAACTTGGCCAACTGCGCCGCGACCTTTTCGCGCAAGCTGCCGAAGTCGGCGAGGCGCGCTTTCTCCTGTGCTACCACTGCCTCCGGCGCACGCTCGACGAAGCTGGGCGTGGCGAGTTTTTTTTCTGCCTTGGCGATTTCACCTTCGAGACGGACAAGTTCCTTGCCTAGGCGTTCTTTTTCTGCGGCGACATCAATTTCAATTTTGAGCATCAATTTGAAATCGCCGACGATTTGCACGGGGGCGTCGGTTTCGGGAAGGTTATTTGCTACCGTGACTTCCGAAAGTTTGCCGAGCGCTTGCACATAGGGCGCAAAAATTTTCAGTGCTGTTTCATTTCCTGCGGCGATCAACGGCACGCGCTGGGCGGGGGAAATATTCATTTCGCCGCGCAGACTACGACAGGCATTGACCATGTCTTTCAACTGCGCCATCCATTTCTCGGCTGCTTCGTCGATCTTCTGCGGCTGCGATTGCGGGTAGCGTTGCAGCATGATGGTTTGGCCTTGCGACTGCACGCCAGTCATGGGGGCAATGGTTTGCCACAGTTCTTCGGTGATGAAGGGAATCAACGGATGGGCAAGGCGCAACACGGTTTCGAGCACACGCAGCAAGGTACGGCGGGTCGCGCGCTGTTCGGCTTCCGTGCCGGTTTGGATTTGCACCTTGGCGATTTCCAGATACCAGTCGCAGTATTCATCCCAGACGAATTCATAAACGGTTTTAGCGAGCAGGTCGAAGCGATAATCGGCATAATGTTGCGCGACTTCAGCTTCGGCGCGTTGCAGCAGTGAAACAATCCAGCGATCGGCTTGCGAGAAGGAAAGATAGCCATCGGGCGCGCAATCGCCGGGCTCGCATGGACCGGGCTTGAAGCCGCAATCGTGGCCTTCGCAATTCATGAGCACGAAGCGCGTGGCGTTCCACAGTTTGTTGCAAAAGTTACGATAACCTTCGCAACGGTGCATGTCGAATTTGATGTCACGACCGGGCGAAGCAAGTGAGAGGAAGGTGAAACGCAACGCATCCGCGCCGAAACCAGGAATGCCTTCGGGATATTCCTTGCGTGTGCGTTTTTCGATGTTTTCCGCCCAGCGATTGTTCATCAAGCCGCTGGTGCGTTTTTTAATCAGATCATCCAGGCCGATACCGTCGATAAGGTCTATCGGGTCAAGCACATTGCCCTTGGATTTGCTCATCTTCTGACCTTCTGCGTCGCGGATGAGGCCGTGCACGTAAACATGCTTGAACGGAATTTTTCCGGTGATGTGTTTGGTCATCATCACCATACGCGCCACCCAGAAGAATATGATGTCGAAGCCGGTGACAAGCACGGTGGAAGGCAGATATAAATCCAGCGCGGGATTGGATTTTTCCGGCCATTCCGGCGTCCAGTCGAGTGTCGAAAACGGCCATAGCGCAGAGGAATACCACGTATCAAGCACGTCTTCATCACGTTTCAATACGCCGTTGTAACCGTCTTTCGCGGCGAGTGATTTGGCCTCCGCTTCGTCGTGCGCAACATAGCACTTGCCATCATCCGCGTACCACGCAGGAATCTGATGTCCCCACCACAGTTGACGTGAAATGCACCAATCCTGAATATTGTTTAGCCACTGGTTGTAGGTGTTCACCCAGTTTTCCGGGACGAATTTAATCTCGCCGTCGGCGACCACATCCAGCGCCTTTTGCGTGATGCTTTTGCCATCCGTACCGGGCTTGGTCATCGCGACAAACCATTGGTCGGTGAGCATAGGTTCGATCACGACATTGGTGCGATCACCGCGCGGCACCTTGAGTTTGTGCTTGTCGATCTTGATCAGCAGGTTCTGCGCTTCGAGGTCAGCGACGATTTGCTTGCGCGCGTCAAAGCGGTCGAGGCCGCGATATTTTTCCGGCGCTTCATCGTTGATTTTCGCATCCAGCGTGAAGATGCCTATCATGGGCAGTTTGTGGCGCTGACCCACGGCGTAGTCGTTGAAATCATGCGCAGGCGTGACCTTGACCACGCCGGTGCCGAATTCGCGATCTACATATTCGTCTGCGATGATGGGAATTTCACGCTCGGTGAGCGGCAATTTGACCGTCTTGCCGATGAGATGCTGGTAGCGCGCATCTTCGGGATGCACCATTACGGCGGTGTCGCCGAGCATGGTTTCGGGGCGCGTGGTGGCAACGGTGAGCAGCGTGCCGCTGCCGTCACTGAGCGGATAGGCAATGTGCCACAGCGAGCCATCTTCTTCCTCGCTCACCACTTCGAGATCGGAAACCGCCGTGTGCAACACCGGATCCCAATTGACGAGCCGCTTGCCGCGATAGATCAGCCCTTCGTTGTAAAGCCGCACAAATGTTTCGGTGACGATTTTCGACAGCCCGCCATCCATCGTGAAACGCTCGCGTGACCAGTCGGGCGATGCGCCAAGGCGGCGCATCTGGCGCGTAATGGTGTTGCCGGAAAACTCCTTCCACTCCCAGACTTTTTCGAGAAATTTTTCACGTCCGAGATCATGCCGCGACACACCTTGCGCGTCGAGTTGACGCTCAACCACGATTTGCGTGGCGATGCCAGCATGATCGGTGCCCGGCTGCCATAATGTATTGTCGCCGCGCA
Source organism: Methylobacillus sp. (assembly GCA_031277395.1). GTDB lineage: Bacteria > Pseudomonadota > Gammaproteobacteria > Burkholderiales > Methylophilaceae > MM2. The sequence goes on along the minus strand of JAITML010000018.1, from coordinate 3,257 downwards.
TGCGGTGGTAGCGCGTCAATGCATCCATGATGGTCTGATTGAAACCATGCCCCATGTGCAAAGTGCCGGTTACATTGGGCGGCGGCAGAAGAATGCAAAAACTGTCGGATTTGGCCGTGTCCAGCCCGGCGGCGAAGCAATTCCGGCTTTCCCAAAAGGAATACCAGCGGCTTTCCAGATTGCCAGGTTCAAAGGATTTGTCGAGTTCGCTCATGGGGCGCGATTTTAACACGGCTCAGAGCGCGCCCGTGGCGATCAGCCCACCCAACCCCGCGAAAAAAATAATCAAATGCGCCCAGCTCCACCACAGATATTTGCGCTTGATCTGTTGCGGAGACAAATTGGAAATCAGGTACAACTGACCGGAAGCAGGTTTGCGCATAACGTGCGCGCCGGGAGCCTGGTGCAGTTCATTATGGATTTTCTGCACTTCACGCAGGGCTTCCCGCCGCGCCAATTCCCATTCCTGCAGGTCGATCTCGCCATCCTTGTTGAGATCAAAACGTTCCATGAGCTGGTGGGTATTGCGCTTCCAGTCGGCCAGCAACGCAATCATGTCTTCCTTTAAACCCAGTTGCGCATGCGTGCCGCCCACGGTGTGAAATTCGCCGAGAACGTAGATGTGATCGCTTGCGAATAGCTGTTCCTCGACATGACGATAATCGCCGTCGTTCCAGGTGCGTCTGTGCGTGGTGATGATTTCCGCATCGTCAGGATCAATAAAACACACACCGCTGCCATCGTTGATTTCAAACAGCGTTTCACTCACCGTTTCGTCAACCAGATCCCAATTCAAAAATGCCGACAGCCACCACGATGATCTCCATGTGAGCCCCGTATGTTGCGTGCCATAGGTCGCATGGCGATACCACACGCAGGGAAAGCTGTTGTCCTCGGCATGGATCAAATCCTGGTTGGAGCGCGCGCTGCCGTACAACTCGACATAGCCCTGCGCGGCCGAGGCGATCTTTGAAGTCGGTGTATCGGCAATGGCTTGCGCGCGCCGGAAATTCGATGTCCACGCGAAGAAACTGATGAGCGCGATCAATACGAAACAAGCCGTCCAAACAGGTCGTGTATTGATCTCGAAAGCAATCGCCAGCAGCAGCAGATGACTGCCGGAAGTAAGCAGGTTGACGTAGCGACTGCGGAGGCCGGAAGCCATACTGCGTCTAGCCAAACTGCTTGGCGATATTCACATCCTCGGCTTCAGTAGCATCAAAACGCAGCAGTGGTTGCTGCGAAAAATTGAACAAACGTGCGATGATGAGATCGGGGAATTGCTCGATGCGTACATTGTTGATGTTGACGGACTCGTTGTAAAACTCGCGCCGGTCGGCGATGGTGTTTTCGAGTCGCGTGATGCTGGCTTGCAGGTGCATGAATTGTTCGTTGGATTTGAGGTCGGGATAGGATTCCGCGAGCGCAAACAGGCTGCCGAGGCCGGCGCGCAACACACCTTCGGCGCTGCCCAGCGCGGCGATATCCCGCGTTTCCCGCGCATCGGCGACGCGGCTGCGCGCATTGATGACTTTTTCCAGCGTCGCCTGCTCGTATTGCATGTATTGCTTGCAGGTATCCACCAGCTTGGGCAGCTCGTCGTGGCGCTGTTTAAGCAGCACGTCGATATTCGCCCACGCCTTGGCGACATTGTTTTTGACTGAGACGAGGTCGTTGTAAACCAGAACAAGATATACCAGAACCGCCGCAACCACGCCCAATAGCAGTATGCCTATCATGATTTCCCGCCAATTTGAAGTTATCCTGAAACGAGTGTAACCCCGCTTCCACCCCCATGCAATGCCGCTTGTCGCCAACTCTGGTACGATAACGAAAATCTTGGAAAAGGAAGATCACGATGCTGGACATTATGTGGATTTGGGGAATCGTGGGACTAGTACTGCTGGGCGTGGAAATCGTCAGCGGCACGATGCACGCGTTCTGGTTCGGCATTGCCGCGCTGCTGGTCGCGGTGCTGACCTGGCTGATTCCTGCGATGCCGTTGACGTTGCAGCTTCTTTTATTTTCGGTATTTTCCATAGGCGCGCTGATCGTGTGGCAACGTTATTGCAAAAAAACTTCGACCGATTTGCGCATCGGGCAATCGCAGGGCGATGAAATTGGCCGCGTCGGCACCATCATCGCACCGGTCGGACCGAAACAAACGGGTCGCATTTTATTTACGCAGGGCGTGATGGGCAGCCGTGAATGGACTGCGATTGCCGATGAAGAAATCGCAGTCGACGCGGAAGCCGTCATCGTCGCCATTGAAGGCAACAGCCTGCGCGTCAAATCTCATTAATTCAACAGGGAAAATCATCATGGCCATATTGCTGTATATATTGATCGCCCTGGTCGCCATCGCGATCTGGAAAGGCATACGCATCGTGCCGCAAGGCGAGGAGTGGGTGGTCGAGCGCCTCGGCAAATTCAATGCCGTGTTGTCGCCCGGACTGCACGTCATCAACCCGGTTTTCAGTCGAGTGAGCTACCGCGTCACCACCAAGGACATCATCCTCGACGTACCCGAGCAGGAAGTTATCACCTCGGACAACGCGGTGATTCTCACCAACGCCATCGCGTTCATCAAGGTCACCGACATCCAGCGCGCGGTTTATGGCATCGAAAATTTCCGTGAGGCGATGCGCAACATGGTGCAAACCAGTTTGCGTTCCATCATCGGCGGCATGGAACTTAATCATGCGCTGTCCTCGCGTGACCGCATCAAGTCCGAGCTTAAACGCGCCATCGCGGATGAGGCGCTGGACTGGGGCCTGACCGTGAAGTCGGTCGAAATCCAGGACATCAAGCCATCCCCCAACATGCAGCAATCCATGGAAATGCAAGCCGCTGCCGAGCGCGAGCGCATCGCACTGGTAACCAAATCCGAAGGCCAGAAGCAGGCCGTCATCCTCAATGCGGAAGCCCGTCTCGAAGCCGCGCGCAAGGATGCCGAAGCGCAGGAAGTGGCCGCCAAAGCGAGCGCCGAATCCATCAGACTAATCGCGGAAGCCGTCAAGGAAAACAATTCCTCCGCCACTTTTCTGCTCGGCGATCGCTATATCCAGGCCATGCGCCAACTTTCCACCTCGGAAAACAGCAAACTTGTGCTGCTGCCAGGCGACTTGGTCGGCGCGGTCAAGGCGCTGGTAAGCGGCAAATAACCGCATGGGCTTGCTCAAATTTGATCTGAACCGGTTCTGGATCCCAGGCGTTGTCGTGATCGTCCTGCTTGCGGCAGGGCTGTTCGGCTATGC
>JAITML010000056.1 GCA_031277395.1 Methylobacillus sp. | reverse complement strand
GCGTTGTCAATCTGGTCGTAGCCTTTGGCTTCGCCGCCGAATTTCTTCGATAGTATCGTCGTGATCGCCGCTGTCAGCGTCGTCTTCCCATGATCCACGTGTCCAATCGTCCCCACGTTTACGTGCGGCTTGGTTCGCTCAAATTTGCCTTTTGCCATGATGATTTCCTTTATCTCAAAGTCTGCTGCTATTTCTTGTTGATGATCGCGTCAGCCACGTTGCGCGGGGCCTCGGAGTAATGCTTGAATTCCATCGTGTAGGTTGCGCGGCCTTGCGACAACGAACGCACCACGGTGGCGTAACCGAACATTTCGGACAGCGGCACTTCGGCGCGTATCGCCTTGCCGCCACCGGCCATGTCATCCATGCCCTGAATCACACCGCGACGGGAGGACAAGTCGCCCATCACGTCGCCCATGTAATCTTCCGGCGTTTCCACTTCAACCGCCATGATGGGCTCAAGCAAAACCGGATCCGCTTTGCGCATCCCGTCCTTGAACGCCATCGAGGCCGCCATTTTGAACGCATTTTCGTTCGAGTCCACATCGTGATAGGAACCATCGAACAGCGTGACCTTCACATCCACCACCGGGAAACCAGCCAATATGCCGCTGGGGATGGTTTCGCGCAATCCCTTGTCCACGGCCGGGATGAATTCGCGCGGCACGGTGCCGCCCTTGATCGCATCGACAAATTCGTAGCCCTTACCTTGTTCGTTCGGCTCCATGGTGATCCACACATGACCGTATTGACCCTTGCCGCCGGACTGCTTGACGAACTTGCCTTCGACTTCGACTTTTTTCTTGATCGCCTCGCGATAGGCCACCTGCGGCGCGCCCACGTTGGCTTCCACACTGAATTCACGCTTCATGCGATCAACCAGAATTTCAAGGTGCAATTCACCCATGCCGGAGATAATGGTCTGGCCGGATTCTTCGTCGGTACGCACGCGGAACGAGGGATCTTCCGCCGCGAGACGTTGCAGCGCGAGACCCATTTTTTCCTGATCGATCTTGGTCTTGGGTTCAACGGCGACATGGATCACCGGCTCCGGAAATACCATGCGTTCAAGAATGATGGGCTTGTCCAGATCACACAGGGTTTCACCCGTGGTCACGTCCTTGAGGCCGATACAGGCAGCGATATCGCCCGCGAGAATTTCGTCGATTTCCTCGCGATCATTCGCCATCATCTGCACGATACGGCCAATGCGCTCCTTTTTGCCCTTGGTCGCGTTGTACACCGTCTCGCCTTTTTTCAGGACGCCGGAATATACGCGGACGAAGGTCAGTTGGCCGACAAAGGGGTCGGTCATCAGCTTGAATGCGAGTGCGGAGAATTTTTCGTTGTCATCGGCCTTGCGGGTCGCCGGTTCGCCGGTTTCGGTTTCGCCTGCGACATCGGGAATATCCACCGGCGAGGGCAGAAACTGCACCACGGCATCCAGCATGCGCTGCACGCCCTTGTTCTTGAATGCCGAACCGCACAGCATGGGTTGAATCTCGGTGGCGACAGTGCGGATCCGCAAACCCTTGATGATTTCTTCCTCGCTCAACTCGCCGTTTTCGAGGTATTTGTTCATGAGCTCTTCGGATGCTTCGGCGGCGGCTTCAACCATGTTCTCGCGCCATTTTTTGGCTTCATCAAGCAGATTGGCCGGAATGTCGCTGTAGGTGAACTTCATACCTTGCGAGGCTTCATCCCAAATGATGGATTTCATCTTGATGAGATCAACCACGCCCTGGAAATTATCTTCCGCGCCGACGGGAATCACGACGGGCACGGGGTTGGCCTTGAGGCGCGTCCTCATCTGGTCATAGACCTTGAAGAAATTGGCGCCGGTGCGATCCATCTTGTTGACGAAAGCGAGACGCGGCACCTTGTGCTTGTTGGCCTGACGCCACACGGTTTCGGATTGCGGCTGCACGCCGCCCACAGCGCAGTACACCATGCAAGCGCCGTCGAGCACGCGCATGGAACGTTCCACTTCAATCGTGAAGTCAACGTGACCCGGCGTATCAATGATGTTGAAGCGATGCTCGGGCATGGACAAATCCATGCCTTTCCAGAAACAGGTGACGGCGGATGAGGTGATGGTGATGCCGCGTTCCTGCTCCTGCTCCATCCAGTCGGTCGTCGCAGCGCCGTCATGCACCTCGCCAAGCTTGTGATTGACACCGGTGTAAAACAGAATGCGCTCGGTAGTCGTGGTTTTGCCGGCGTCAATGTGCGCGGAAATACCGATATTGCGGTAACGTTCGATGGGAGTTTTGCGGGCCACAGCTTATACCTTTTTATAAATTGATCAGAAGCGGAAGTGCGAGAAAGCCTTGTTGGCTTCAGCCATGCGGTGAACTTCTTCACGCTTCTTCATGGCTGCACCGCGGCCTTCAGCCGCTTCGACCAGCTCCGCTGCCAGTCGCAGACCCATGGATTTTTCGCCGCGTTTACGCGCTGCGTCACGCAGCCAGCGCATCGCAAGCGCGGTACGACGCACGGGACGTACTTCGACCGGCACCTGATAGTTCGCGCCGCCGACGCGACGGCTCTTGACCTCAACCACGGGACGCAGATTGTTGATCGCCGTGGTAAACACTTCCAGCGGATCCTTGCCGCTCTTCTGCTCAACCTGGGTCAGCGCGCCGTACAGGATGTTTTCCGCGACGGATTTCTTGCCGCCGGTCATGAGCACATTGACGAACTTGGACACTTCCTGACTGCCGAACTTCGGGTCGGGAAGAATATCGCGCTTGGGGACTTCTCTACGTCTTGGCATGTTGTTCTCGATTCCTGAATCTTTAAATTAAGCGGCCTTGGGACGCTTTGCGCCGTACTTGGAACGCGACTGCTTGCGATCCTTGACGCCTGCGGTATCCAGGCTGCCGCGCACCATGTGGTAACGCACACCCGGCAAATCCTTCACACGGCCGCCGCGAATAAGCACTACCGAGTGCTCCTGCAGGTTGTGGCCTTCGCCACCGATATAGCTGATGACCTCGTAACCGTTGGTGAGGCGCACCTTGGCGACTTTACGCAACGCGGAGTTCGGTTTCTTCGGGGTGGTGGTGTAAACGCGGGTACACACGCCGCGCTTTTGCGGACAGGCTTCCAGCGCGGGCACCTTGCTCTTGGCTACCACTTTTTGGCGCGACTTGCGCACCAACTGATTGATCGTTGGCATTTCTGTTATCCCTAAAAATTACGGGACGGCGCACACGCCATCCCGGAAAAACGGAGCATTTTATTTTCTCGCCCCATGCTTGTCAAGCAAAGCCAGGCAGCTTCAAACGTTATCTTCAATCTCCACCGAGGTTTCCTCATCCTCGGTGATCATGCCCGCTGCGGCATCCGTTCCGGTACCTTGACGCTTGCGCGTTTCGTGGTAAGCCAGACCTGTGCCCGCCGGGATCAAGCGACCGACAATGACGTTTTCCTTGAGACCACGCAAATCGTCGCGCTTGCCGAGAATTGCAGCCTCGGTCAGCACGCGCGTGGTTTCCTGGAAGGACGCGGCGGAGATGAAGGAATCCGTCGAGAGCGACGCCTTGGTGATACCGAGCAGCACATATTCAAAGCTGGCCGGACGCTTGTCCAGAGCGAGCACGCGTTCGTTCTCGGTGAGAAGATCGGCGCGTTCCACCTGTTCGCCCAGAATGAAGTCGGTATCGCCCGAATCGGTCACGCGCACGCGACGCAGCATCTGCCGCACGATGACTTCAATGTGCTTGTCGTTGATCTTCACGCCTTGCAGACGGTAAACATCCTGCACTTCGTCGATGATGTAACGCGCGAGCGCCTCGCGGCCTTGCAGACGCAGAATGTCCTGCGGCTCCGCCGGGCCATCCACGATGGCTTCGCCCTTGGTCACAACCTGGCCGTCGTGCACGGTGACGTGCTTGTCCTTGGGAATCAGGAACTCGTGCACCACGCCGTCAAGATCAGTGATGACCAAGCGTTGCTTGCCCTTGGTATCCTTGCCGAAAGACAGTGTGCCGGTAACTTCGGCCAGCATCCCCGCATCCTTGGGCGAGCGGGCTTCAAACAGCTCGGCCACACGCGGCAGACCGCCGGTAATATCGCGCGTCTTGGAAGATTCCTGCGGAATGCGCGCGAGCACTTCGCCCACACCGACATCCTGCCCGTCCTTCACGGTAATGATGCAGCCGATCTGGAAGGTGATGTTGACCGGCTGTTCGCTGCCAACCACCTTGACCTCGCCGCCCTTCTCATCCATAAGCTTGACCTGCGGACGCAGACCCTTGGACTGACCGCCACGCTGCTTGGGATCGATAACTACGAGCGAGGACAAACCGGTCACATCGTCAATCTGTTTGGCCACGGTCACGCCTTCCTCGACGTTCTCGAACTTCACGCGACCCGCGTATTCGGTGATGATGGGACGCGTATGCGGATCCCACATCGCGAGCGCCTGACCGGCCTTGACCTGTTTGCCATCCACCACTTGCAGCGTCGCGCCATACGGCACCTTGTGACGCTCGCGTTCGCGGCCATGTTCGTCCTGCACCGCAACTTCGCCGTTGCGCGAAATCACAACCTGCTCATTGCGCGCGTTGGTGACGTAACGCATCGTGGAGCTGAAGCGCGCCACGCCGTTGGATTTGGATTCGATCTGACTCACGGAGGCCGCGCGCGATACCGCGCCGCCAATGTGGAAGGTACGCATGGTGAGCTGCGTGCCCGGCTCGCCGATCGACTGCGCGGCAATCACACCGACAGCTTCGCCGATGCTGATAAGCTTGCCGCGACCAAGATCGCGTCCGTAACACTTGGCGCAAATACCGTAGCGCGTGTCGCAGGTAAGCGCGGTACGCACCTTGACCTCATCAACACCCAGCGCGTCGATGTATTCGACTTCATCTTCTCCCAGCAGCGAGCCTGCTTCAATCGCGACTTCCTGTGTTTCGGGATTGATGATGTCCAGCGCGGACACGCGGCCGAGGATGCGGTCACGCAACGGCTCGACCACTTCACCGCCCTTGACAAGCGCCTTGGTGACCAGACCTTCCGTTGTGCCGCAATCCTCCTCGGTCACAACCAGATCCTGCGTCACATCGACCAGACGACGCGTCAGGTAGCCGGAGTTCGCGGTCTTGAGCGCGGTATCGGCCAAGCCTTTGCGCGCGCCGTGGGTTGAAATAAAGTATTGCAACACGTTCAAACCATCGCGGAAGTTCGCGGTAATCGGCGTTTCAATAATGGAGCCGTCCGGCTTCGCCATAAGGCCGCGCATACCGGCCAACTGGCGCACCTGCGCAGCGGAACCGCGCGCGCCGGAATCGGCCATCATGTAAATCGCATTGAAGGATTCCTGGCGCAATTCCTTGCCCTTGTCGTCCTTCATGGTTTTGCCCTTCACGTCCAGCACCGGCTCTTCGCGCAGTTGACGCATCATGGCTTCGGCCACCTTGTCGCCCGCGCGACCCCAAATGTCCACAACCTTGTTGTAGCGCTCGCCCTGGGTTACGAGACCGGAAACATATTGATCCTCGATCTCCCTCACTTCACCTTCGGCAGCGGCGATAAGCTCCTCTTTTTCCGGCGGCACCAGCATGTCATTGATGCTGATGGAAATGCCCGCGCGCGTCGCGTAGCTGTAGCCGGTGTACATGAGCTTGTCGGCAAAAATCACGGTTTCGCGTATGCCCACGCGGCGGAAGCTGGTGTTGATAAGACGCGAAATTTCCTTCTTCTTGAGCGCGCGATCAATGTTGCTGAACGGCAGACCCGGCGGCAGAATTTCAGACAGCAGCGCGCGACCGACAGTAGTGTCGTAGCGCGTGATCTTCTCAATTCTTTCACCGTCTTCGCTTGTCTCGTACTCCTTGATGCGCACGGAAATTTTGGTGTGAATATCGACGTGACCCAACTGATACGCGCGCTGCACTTCGGCAACATTCGCGAAGCGCATGCCTTCACCTTTGGCGCGCAGTTTTTCGCGGGTCATGTAATAAAGACCCAACACGATATCCTGCGACGGCACGATGATGGGCTCACCGTTCGCAGGCGACAGCACGTTGTTGGAAGCAAGCATCAATGTGCGTGCTTCCATCTGTGCTTCCAGCGACAGCGGCACGTGCACGGCCATCTGGTCGCCGTCAAAGTCGGCGTTGAATGCCGAACACACCAGCGGATGCAACTGGATCGCCTTGCCTTCGATAAGCACCGGCTCAAACGCCTGAATGCCCAAACGGTGCAGCGTCGGCGCGCGGTTGAGCAGCACCGGATGCTCGCGGATGACATCTTCGAGAATGTCCCACACTTCCGGTCCTTCTTCTTCCACCTTCTTCTTGGCGGCCTTGATGGTGGTCGCCAAGCCCAGCACTTCGAGCTTGTGGAAGATGAAAGGCTTGAACAGTTCCAGCGCCATCTTCTTCGGCAGGCCGCACTGATGCAGCTTGAGCGTCGGGCCGACCACGATCACGGAACGGCCGGAATAATCCACGCGCTTGCCGAGCAGGTTTTGACGGAAGCGACCGCTCTTGCCTTTGATCATGTCGGCCAGCGACTTGAGCGCGCGCTTGTTCGCGCCCGTCATCGCCTTGCCGCGACGACCGTTGTCAAGCAGCGAATCCACAGCTTCCTGCAACATGCGCTTTTCGTTGCGCACGATAATTTCAGGTGCCTTGAGTTCCAATAAACGCTTCAAGCGATTGTTGCGGTTGATCACGCGGCGATACAAATCATTGAGATCGGAGGTCGCGAAACGGCCACCGTCGAGCGGCACGAGCGGACGCAATTCCGGCGGCAGCACGGGCAGCATTTCCAAAATCATCCATTCCGGTTTGATACCGGATTTCTGGAACGCCTCCAGCACCTTAAGACGCTTGGCGATCTTTTTGACCTTGGCCTCGCTGCCGGTTTCGGATAGTTCGCGGCGCAGTCTTTCCACTTCCGCGTGCAAATCCATGGTGCGCAGCAGTTCGCGCACGCCCTCGGCGCCCATTATTGCGCTGAATTCGTCGCCGTATTCTTCCACCTTGGCGAGATAGTCGTCTTCCGTAAGCAATTGGCAACGGTTGAGCGGAGTCATGCCCGGATCAATGACGATATAGGCTTCGAAATACAACACGCGCTCAATGTCGCGCAGCGCGATGTCGAGCACCATGCCGAGACGCGACGGCAACGACTTGAGGAACCAGATATGCGCGACCGGAGAGGCCAGTTCAATATGCCCCATGCGCTCGCGACGCACCTTGGACAGGGTTACTTCAACGCCGCACTTCTCGCAAATCACGCCGCGATGTTTGAGGCGCTTGTATTTGCCGCACAGACATTCATAGTCCTTGATCGGCCCGAAAATTTTCGAGCAGAACAGACCGTCGCGTTCCGGTTTGAAAGTACGGTAGTTGATGGTTTCCGGCTTTTTGACTTCGCCGTAGGACCAGGAACGTATCTTTTCGGGAGAGGCGAGCGCGATCTTGATCGCGTCGAATTCTTCTTCCTGAGTTACCTGCTTGAACAGATCGAGTAATGATTTCACGCGATTCTCCTTAATTGCGGTCCAGGTCGATATCAATGGCAAGCGAACGGATTTCCTTCACCAGCACATTGAAGGATTCCGGCATGCCGGCGTCTATCTTGTGTTCGCCCTTGACGATGTTTTCGTAAACCTTGGTACGGCCGGAAACGTCGTCGGACTTGACGGTCAGCATTTCCTGCAAGGTGTAGGAAGCGCCGTAGGCTTCGAGCGCCCACACTTCCATTTCACCGAAGCGCTGGCCGCCGAACTGCGCCTTGCCGCCCAGCGGTTGCTGGGTCACGAGCGAGTACGGGCCGGTCGAGCGCGCATGCATCTTGTCATCCACCAGATGGTGCAGTTTGAGCACGTGCATGTAGCCAACGGTAACCGGACGCTCAAACGCGTCGCCGGTACGCCCGTCAAACAACTTGACCTGAGTCTTGCCCGCCGAGAACTGCAACTGCTTGGTGCGCGGATCGTCGTCCGGGAAGGCGAGATCCAGCATCATGCGGATGTCCTTTTCGCTCGCGCCGTCAAACACGGGGGTAGCGAATGGCACGCCGGACTTGAGATTTTCCGCGAGCTCCACCACTTCCTCATCCTTGAGCGATGCGATGCCTTCGATTTTGCCTGCGCTGTTGTAAATCTTTTCAAGAAACACGCGCAGATCCTTGACCTTGGCTTTTTCCTTTTCCTTGGTCTTGGCTTCCGCGTCCAGCATTTCCTGTATGCGCAGACCCAAGCCTTTGGCCGCCCAGCCCAGATGCACTTCCAGAATCTGGCCGATATTCATCCGTGACGGCACACCAAGCGGATTCAACACAATATCCATGGGGGTGCCATCGGCCATATGCGGCATATCCTCCACCGGCACGATCTTGGAAACCACGCCCTTGTTGCCATGGCGTCCGGCCATCTTGTCACCGGGTTGTATGCGGCGCTTCACGGCGAGATACACCTTGACCATTTTCTGCACGCCCGGCGCCAATTCGTCGCCCTGCGTAAGCTTGCGTTTCTTTTCCTCGAAGCGGCGGTCGAATTCAACACGCGCTTGCGCGAGGCTGTCTTTCTGCTGCTCAAGCTGGCGCGCCGCATCTTCGTCGGCGAGGCGAATATCGAACCAATCGTAACGCGCGATTTCATCCAGATATTCGGCAGTGAGTTTGGTGCCTTTCTTGATGCGCTTTGGCCCGCCGTTGGCGATCTTGCCTTCCAGCATGCGACGAATACGGCCAAACGCATCGTCTTCCACAATACGCATCTGGTCGGCCAAATCCTGCTGATAGTCACCGAGTTGCGCGTCTATGATTTGTTGCGCGCGCGCGTCTCGTTCTATGCCTTCGCGCGTGAACACCTGCACGTCAATGATGGTGCCCGACATGCCGGACGGCACGCGCAGCGAAGTATCCTTCACGTCGGAAGCCTTCTCGCCGAAAATCGCGCGCAGCAATTTTTCGTCCGGCGTAAGCTGGGTTTCACCCTTGGGCGTGACCTTGCCGACCAGCACATCGCCCGCCTCGACTTCCGCGCCGATGTAGATGATGCCGGACTCATCCAGCCGGCCCAACATACGCTCGGACAAATTGGAAATGTCACGCGTGATTTCTTCCGCGCCCAACTTGGTATCGCGCGCGACCACGGACAATTCCTCAATATGGATTGAGGTATAGCGATCATCGGCCACCACGCGCTCGGAAATCAGGATGGAGTCTTCGAAGTTGTAACCGTTCCACGGCATGAACGCGACCAGCATGTTTTGTCCCAGCGCAAGCTCGCCCATATCGGTCGAAGCGCCGTCGGCGATCACATCGCCGCGCGAAATCTGGTCACCCACTTTCACGAGCGGACGCTGGTTGATATTGGTGTTCTGGTTGGAACGGGTATATTTGGTCAGGTTGTAAATATCCACGCCGACTTCACCCGCAGCAGCTTCCTCGTCATTGACGCGGACAACCACGCGACCTGCATCGACATAATCCACCACGCCGCCGCGATAGGCGATCACCACAGTGCCGGAGTCTATCGCCACCGTGCGCTCGATGCCGGTGCCGACCACGGCTTTTTCGGCGCGCAAGCACGGCACGGCCTGACGTTGCATGTTGGCGCCCATCAAGGCGCGGTTCGCGTCGTCATGTTCGAGGAACGGAATCAGCGAAGCCGCCACGGACACGATTTGACCCGGCGCCACGTCCATGTATTGAACGCGATCGGGCGTGGACATCATGAACTCATTGTGATGCCGCGCAGAAATCAACTCATCGACAAACTTGCCGTTTTTCAATGCGCTGTTCGCCTGCGCGATCACATACTGGCTTTCCTCAATCGCAGAGAGGAAGCTGATCTTGTTCGTCACCTTGCCGTTTTCGACGAGGCGATACGGCGTTTCCATAAAGCCATATTCATTGGTACGCGAATACAGCGCGAGCGAATTGATAAGGCCGATGTTCGGACCTTCCGGCGTTTCAATCGGACATACGCGACCATAATGCGTCGGGTGCACGTCGCGCACTTCAAAACCCGCGCGTTCGCGCGTAAGACCGCCCGGCCCCAGCGCGGAAACGCGGCGCTTGTGGGTAATCTCGGAGAGCGGATTGGTTTGATCCATGAACTGCGACAGTTGCGACGAACCGAACAACTCACGGATCGCGCTCGATACCGGCTTGGCGTTGATAAGATCGTGCGGCATGAGATTTTCCGACTCCGCCTGGGAGAGCCGCTCTTTTACCGCGCGTTCGACACGCACCAGCCCCGCGCGGAACTGGTTTTCCGCGAGTTCGCCCACGGAACGCACACGACGATTGCCGAGGTGGTCGATGTCGTCGATTTCGCCGCGCCCGTTGCGCAGTTCAAGCAGCACGCCGATCACGGCCAGAATATCGAGGTTGGACAGCGTGACCGCGCCCTCCGCGCCTTGCGGACCAACCGCATCGTAGAAGCGCTGGAGCCAACCGGCGGTACGCTCTTCGGGTTTTTCCGGATAAGCGCGACGGTTGAATTTCATGCGGCCAACAGCGGAAAGATCGTAGCGTTCTTCATTGAAGAACAGGCCGCCAAACAGTGTTTCCACCGCATCTTCGGTGGGCGGCTCGCCCGGACGCATCATGCGATAAATCGCGACGCGCGCGGAATATTGATCCGGGAATTCGTCGATGCGCAGGGTTTGCGAAATATAGTCGCCGTGATCCAGATCATTGGAGTACAGCGTATTGATTTTGGTCACGCCCGCCACGCGCAATTTTTCGAGCAGGGTTTCGGTAACCTCGTCGTTGGCGCTGGCTACGACTTCGCCACTTTCCTTGTCGATAATGTCTTGCGCAATGGTGCGGCCAACGAGAAATTCTTCCGGCACGACAATCTTGGTGATGCCGGCTTTTTCCATGTCGCGGATGTGCTTGACGGTAATGCGCTTGTCCTTGGAGACAATGACTTCATCCTTCTTGTCCATGATGTCGAAGCGCGCCACTTCGCCACGCAGGCGCTCGGGTACCAGCTCGAAATGTATGCCCTGCTTGACGAGATGGAAAGTATCCATGTCGTAGAACGCGGCAAGTATCTGCTCCGGCGTGTAGCCCAGCGCCTTGAGCAATATGGTCACCGGCATCTTGCGGCGACGGTCAACACGGAAGTAGAGATAATCCTTGGGGTCAAACTCGAAGTCGAGCCAGGAACCGCGATACGGAATAATGCGCGCGGAGAACAGCAGCTTGCCGGAGCTGTGCGTCTTGCCCCTGTCATGCTCAAAGAACACGCCGGGCGAACGGTGCAACTGCGACACGATCACGCGCTCGGTACCGTTGATGATGAAGGAACCGTTCATGGTCATGAGCGGCAATTCACCCATATAAACTTCCTGCTCCTTCACTTCCTTCACGGTCGGCTTGGAGGCTTCCCTGTCCATGATGGTGAGACGCACCTTGACGCGCAGCGGCACGGCAAAGGTCAGGCCGCGCTGCTGGCATTCCTTGACATCGAACGGCGGGTCGCCGAGGCTGTAGCTCACATAGTCGAGCCGCGCGTTGCCGGAATGGCTGACGATGGGAAATACCGAATTGAATGTCGCCTGCAAACCGGCATTTCTGCGCTGATCCTGCGGAATATGAGCCTGGAGAAAACTGTGGTATGACTCCAGTTGCATCGCCAACAGGTATGGGACTTCCTGCACACTGTCACGCTTGGCGAAACTCTTGCGTAAACGTTTCTTCTCGGTAAAGGAATAGCTCATGGTTTCTCCACTGGGCTTAGAAGGCAAAAGACAGAAAATATGCGGTTCTCTGTCTTGTGACCTCTGGAAATGCTGAAGGCTGGCGGTTATCCGCCAGCCTTTTACTGCCTGTTACTGTTACTTGACTTCAACCGTTGCGCCGGCTTCCGTCAGCTTCTTGGCGGCGGCATCGGCATCAGCCTTGGACACGCCTTCCTTGATGGGCTTGGGAGCGCCGTCAACCAGATCCTTGGCTTCCTTGAGACCCAGCGAAGTGAGTTCACGCACGGCCTTGATGACGTTGACCTTGTTGTCACCGGCACCGGTCAGAATCACGTTGAACTCGGTCTTTTCCTCGGCGGCAGCGCCACCGGCAGCAGCGCCACCGGCTGCGGGAGCAGCCACTGCAACGGCTGTTGCCGCTGCGGAAACACCGAACTTGGTTTCCATTTCCTTGATAAGCTCGGACAGATCCAGAACGGACATGTCGGCAATTGCGTCGAGAATTTCTGCTTTGGACAGAGCCATTTTCAATACTCCTGATAAAAGTTAAATGTGAATCACGCGGCTTGCTTTTGGTCGCGAACGCTGGCGAGGCCACGCACAAACGAAGTCGGAACTTCGTTGAGCGTGCGAACGAACTTGGCGATCGGAGCCTGCATGGTGCCCAGCAGCTTGGCGAGCAGCTCTTCGCGACTCGGCATGCTTGCGAGGGCTTTAACGCCACTGGCATCCATGACCTGGTTCGGCATCGCTCCCGCCTTGATAACGAATTTCTCGTTGCTCTTGGCGAAGTCGTTCAGCACCTTGGCAGCGGCCACCGGATCGGCAGAAATGCCGAACACCAGCGGACCGACCATGTTGCCCGCGAGACCGGAGAACGGGGTGCCGTCAACGGCACGGCGCACCAGCGTGTTTTTGAGAACACGAAGATACACACCGGAATTCCGGGCTTGCACGCGCAGCTTGGTCATGTCACCGACCTCAATACCGCGATACTCGGCAAGTACAATCGCCTGGGCCTTTGCGACTTGCTCGCTGACCTCGGCGACGACTGCCTTTTTCTCTTCAAGATTAAGACTCAAAGTCTTCTCCTTCCGTTAGAACAAGCTTCCAATATGGAAGCCTCCCACGGCGATCTTTCATCAGGAAAAATCCTGTTTCGGGAACGCCATCTGCGTAGGACTTCGGCTTTCGCTTCCGATTAAATCCTTGCGGATACCTACGGTCTTTGATAACCCTGTCGCGATGCGCTGCGACAGACCCAAAGAGCTTTGCGACGGACGCATGCGCCCGCCATTGCAACCTTTACGCCAGGCTTGCCTGGTCAATCCGCACACCGGCACCCATGGTGCTGGAAACGGAAATTTTCTTGAGGAACACACCCTTGCTGGAAGCCGGCTTGGATTTGTTCAACGCTTCCAGTAGCGCCAGCAGATTTTCCTTGAGCGCATCCACTTCAAACGACGCACGGCCAATCGGGCAGTGCACAATCCCGGCCTTGTCGGTACGGTACTGCACCTGGCCGCCCTTGGCGTTTTTCACGGCAGTCGCCACATCCGGCGTGACCGTGCCGACCTTGGGGTTGGGCATGAGACCACGCGGACCCAGCACCTGACCCAGCGCACCGACGATGCGCATCGCGTCCGGCGTGGCGATGGCCACGTCAAAATCGAGCATGCCGCCCTTGACCTTTTCGGCCAGATCATCAAAACCGACGATATCGGCGCCCGCCGCCTGCGCGGCTTCAGCAGCCGCGCCTTGGGCAAACACGGCGACACGCTTGGTCTTGCCGGTACCCTTGGGCAGCACGATCGCACCGCGAATAAGTTGGTCGGACTTGCGTGCATCAATGCCGAGATTGATCACGGCATCCACGGATTCGTCAAACTTGGCGGTCGCGGTTTGCTTGACCAGCGCAAGAGCATCCGCCACCGGATACAGTTTTTCGCGGTCAACCTTGGCACTCATTGCCTTTACACGTTTGGAACTCATTTCACGCCCTCCACTTCAATACCCATGCTGCGCGCGCTGCCTGCGATGGTGCGCACGGCGGCATCCATATCCGCCGCAGTCAGATCAGGCATCTTGGTCTTGGCGATTTCTTCGGCTTGCGCGCGGGAAATCTTGCCGACCTTGTCGGTGTGCGGACGGGCGGAACCCTTGTCGAGCTTCGCCGCCTTTTTGATCAGCACGGTTGCCGGAGGCGTCTTCATGATGAAGGTAAAGCTCTTGTCGGCGAACGCGGTAATGACCACTGGCACGGGCAAGCCCGGCTCCATACTCTGCGTCGCGGCGTTGAACGCCTTGCAGAACTCCATGATATTCAAGCCACGCTGACCCAATGCGGGGCCTACGGGCGGACTGGGGTTGGCTTTGCCTGCAGGAATCTGCAGTTTGATATAGCCGACAATTTTCTTTGCCATTTGCTTGCTCCTGAAATGGGTACAAACGCACCGTTATTAGCGGCGCTCCCCGACCAAAAAATCAGACCTCTTTTTCGATCTGACTGAAATCCAGCTCCACAGGCGTCGCGCGGCCAAAGATGACCACCGATACCCGCAGTTTGTTCTTCTCGTAATTGACATCCTCGACTGCGCCGGAAAAATCCTTGAACGGCCCGTCGATAACGCGCACCATCTCGCCCTTCTCGAAGGTGAGCTTTTGCGTGGGATTGCTTTTGCTCTCATCCATGCGATGCAGGATGATGTCCACCTCGGCATCCTTGATCGGCGTCGGCTTGAGCGCCGTGCCGCCAATAAATGCGGAAACGCGCGGCACACTGCGCACCAGGTGCCATGTGTCGTCGTTCATCTCCATCTGCACCAGCAGATACCCCGGATAAAGCTTGCGTTCGCTGATGGTCTTTTGACCGCCCTTCAGCTCCACCACTTCTTCGACCGGTACGAGCACCTGGCCGAATTTATCCTGCATTTCAGAACGATGCACGCGCTCCTCAAGAGCGCGTTGCACCGATTTTTCGAAGCCGGAATAGACTTGCACCGCATACCACTTCATCGTCATCGTCATCCCTGCCTCATCAGAAAATTTACGCCCAGCGCCCACAGCGAATCCACGATCCAGAGGAAGATTCCCATAACGACCACAAAAACAAATACCGTCAAAGTGGTTTGTATGGTTTCCTTGCGGTTCGGCCAAACAACCTTGCGGGTTTCTGCGGCCGATTCCCTGGAAAACGTAAGCGCCGTCTTGCCCATGGGCGTCGTCCACATGACGATCACAGCAGCGATGATGCCGCCCAGCACTGCCAACATACGCAACACCAGCGCATGGTCGCTCAGCAGGTAAAAAGCGACTATTCCGGCCGCTACCAGCAGCACCGCCAGTGCCAGCTTGATTTTATCGATCATATTGTCGTATGCAGTTACTTGCGTTATGTGGCAGGCCAGGAGGGAATCGAACCCCCAACCTTCGGTTTTGGAGACCGACGCTCTGCCAATTGAGCTACTGGCCTAAACATTTAAAAAATATAAAGCGGCTGCGGGAAAAATTTTCCCGCAGCCGCACGTAGTAATTACTCAATTACCTTGGCGACGACACCCGAGCCGACGGTGCGACCACCCTCGCGGATGGCGAAGCGCAGCTTCTCTTCCATCGCGATCGGGGCAATCAGGCTCACCGTGATCGAGACGTTGTCGCCAGGCATCACCATCTCGGTGCCAGCAGGCAGTTCCACCGCACCGGT
>JAITML010000039.1 GCA_031277395.1 Methylobacillus sp. | reverse complement strand
ATTCAGGTTCGCCCATTGTTTGACGCAGAAATGGAATCAGGCGCCCCATGTCATAAGTCAGGAATCGATGATCCAGCATCAGAGTAGCCATTGGCGAACGCCGCAATATTTTTGGGATGGCGCGCATGGACGGAGCCGCCCCGCCCATGAGCTTCAAGACGGTTTGCAGTAACAGCGCGAATATCAATATTGCCCACGGCCCCCAGATTCCCAGCAGCATGCTGACCTCTGGATCGACAGAGCCGTCATTCCACCATGCGAAAACAAGACACATAAGCAGCCAGACACCTCCGCAATAGAAGGTCACAAGCTCGATCACCTCATAGGTATATATCTGGCGCTGCTGAGCCAGCACGGCTTTCCAGGTTGGCGCGAAGTAGCGCGGAGCGCTACAGGCGTAGATCACGGTTGGCGCTTCCTTTTTGTCCTTGCCTTCCACACGCAGGGCCAGCGCGGACAGCACGCCGTCACGCTCATACACCGCCGCGCGAATCTGCCTGCCGGGCAGGTTTTGAAAGAATTTCGTATTGTCGGTCACGGAAAAGGCTGATGCCTGAAAATCCATCCACCAGAATTTGCGGCCATCTTCCAGCTGGATTGTGCCACCCAACATGCCTGCCTTGGTTGAGCCCATGCTGCTGATGAGATCTGTTGCGCCTATATAAAGGTTATCGAGTTCTTTCCCTACATAAGGCTCAATATGTATCTGCGCGACCCGGCCTTCGATCTGCGACAGTTTGGTCTGCGAAGGGCCGAGCAGCCGCTGACCAAGCCGGTCGAGCACGAATTGCCAGCCGGCAAACAAGCGCCAAATGAATTCTGCCCACCACGGAAAGCGAAACGGATGAGGGGGCAGTGAATCGCCGGCATCGTACTGAACGAATCGGTCACGCTTTTTGGAAGATGACATCAATCAAATTTCAGGGTTGAGCGAGCCCAAGTTCCATCTTGATCGGCACTGTTTTTTCGTCGCCGGAGGCTTGGGCGGCCTTGCCTATGCTCACGCGCTCGGCGGCGAGCAAGCCCTGATCTACGAGATAGTTGCGTATGGCTTCGGCGCGCTCGGTGGCGAGTGTTTGCAGATCGTCGTCAGAGACTTTGGCTGTGTCTTTCAATTCCTTCAACATGGCTTCGTAACGCGGCAAATCTTCCGGCTTGGATTCGCGGAAATAGTCACGCACGGCATCCACGGCTTTGAAGCTGCGCGATTCGCCTTTCAAATCCTTGTGCAGATTTTCCACAGCGGTTTGCACCTTGACGTTGTTGAGGTCGATCGGGCCGGGCTGCTCGCCCTTTCCCAGCGTGATGTCCATTTCCTTGAGCACCGCGAGGCGCACGGATTTTTCCTGCAATGCGGTTTTGTCATTGACGGGGTCGAAGCCGGGCGAGATGGATAACGCAAGCGTGGGTTTCTTCGCCATCGCATCGGCGATCTGCTTGAGCTTTTCCTTTTCCGGTGGCAGCAACTTGCCTTCACCCGGATCGAAAACAACGGCATCGAGTTTGTCCGAGCTTATGCCGAACAATTTTCCGAGTGCGCGGAAAGGCGCAGTGACGATTTTTCCGATGATGTTGGTGATGGCCTTCCACACAATTTTGCCGTAGCTGAATTGCGGGTCGTCGAGGTCGCCGGAGATCGGCAGATCGAGATCAATCACGCCGTTGCTGTCTTCCAGCAGCGTGATTGCGAGATCGAGCGGCAGGTTCATCGCATCCGGGCTATCCACGTGTTCGCCGAGTTTGAGTGAGGTGATGACGAATTTGTTTTCGCCTGAAAGATGGCGATTTTTGATCTTGTATTCAAGGTCCACCGCTATTTTTCCGGAATCAATTTTGCGTCCCGCGAATTTGCCGGAATAAGGTGTGAGCCGGCTCATTTCCAGATTGCGGAAAGCGAGCGTGATGTCGGTGTTTTCAGTCGCGCGGAAGGGCTGCAACGCGCCGCGCACGCGCGCTGAGCCATAGTCATCAACCTTGCCATCCAGCTCCACCTGCGCCGCGCTCGCGGGGTCGGTGGAGAGGCCGTTGATTACGCCGGTGAGTGTATGCACGCGCGTGCCGAATTGCGGGCGCAGCGACAGATCCGCAAATTCAAAATCGGCGTTTGTGATGCTGACGCGGCTCACATTGATCGGGAACGACTCGCCCGATTCGGCGGGTGCGGGCGCAGCAGTGGCAGTGGTGGTGGATGGCCGCATCATGCGGCGCAAATTCATGGTCTGATCTTCAAAGATGATGAAGCTGCCGACCGGGCGATCCACGCGCAGTTCGTCCATGCGCAAACTGTTGGGCGCGAGGCTGAAGTTCAACGAATCCGACGATACGGATTTCCACTGGATGAACGGCGTGTTGTTGGATTCTTCGGTGATGACGAGATTGTTCACCGCGAAGCCGCCCTTGAATTGGCCGGAGATGGTCTTGGCCGGTTTCAGCGACAGCTTGCCTTTCACCGTTGCCTCACCGCGAGTCAGCTTGAGCAGCATTTGCTGATTGAGATAGGGCGAAAAAGGCGCGAGCGCCAGCCCTTCCAGTTTGAGGTCAATATTGCCCTTGAGCGGCGCGAGCGCGAGTTTTCCGTTCGCGCTGAAACGCCCGCCCTGCTTGACCCTGAACCCGGCTTTGAGCGCAATCGGTTTGGTGAAATCAAGCGTGACATTGCGCGCTTCAACTTCGCCATTTTGCACGTCCAGCCTCATGGGTTTTCCCGGACTTTTGTCTTCGATGCGTATTGCCGCTTTTTCCAGACGCAGCGTATCCAGCGCCAGCTTCCAGTCGGAGGATGATTTTGCGGAGGATGCGGCAGATGCAGATTTGGGCGGAGCAACGGTTTGCAGCATCGCGACCCAGTTGAGTTTTTTCTGCGCGTCCATGCTGACGCTGGTTTCGAGGCCGCTGGTTATCAATCCGCCGAGTTCCGCTTTGCGTTCCGTGAGCGAGATCGCGCCTTTGGTGAGATTGATTTGTTCGATGCGCGCGACCGGCTGCGGAGAGAGTGGTGAATACAGCGCGAGCTTGCCGAGAAGAAGTTCGATATTGTCCGCAATCACGCCTTGACCGTCATCGTGCGCGGCGAGCGCGAGATTGATGTCGCCCACATTGAGGCGCAGCGGTTTGACGAAGGTTTCATCCTTGAAATCCACTTTCCATTGTTCCAGGCGTATATCGTTGATCGCGAAGCGCAAGGGCGTCGCGGTTGCGGATTCGGATTCAGTTTCTTCTTCCGGCGCGGCGGCGGAGGCGGGCGCCACACTGGCCCAGTCTATCGCGCCACTCTTGTCGCGCAGCGCGGAAATCTCCCCTTGTTCCAGCAAAATTTTCGCAATATCCAGTTTGTTGTCCGCCACGGAAAACGCGATATCGGACACATTCAGTTTTTCGAGCGCGAGCATGTTTTTGCCCGACTGCGCCAGAGTGATTTTGTCGGCTTGCACCTGCAAACCCTGCATATTGATATGTCCGCCGCGTTGCAGCGCAAGATCGAGTTGCGGCAGCGTGGCATTGAACTGTTCCATCGTCGCTTTGGTTTGCGGATTCAACTGTGCTGCAAGATGCGTCATGTTCAACGCGACTTTGCTCAATATCGCCTGCGGTTTGGGTTCGGGCTGTCCGGGCACGCGCACCATCGAAAAATCATAATGCAGCGTCACGCCGAGATCGCCATCGGTGATGCTCACGGGCAGCATTTCCGGCCCTGCGGCCTGTTCCAGCCGCGCGAGTTTCAAGCCCTCCAGTTGAATATCGCCGGTGGAAGAAAGCGGGTTCGCGCCGAACGTGCCTTTCCAGCGCAAAGTCGTGCCGTACTTGGGCACGAGCGCGGAGATCTCATAATTCCCGCGTTCCTGCGGCAAGGTGGAAAAGCTGCCGAGTTCCAGTTCCAGTGGCGCAAGCTCGCTTACAAACGGTGTGTCACGATTGAGCTCGGCATAATGCAGATTGCCTTTTTCGATGAGGATGTGATCGAGCAGCAAACGCGGAATCGTGTCACTCTCCGGCGACGGGTCTTCGTTGACCTTGGCGATAAGTTCGTCCCAGTTGAGTTTGCCATCGCGGCCGATTTCGAGCGTCGCGGACGGCTCGGTGAGGCGAATGTCACTGATATGCCACGCGCGGCGAAACAACCCATCCGCTTCCAGATCAACAAACAGTTGCTTGAACCCCGCGAGCGGCTGGCCATCATTGCGCGTGAGCTTCAGGTTATCCACGGTCAGATGGAGCCGTAGCGGATCAAATGCCACCTTGTCCACCGAGATTTTGCTCGTGAGCTTGTTCTCCGCCACCCACGGCAACAGTTTTTTTGCGAGCGGATCCACTGCGAAATAGCCGAGGAGAAGATACAGGATGAAAAGCCCGGCAAGTGTGCCTGTAATCCAGCGAAACCGGCGTCCGGCAAGGATGCGTTTGATGGTAGTCATGGCAATTTTTGCAGTTGGTATTGGTAGGTGAAAGAATCCTCCATTACGCGCCGCGATGCAAGCCCCTCGACACATAAAAAAAGCTGAAGGCGAAACAGGATTTTTTGCAAAAATCACGGGTGAGATTCGACGGAATTTGCGCGGAGCCGTCTATGCAGTAAGTATTAATACTTAAGTAGTATTTACCCGCTTTCCCTGCGGCTATAACGTGTTGTTGCAGCAGCGGCAAGTCTTTGATAAATCTGGCAAGTCACGGATTTAATTCCTTGGGGCGGGAGAGGGCTGTTCGCAGTCATTTCGGACGTTTGGCGCGACGTATTTCAAGTTCGATTCATCGAAATAAAAAAAGTTGATTGACATGCTGATGGGCATATGGATAAATATGCCTAACTTGTTTCATATGAGTAACAAAAGTTTTCTATAGCTATTCAGGTGAAACGGCTTTATATTTTGGTTTAGGGAGTTGAAATGCCTCTGAGATTACTCAAGTACGCCCTTAGCCGCGAGCACCCGGCTCCGCGGTTTTTCCGGGCGTGCGAAAAGCCGAAAGACAGCTACGATGTGGTCATCATCGGTGGCGGCGGGCACGGTCTCGCAGCGGCTTATTATCTCGCCAAGGATCATGGCATCACCAATGTGGCCGTGCTGGAACGCGGCTATATCGGCGGCGGCAACACCGGACGCAATACCACCATCGTCCGTTCCAACTATCTCACACCCGAAGGCGTCAACTTCTACAACGCCAGCGTGAAGCTCTTCGAGGATCTTTCGCAGGATCTCAATCTCAATCTGTTTTATTCCACGCGCGGCCATTTCACGCTCGCGCATACCGAATCCGCGATGCGCACCATGCGCTGGCGCGCCGAGGTCAACAAGCACGTCGGCGTGGAAAGCTATGTGGTCGGCCCGGATGAAATTTCAAAAGCCTGTCCGCAACTTGATATCAGTTGCAGCGGGCAGGCGCCCATACTCGGCGCGCTTTATCATGCGCCCGGCTCGGTCGCGCGACATGATGCGGTGGCGTGGGGTTACGCGCGCGGCGCGGATCAGCGCGGTGTGGAGATTTATCAGAATACCGAAGTGACGGGCATAGACGTGCAGGGCGGCAAGGTCAGGGGCGTGCATACCAGTCGCGGTTATATCGCCACCAACAAGGTGCTGTCTGCCGTGGCCGGTTTCACGCCGCGCGTGTGCAAGATGGTGGATGTGCAAACACCCATCGTCATTCAGCCGCTGCAAGCCTGCGTGAGCGAGCCGATGAAACCGTGGCTGGATACGATTTTGGTTTCCGGCAGTTTGCATGTTTATGTGAGCCAGTCCTCGCGCGGCGAGCTGGTCATGGGTTCATCGCTTGATCCTTATGAAGTGCATTCCACGCGTTCTTCGCTCGATTTTGTGGAAGGGCTGACTTCGCACATTCTCGATATGTTCCCCTTCCTTTCCAACGTCAAGATTGTGCGTCAGTGGGCGGGCATGGCGGATATCACGCCCGACTTCGCTCCCATCATGGGCAAGACGCCGGTGGACGGTTTTTATCTGGATGCAGGCTGGGGCACGTGGGGTTTCAAGGCGACGCCGATCAGTGGCAAGAGCATGGCCGAGACCATCGCGAAAGACAAGGCACCCGAATTGATACACTCCTTCCGCCTCTCGCGCTTCGAAGAGTACGAGCTGACCGGAGAAAAGGGCGCCGCTTCGGTGGGCCATTGAGAGGGATACGTTAAATGAAACTGCTGAAATGTCCTGTGAATGGGGAGCGACCGCTGAGCGAATTTGTATTCGGCGGAGAGGTACGTGAAATGCCCGACCCCAACACCTGCTCCGATCAGGAATGGGCGGCCTATGTGCACTATCGCAACGGCGCGCCGGGAATGAAAAAAGAATGGTGGTATCACGGCCCGAGCGGCACGTGGTTTATCGCCGAACGAGACACCATGCTGGATGAAGTGGCGCGCACTTATCTGTATGGTCAGGAGGAAAAGCAATGAGCATGCGGCTGCCGAAACAGAACGGCGAATGGATCAATCGCAGCAAGCCGGTCAAATTCACCTTTGAAGGCGCGAACTTTGAAGGTTACGAAGGCGATACCATCAGCAGCGCCTTGTGGGCGGGCAACGAGCGTATATTGGGTCGCAGCTTCAAATATCACCGCCCGCGCGGCGTGCTGAGTCTCGCCAATCATGATGTGAACGTGATGGTGACGGACACTGTGGATACCAACATGCGCGGCGATGTCGTGGCCGTGAAAGCGGGCATGAAGCTCACGGCGGTGAACACCGAAGGCGGTGTGCGCAATGACAGAAGCCGCTACATAGACAAGATGGCCAAGCTGCTGCCGGTCGGTTTCTATTACAAGGCGTTCCATACACCCAAGAGCATGTTCCCGTTCTGGGAAAACATCATCCGCAAGGCCGCGGGTCTGGGTGTGGTGAATTTCGAATATCCGCGCATTCTCAAACGCAAAACGCACAGACACTGCGATCTGCTTATTGTCGGCGCGGGACCAACCGGATTGACCGCTGCGATAGTCGCGGCGAAGAACGGCCTGGAAGTCGTGATCGTTGATGAAAACGCGCAGGCAGGCGGCAGTCTGACCTATGACCGCGCCGGTTCGCCCGAGCCGTTGAGCCAGTTGCAGGAGCTCATGGCGGAGGTCGCGCGGCATTCGAACATCACATTGATGACAGGCTCGTATGCTGCCGGTTATTACACCGATCATCTCGTTCCCATTGTGCGCCCGGACGGTATCGTCAAGGTGCGCGCCCGTGCCGTGATCGTTGCCAGCGGCGTGTTTGAGCAGCCGCCGGTATTCCGCAACAATGATCTGCCGGGCGTGATGCTGGGCTCCGCCGCGCAGCGTCTGATCTATCGCTACGCAGTCAAACCGTTCAACAACGGCGTGGTGGTCACCGCCAACGCGCACGGTTATCGCGTCGCGCTTGATCTGCTGCAAGCGGGATGCAAGGTGAGCGCGGTCATTGATCTGCGCGCCAACGGCGAGAGCGGTCCGCTTGCCGCTGAAGTGGCGCGCAAAGGCGTGGCAGTCCGCAAGGGAAGCTGTATTTACGAAGTATTGCCGCAAGCCGGAAACATGGGCGTGCGCGGTGTGCAGGTGTGCAACTACGATGAAGAGCGCGCCGAAGCCGACGCATCCAGCATCGAAACCATCGAGTGTGATGGTGTGGCGATGTGCGCCGGTTGGGCGCCCGCTGCCGCGCTGCTGTATCAGGCCGGAACCGCGATGCGCTACGACAACGAAGTGCACCAGTTCGTGCCCAATCGTCTGCCCGAAGGCGTGTTTGCTGCGGGCAAGGTGAATGGCGTGTACAAACTCGAAGACCGCATGCACGACGGCGCGCGCGCGGTTGCAGAAGCCATGCGTCATCTGGGCATGGATGCGCCCGCCGTGACGGTGGCCGCGCATGCAGGCGCGGCTCCGAGTCACCCCTATCCGGTAGTGCCGCATCCCAACGCGAAGAATTTTGTCGACTTTGATGAAGATTTGCAGGTCAAGGATTTCATCAATGCCGCGAAGGAAGGCTTCGACAATATCGAACTGATGAAGCGCTTCACCACGGTAGGCATGGGGCCAAGCCAGGGCAAGCATTCCAACATGAATGCAATCCGCATTCTCGCGCGCATACGCGGCGTCGCGCCGGAAAAAATCGGCACAACCACCGCGCGTCCCTTCTTCCATCCGACACCCATCGGTCATCTTGGCGGACGCAGTTTCCATCCGCATCGCGTGACCGCGATGCACAGCTGGCATAAGGCGGCAGGCGCGGTATTAAGCGAAGGCGGCGTGTGGGTGCGTCCCGCGTATTACGCGAAACCCGGCATGTCGGCGCAGGATATCGTGCAAGACGAGGCAATGAGCGTGCGTACTTCAGCGGGCATGATAGACGCGAGCACGCTCGGCAAAATTGAAATCTGCGGACCGGATGCGTCGCACTTCCTCGAACGTTTTTACACGGGCAGCTACGGCAGCCAGAAGGTGGGCGAGATTCGTTTCGCGCTGCTGCTTGATGAGGCCGGTGTGGTGGTCGATGACGGCGTGGCTGCGCGCATTGCCGATGACAAATTCTATGTTTCCACCAACACCGCCAATGCCGCCCCCGTGTATCGCGAAATGCAGCGCTGGTTGCAAAAGTGGAAACTCAATGTGTGGCTCATCAACGTCACGGGTGCGTATGCCGCGATGAATCTGGCCGGGCCGAATGCCTGCAAGATTTTGTCCAAGCTGACCTCCGACGATATTTCCGAAAAGGCTTTTCCCGCATCGCACTTCATGGAAGCCAAAGTCGCCGGTGTGACTGCGCGCATTCTGCGGGTAAATTTCGTGGCCGAGCAGGCCTATGAAATCCACGTTCCCGCGCCACAGGCGCGCGCCGTATGGGAAGCCATCATGGAAGCCGGAGCGCAGGAAGGTCTGCGTCCGTTCGGCACCGATGCCCAGCGTTTGCTGCGGCTGGAAATGGGCAACCATCTTGTGAGCCACGATACCGACGGTCTGACCAATCCGTTTGAAATCGGCGCGGAATGGGCATTGCGCATGGGCAAGCCGTTTTTCGTCGGTCAACGCAGTCTCAAGATCATTGCCAAGCGCAGTGTGACCAAGCGCCTCGTGCCTTACATGCTGGATGAAGGTTACAGCGGCGAGATGCCGCAGGAATGCAACCTCGTCATCAATGCCTCCGGAGAGATCAAGGGTCGTGTCACGAGCATCGCATTCAGCCGCTCGGTGGGTCGCGTGATCGGTTTCGCGTATGTTGATCCCGCCGATGTCGCGCCCGGCTCGCGCTTCCAGATTCGCGCGGACAGCGGCGCGATGGTGAACGCCACGGTGGTGAAAACGCCGTTCATAAAGAGCAGCAATGAAGGAGATCAGGCATGACTACGGCGCCTCAACAAACACCGGTTGCGTCCGCGCAACAGCGCCTTTCACCGAAGATGACGGTGGCGCACGGCATGGAAATTCCGCTCGAATTTTCAAGCGCCGAAATCGAACACAAGCGCAAAGTTAATCTTGGCGTTTGCGATGTAAGTTGTTTTCCGCGTTTCGGCGTAAAAGGCCGCAATGTGGTGCAGTGGCTTCAGGAAAACAAGGTTGATATTCCCGAGCCGAACTCGTGGGTGCAGCAGGGCGAATCGCTGGTGCTGCGACTGGGTAACGGCGAGTTTCTGGTGGAAGATCAATTCGAAGGAAAATTGTGCGCAGCGCTGGATGAGGCAGTGATGCCCGAAGCCTATGGTGTGTACAAAATCCGGCGCAATGACGCCGCGCTGATGTTGAGCGGCAGTCATGTGCAGGAACTTTTTTCGGAAATTTGTGCGATTGACCTGCGTGACGGAGCGTTGTTGCCCGGCAAGCTTGTGATGACGCAAATGGCCGGGATTTCGGCCACCGTACTGAGGCAGAAATTCAACGGGGAGGATGTGTTTCGCATTTGGTGCGACGGGACTTACGGCTCGTACTTGTGGGATACGCTGTTGGAAATTGCCGAAGAGTCCGGAGGTGGAGCGGTCGGGCTTTCCTGTTATTACAAGGAAATGCTGTAGGACGCACAGTATAACTTTTAGGAGAGAGATACATTATGAAAACGGTGGCTGAAGCAAAGAAATTTCTGAAAGACAACAACGTTAAATACATTTTGGCGCAATTCGCTGATATTCATGGCGTGGCAAAGGTAAAGACCGTGCCGGCCAATCACCTGGAAGACATACTCGGAGACGGCGCAGGCTTCGCAGGCGGCGCGATCTGGGGCATGGGCATGACGCCGGACAACCATTATGACTACATGGCGGTGGGCGATCTCTCCACACTGAGCCTGGTGCCCTGGCAGCCGGGCTATGCGCGCATCATTTGCGACGGTCACGTGAACGGCAAGCCCTACGAATATGACTCGCGCGTCGTGCTCAAGCGCCAGATCGAGCGTCTTACCAAGAAGGGCTGGACGCTCTATACCGGCCTGGAACCCGAATTCTCGCTGCTGCGCAGAGATGAGAAGGGCGGCATACACCCTTACGACCCCTCGGATACGCTGCAAAAACCCTGCTATGACTACAAGGGCATCACCCGTCACAACATGTTCCTCGAGCCGCTTACCGAAGCCATGCAGGCGGTAGGCTGGGATGTGTACCAGATTGACCACGAGGACGCCAACGGCCAATTCGAGATCAACTACACCTACGCCAATTGCCTCCAGAGCGCGGACGATTTCATTATGTTCAAGATGGGCGCGGGTGAGATTGCCAACAGATTGGGCATGGTCTGCTCGTTCATGCCCAAGCCGTTCAGCAACCGTCCCGGCAACGGCATGCACTTGCACATGTCCATAGGCGACAGCAAGACCAAGAACCTGTTTCAGGATGACAAGGATCCGTCCGGCATGGGTCTGTCCAAGCTTGCGCGTCACTTCATGGCGGGCTTGTTCGCGCACGCCCCGGCGCTGTGCGCGATCGCCGCTCCCACGGTGAACTCCTACAAGCGTCTGGTCGTTGGCCGCTCGAACTCGGGTTACACCTGGGCGCCTGCGTATATTTCCTATGGGCTGAACAACCGTTCGACCATGGTGCGCATCCCCTATGGCCGTATCGAATTGCGCCTGCCGGATACCGCCTGCAATCCGTATCTGACCACCGCCGCCGCGATCGTGGCCGGCCTCGACGGTATTGAGCGCAAGCTGGATCCGGGTACGGGCCATGACATCGACCTGTATACCCTGGGCTGGGATCAGATCCAGAAAATGGGCATCGGCATCCTGCCGCAGGATCTCAAGGAGGCCCTGAATGCGCTCGAAAAAGACGATGTGATGCGCAAGGGACTGGGTGAAAATCTGGTCAACGAGTTCATCCGCCTCAAGGATATGGAGTGGGTGGATTACATGCGTCACGTTTCTGACTGGGAACTTAACCGTTACGTCGAATTCTTTTAATCAGGCTTGTGACAACAGGCAAAGCAAAGGAGTAAGCAATATGTGTGGAATCGTAGGATTACTTGTCAAAAATCCCAAACTGCGCCCCATGATCGGGGAGCTTATGATGCCAATGCTGATCGGTATGACCGAGCGTGGCCCCGATTCCGCCGGTCTCGCGATTTTCAGCGAGTCGGCGGGCAAGGACAGCCGCAAGTTCAGCCTTTATGCCGCAGATGAAGACTTCAACTGGCAGAAACTCGGCCATGACTTCACGACGCATCTCGGTAGCCAGGGAAAGATTGATGTCAAGGTCAATCATGCGGTGCTGACCACCAACCTGGAGCCGGGCACGGTCAAGGTCTGGCTCAAGGAACACTATCCGAACGTGCATTTGCTGTCCGTCGGCCAGCTTATGGATGTTTACAAGGATACCGGTACCCCGGCGGAAGTCGCGGAACGCTATGGCTTTGGAAAAATGTCCGGCACGCACCTCGTCGGCCATACCCGCATGGCGACCGAATCCGCCGTGACACCGGCGCACGCTCACCCGTTCACTGCGGGCGAAGACTGGTGTCTGGTGCACAATGGCTCACTCTCCAACCCCAACAGCCTGCGTCGCATGTTGCAGCATCAAGGCATCGCCTTCGAGACTGACAACGACACCGAAGCGGCTTGCCGTTTCCTTGAATGGCGCATGCGCGAAGGTGACGATCTGCACACCGCGCTGCAAAAAGGCTTCGAGGAGCTGGATGGCTTTTTCACCCTGCTCATGGGCACCAAGGATCAGCTCGCTCTGGTGCGCGATGCGTTTGCGTGCAAACCTGCCATCGTTGCCGAGCACGACGATTATGTGGCGATTGCTTCCGAGTACCGTTCGCTGGCGCAACTGCCGGACGTGAAGAACGCCAAACTTTTCGAACCGATGCCTGAGGAACTTTACATATGGAAAGTCTAGACCTGCACAAGATCAGTGTGCGTGATCTGAACCAGTACCTGCACAAGGAGCTGCCGAAAAAGAAGGATGTCAAAAAGCTGGAAATCCTGAATCCTGACGGCATGCACAGCATCGCCGTGGGCATGGATGCCCCGGTTGATATCGACATCAAGGGACACGGCGGCTACTACGTCGGCGGCATGAACAAGCACGCCAACATCACGGTGCATGGCAACGTGGGTTGGGGCGTCGCGGAAAACATGATGTCGGGTTCGGTGCGTGTGAAGGGCGTTGCCTCTTCCGCAGCCGGAGCGAGCGGCCACGGCGGCACGCTGATCGTCGAGGGAGATACCAGCCTGCGTTGCGGCATCTCGATGAAAGGCATAGACATCGTGGTCGGCGGCAGTGTCGGCAACTTTTCCGGTTTCATGGCGCAAGCCGGCCGCATGGTGATCTGCGGTGACGCAGGTGACGGCCTGGGCGACTCCATGTACGAGGCGGTGTTCTACGTGCGCGGCAAGATCAAGTCGCTGGGCGCCGACGCGCAAGAGGAGAAGATGACCGATGCCGATTACGCTACGGTAAAGGAACTGCTCGATCGCGCGGGATTCAAGCATGACCCGAAGGAATTCAAGCGGGTGGCCGGCGCCAAGCAACTCTATAACTGGAACGCTGACGCGAGCCAGGAATATTGATAGGAAAACCATCATGAGCAAAAAACTAGTTTTGGAAGAAAGCGCTGGGTTTGACCAGAAGACCATCGAGTACATACACCGTGCATCTGCGACGGGTCTGTACGAAATTCGCGGCATAGGCGCAAAACGCCGTGTGCCGAACTTTGATGATCTGACGTTCCTCGCAGGTTCGGCATCACGCTACCCGCTGGAAGGTTATCGTGAAAAATGCGTGACCAAGACCGTACTCGGTACGCGCTTCGCCAAGAAACCGATTGAACTGGCGATTCCGATCACCGTCGCGGGCATGAGCTTCGGCGCGCTTTCGGGCCGCGTCAAGGAAGCATTGGGTCGCGCTGCCACTGCAATGGGTACTTCGACCACCACCGGTGACGGCGGCATGACACCGGAAGAGCGTCAGTCCTCCAAGACGCTGGTCTATCAGTGTCTGCCTTCACGCTACGGTTTCAACCCGGACGACCTGCGCAAGGCGGATGCCATTGAGCTGGTAATCGGTCAGGGCGCAAAACCGGGCGGCGGCGGTATGTTGCTCGGTCAGAAAGTGACCAAGCGCGTGGCCGGTATGCGTACCCTGCCCATCGGTGTGGATCAACGTTCTGCCTGCCGTCACCCGGACTGGACGGGACCGGATGATCTCACGATCAAGGTGGCCGAACTGCGTGAAATCACCGACTGGGAAAAGCCGATTTACATCAAGATCGGCGCGACCCGCACCTTTAACGACGTGAAGCTCGCGGTTCATGCGGGCGCCGATGTGATCGTGGTTGACGGCATGCAAGGCGGTACCGCCGCGACGCAGACCGTGTTCATCGAACACATGGGTATCCCGACTCTGGCCGCGCTGCGTCAAGCCGTGGACGCGCTGGAAGACATGAACATGCGCGGCAAGGTGCAGTTGATCGTTTCCGGCGGCATCCGTACCGGCGCCGACGTGGCGAAGGCGCTCGCGATGGGTGCAGACGCCGTGGCGATCGGGCAGGGCGTGATGATGTCGCTCGGCTGCAACAGCAGCAGCTATGTGCAGAATGGTCAGCATATCGACGCAACCGCTGATTACAACGCGCTGGGTACTGCTCCCGGCTATTGCCACCATTGTCAGACCGGCAAGTGTCCGGTTGGCGTGACCACGCAGGATGAGGTGCTTGAGTTGCGCCTGGAGCCGGAAGTTGGCGCCAAGCGTCTCAAGAACTATCTCCAGACGCTCAACATGGAGTTGACCACGGTGGCGCGCGCATGCGGCAAATCCAATGTGCACCATCTGGAACGTGAAGACCTCGTGGCGCTGACACTGGAAGCTGCGGCCATGGCGCACATTCCGCTGGCTGGCACCAAGTGGATCCCGGGTGTCAACGGTTTTTGATTTCTCCATAATCATCTCTCCGATGTGAAAAGTCGGCTCAGGGAAGCGGGTGGCGTTATGCGAGCATGGCGAAACGGCTGCAGGAAATCTTGTTCATTCCTGCACGCCGTGGCAATGTTCAACACAGCAGGCGTCACCCCTTCCTGTCTTTTTTGTGAAGCGCGACTATCAAGGTCATGAAACCCGTTGTCATCATCCAGTTTTCCCCGACCGAAGGGCCGGGACATTTTGCCGAATACCTGACCGCGCAAGGCATAGCCTGGCGGCTGGTTCGCATTGATCACGGCGACGCGCTGCCAAACGACACCACGGAATTTTCCGGCATGGTGATGATGGGCGGCCCCATGAGCGTCAATGATGCATTGCCGTGGATACCGAAATTGAAATCACTGATTCGTGAATCGGTGGAAAAAAATGTGCCGTTGCTCGGCCACTGCCTCGGCGGACAATTCATTGCCTCCGCGCTGGGCGGTCAGGTGACCAACAACCACTGCAAGGAAATGGGTTGGCAGACGGTGGAAATCGAAGGCGGCGATGCCGCGCGTCCGTGGTTTGGCGATCTCACCGGCTTTACCACCTTTCAGTGGCACTACCAGACATTCAGCATTCCGCCGGGCGCCACGCGCGTACTCGGCAACCGCTGGTGTGCGAATCAGGCGTTCGTGCTCGGCCCGCATATCGCGCTTCAAAGTCATATTGAAACAACGGGCGCGATGGTGCGCGCATGGCTGGATGCCGATGCGGCAGAAGTTGAAGCGGCGGCGAGCGCCGACTCGGTGCAGTCGCCGGAGGAAATGTTGCAGGGACTGGAAGCAAATGTCGCCGCGCTCAGCCGTGTCGCGGAAGGCGTTTATGGTCACTGGATCAAAGGGCTGAAGATGTAATTCGAGTGAAGTTCCGGCGCATCAATCCGTGAACTAACTCCTTGGGAGTAATCCCTAATTGGAATTGAACGGTGAATACCGGCATTTGATAATGACAGCAAGTCTTGATGGCGTGTTGTAGTGCGCGTCATCTGGCTTGTCTCCTCACTCCCGCCAATGGTGGGATATGCGAAGGGGGTCGGCGCTCGTTGCAAGCCGACGCGCTTTTCTCGGTTTAGCGCGCCGGTTCGACCCCCTTCCCTTTTTCGCGACTTGAGGCAGTCCATACTAATATGAATTTACCAATCGAGTTTCCGTTACCCGCTGTCGAGGACGTGCAGAGCACGCCGGATACGCGCAGACTTGCAATTGATCAGGTCGGCATCAAGGGCATACGTCATCCCATACGCGTGCCGGACAATACCGGCGCGATGCAGCACACGGTCGCCACGATCAACATGACTGTCACCCTGCCCGAGCATTTCAAGGGCACGCACATGTCGCGCTTTGTCGAAATACTCAACCTCAACGAGCATCCTGTTTCCATCGCGCATTTTCGTCTTATGTTGCAGGATATGGCCGAGCGTCTGGAAACGGAAACCGGCCATATCGAAATGCATTTTCCGTTTTTCGTGAACAAGGCCGCTCCGGTTTCCGGCGCGCAAAGTCTCATGGATTACGAAGTGGGCTTGATCGGCGAGATACGCAACGGCGCAAGCGCGATCACGCTCAAACTGCTGATTCCCGTGACCAGCTTGTGTCCGTGTTCGAAAAAAATTTCCGCATACGGCGCGCACAACCAGCGCTCGCATGTGACCATCACCGCGCGCATCAATCAGGACATCACCATTGAGGAACTCATACGCGTGGTCGAGGAAGAAGCCTCCGGCGAGTTGTACGGTTTGCTCAAGCGTCCCGATGAAAAATTTGTCACCGAATACGCTTACGACAATCCGAAATTCGTCGAAGACATGGTGCGCGATGTGGCCGCGCGTCTCAATGCGGACAAGCGCATAGATCGCTATTCGGTCGAATGCGAAAATTTTGAATCCATACACAATCACTCCGCCTACGCCGTCATCCACGGAGGTCGCGCGACATGAACGACGTCAATCCGGCATTTTTGGGATTTGAGCGCGCGCATCCCGCGCGTGATTGCGTGCTCGATATCAGCCCGATCGAAGAGATTGTGGACGACATTCGCGCGGGTCGCATGGTGGTGCTCGTGGATGAAGAAGATCGCGAAAACGAAGGCGATCTCGTGCTCGCCGCCGAATTTGCCACGCCCGAACACATCAACTTCATGGCCATGCACGGACGCGGGCTCATTTGCCTCACGCTGACCGAAGCGCGTTGCCAGCAACTCAATCTGTCGCGCATGGTGGAAAAAAACGGCGCGAAACTGGGTACCAATTTCACCGCCTCGATTGAAGCCGCGCACGGTGTGACCACCGGCATTACCGCCGCCGACCGCGCGCTCACCATACACGCCGCCGTGCGCGCGGACGCGCAGCCGGAAGATATCGTCAGCCCCGGCCATGTCTTTCCGCTCATGGCGCAAAACGACGGCGTGCTTGTGCGCGCCGTACACACCGAAGCGGGCTGCGATCTCGCGCGGCTCGCCGGGCTTGAACCCGCCGCCGTCATCTGCGAAATTCTCAACGACGATGGCAGCATGGCGCGCTTGCCTGATCTGAGCCGCTTTGCCGCCGAACACGAATTGCGCATAGGCGCGATTGCCGATCTCATCCAGTATCGCAGCCGCACTGAAACCCTGGTCGAACGTGCGGCGGAACGTACGATTACAACATCGCATGGCGCATTCCGCCTCGTCGCTTACCGGGATCGCACCAGTGATGAAACCCATATCGCGCTGGTTAAAGGCGATCCGCGACTGGCGCGCGAAACGCTTGTGCGCGTGCATGAGCCCGTCTCGGTGCTTGATCTGCTCGACAGCGATAACCGCAACCATGCCTGGAGCGTGCCGCGCGCGATGGAGGCGATACAACAGGTTGAAGCGGGTGTGATAGTTTTGCTCTGCCGCAACGAAGACGGCGCGGCGCTGCTTGAGCGGGTTCAAATGCCCGAAACCCAACAAACGCGCCCATCCCACGCTTTGCGCGACTACGGCATAGGCGCGCAAATCCTGCGCGACCTCGGCGTGGCCCGCATGAGGCTGCTCGCCAAACCCCGCAAAATGCCAAGCATGACAGGGTTTGGGTTGGAGATTACGGGATTTGTTGACGCCTGAATAACGGGCGGTTGGCAGAGCGGCCGGCGGACGAACAAATCTTAGGCGCCAAAATTTCCCGATGAATAATCACTGAGCGCCCGCTCGATTTCATCCCGCGTATTCATCACGAATGGACCATATTGCACGATGGGTTCGTTGAGCGGCTTGCCCGCGACCAGAACCAATCGTGTTTCCTCTTTTGTCGCCGACACAATTACGCCATCGCTGTCTGGCGTATTGCGCAAAACCGCCATGCGCTGCGAGGCTATCTCCGCATCGCCGATTTTCACCACGCCGCGATAAACATAGATAAACGCGTTGTGCGTGCCCGAAAGCGTGGTCGTGAATGTGGCACCGGCGGGCAGGTGTATGTCGAGATACAGCGGCTCGGTATATTCGCGCGTGACGGCGCCGGTGACGCCGTTGCTGCTTCCGGCGATGACGCGCACGGCGACATTCTCCGGCGTGACGTATTCGGGAATCTCCTGCGCGGGAAAGTCGCGATACCAGGGCGTATCCATTTTGCGCGCGGCGGGCAGATTGAGCCACAACTGAAGCCCTTCCAGCACACCGTCTTTTTGCTGCGGAATTTCCGAATGAATCACGCCGCGCCCCGCAGTCATCCACTGCACGCCGCCGCTTTCCAGCAGCCCTTCGTGACCGGCGCTGTCGCGATGGCGCATGCGGCCTGCCAGCATATAGGTAATGGTTTCAAAACCGCGGTGCGGATGTTCGGGAAAGCCCGCGATGTAATCATCGGGATTGTCACTGCCGAAGGCATCCAGCATCAGAAACGGATCAAGGCGGCGCTGCATCGCACCGTGCAGCACGCGCGTGAGCTTGACGCCCGCGCCGTCAGACGTGGCAATACCCGTGATGGTTTGTTCGACTTTGCGCGGACGATGCACGGTTGACTGGGTAAAATTTGCAGCGGACATGGCATGATCTCCAAGGAGAGACTGACATTATAAATGGAGTGGTCACAGCTCGCGCACGAAAAAAGGCCGCCCGAAGGCGGCCTTTGAAGGTATTGCAACTGGTAACTTGCGAGTCTTACACGCGCCATTCCAGATCCGGATTTTCGCCCGGATTGTAGGGCACGCCCCAGACCTTTTGTTCGCGCTTGTACGGCTTCTGGTGCTGCGGATCCGCATCCTCGATCTCACGCGCGAGACGGTGGCCGTCGAAGGTGGCGTCGGCAATGATGCGCGGTGCTTCG
Source organism: Methylobacillus sp. (assembly GCA_031277395.1). Lineage (GTDB taxonomy): Bacteria > Pseudomonadota > Gammaproteobacteria > Burkholderiales > Methylophilaceae > MM2. Next base: position 30,681 of record JAITML010000039.1, on the reverse strand, counting down.
GCGTCGCCGATCACGAACACATTGTCGATACCGTTCTTCGCCCACTCGCCCTTGCGCGCCTTGAGTTCGCGGTACAGGCTGTCCTGCGACACGCGACCAGTGATGAGAATCACGCTGTCAAACTCGACCCACTGATGGGTGTCGTTGACCTTGTTGCGCGGCAGATGGCCGGAGCCCTTGAACTCGCGCTTGTGACCATCACCCCAGATGTTGAACAATTGGGCGCGACCCTTCTCGATCTTGGAGCAGCCGTGTTCGCCGATGACCGTGATGCCCAGGCCGTGCAGCAGACGCTGCATGTTCGCGCCTTCGAGCGTGTAGTCCATGTAAGCGCCGAGACCGCATACGGTGACGACGGTAACTTCATGGCCTGCGCGCGCGTATTTCTCCGCGATGCTGGGCGCCGTATAGTAGGCATCATAGTTGACGATGAGCACGCGCTTGCCGACAGCCTTCTTGCCTTCATACACCTGTTCCGGCGTGAGCACATAGGGCAGGCTCGCATCCGCGCCTTCAATCGGCGAGTGGGTGATGTGGTTGACGCCGTTGGTGCTCCACTTGGCGCCGGTGGCGATCACCACGCGCGAAGCGCCGTAGTTCATCACATCATCCGCGGTGAGCGGCTTGACGCCGAGCGCGAGCTGGCAAGACTTGTTCTTCTTGAGCAGCTTCTCGATCTGCGTCTGACGGTAGTCGCGGTGGAAGCTCCACTCGGCGAGACCCGGCAGGGTGGCCACATCATTCACATAGCCGCCGATCTTGTCGCGCGCATCGACCAGGTGCACGGTATAGCCGCGCTCCATGAGCACACGAGCGCACTCGCCACCGGCAGGACCTGCGCCGACGATGAGCACGTCCTTGTCGGACTTGGCGGGCTCGAATTTCTCCGGGTGCCAGCCGCGACGGTATTCCTCACCGGCGCAGGGGTTCTGCGTACAGATGAACGGCACACCGCCCATTTCCCAGCGCGAAATACAGACGTTGCAACCGATACAGGTGCGGATGTCATCAACACGGCCTTCATCTATCTTGCGCGGCAGCCACGGATCAGCAATGGTCGGACGTGCTGCGCCGATGATATCGACAATGCCGGAAGTCACGACTTGCAGCATCTTTTCCGGGTCATAGTAGCGACCCACGCCCACCACCGGCTTGTTGGTGTGCTTCTTGATGTACTTGATCCACTCGTTTTCGTGGCCGATCTGGTAGAAGCGCGACGGACCCGCGTCTTCGCCCCACTCGGCGATATCGCCGATGTTCACGTCCCACAAATCGAGATAGGGCGAGGCGGCTTCGATGAAGCGCAAACCGTCTTCCTGCAATTCCACACCGGTCGGGCCGTACAGCGTATCGACCGCGCAACGGGTAACCAGCGCAACGTCGTCACCGACTGCCTTGCGGATTTTTTCGAGGGTTTCGATCCAGAAACGGGAACGGTTGGCGAAGCTGCCGCCGTATTCGTCAGTGCGGCGGTTGTAGTACGGGTTGAGCCATTGCATCGGGCCGTAAGCATGAGCGCCGTAAACATTGACGAGATCAAAGCCTGCGTCACGCGCGCGCAGCGCGGCATCCACATATTGCTGTTGCAGGCGATGCAGCTCGTCGATATCCGCCGCATGGTTGTAGGTAAAGCCCGGGCAGCCCGGAACGGTGCTGAATTCCGAGGCGTACTGGCTGGGGCCGCGCGAAATGGTGCGCGATTCCAGACCCGGAGCGTGCGGGCCGCCGTAGAACAGTTCGCAGCCGGCGAGCGAGCCGTGGCTATGCACATGATCGACCATGGCCTTCAGGTTGCGCATGTCGCCCTGATCCCAGATACGCGCGGTAATGCGCAGCGTGTCGTCGCATTCCGGGTGGATGGAGCACTGCTCGGTATTGACCGCGCCCCAGCCGCCTTCCGCCTTGATACCGCGGTGCGCCATATTCATGCCGGGGTGATTGGTGCCTGCACCATTACAGTGCGGCACTTGATAAAAACGATTGCGTATGGTCTTGGAACCTATTTTGAGTGGTGTAAACAAAATATCAAAACGTGGATCGCGTGCCATGGGTGTGCCCTCCAAATTAAGTTTATACAAAGTGTAACAAGCGGTTGAGTTTTATCCCGACGCTCCATCTTAGCGAGCGCAGCCTCTGCGTCCATTACTCGAAGGGTGTAATACTTACGGGGTAACGGGTTAAACGCCCCATTGGGGGGCTTGCAGAGCCTGCCGTCCGATTACCTCCTTGGAAGTAATCCCTAAAGAGAATTGTGATTTGATGCCTGCGAAATGAAGATGAACCGCGATGCAGTATCGGGTTTGCATAATATTTAATCAGGTGGGGAGGAGCCTCCGATACGCAGCAGGTTATATCAGCCCCATAGCGCGGTGTCGTGGGGATCCGAGACTTAATGGATTGTAAGGGGATTTACAGTGGAAAACAGTTCACAAAATTCGAGTGCGATGGCAATGGATGAGGGCGGAGCGGGTCACAACTCGCTCCAGCGCAAAATCGGTTGGCAAGGCGCATTCTGGGTGGCCAGCGGCGTTCCTGCGCTAGTGCTGTTCTCAATGGGAGGTATCTCGGCAACTGTCGGCAAGCCGGCGTGGTTGGTGTGGGTGATTTCAATTTGTTTCGGCTTCATCCAGGCCTTCACTTATGCCGAAATCGCAGGGCTGTTCCCGCACAAGGCGGGCGGCGCTTCGGTTTACGGCGCGGTTGCGTGGGTGCGTTACAGCAAATACGTGGCGCCGATTTCGGTATGGTGTAACTGGCTCGCATGGTCACCAGTGCTTGCAATCGGCTCCGGCCTGGTTGCGGGTTACATATTGAGCGCGCTGTTCGCGCCCGATGCGGCGATCAACACCTGGCAGATTACGCTGGCTGATCTCTCCGGCATCAAGGATGGTCTGGAGTTGCGCATCAACGCGACCTTTATCCTCGGTACGGCGGTGTTGCTCGGTGTGTTCGCGATTCAGCACGGCGGTATTTTGCGTTCCGCGAAAACGACCACCATCCTCGGTGTGGCGGCGCTGATTCCGCTCATGTTGATTGGCGTGGTGCCGATTGTCACGGGCGATGTTCCGATTGCCAATCTGCTGCCGCTTCAACCGCTGGCTTATGACGAAGCGGGCAACGTGATCAACGGCACCTGGAATATTGAAGGCTGGTCGCTCATGGCGGGCGGCTTGTTCATCGCCTGCTGGTCAACCTATGCGTTTGAAACCGCCGTATGCTATACGCGCGAATTCAAGAACCCCAAGACCGACACCTTCAAGGCCATCTTCTATTCCGGCCTGCTGTGTATCGCCGTATATACGCTGGTGCCTATCGCCTTCCAGGGTCACCTCGGCCTCGGCGAAATGGTCACCCCCGCGGTGACGGATGCGGCCGGAAATGTAACCACTCCGGCGGTTTACAGCGGTATGCTGGCTGCGGATATCTACAGCGGCATGGGCATCGCGAACGTGATGTCCGGCATGTTGGGCGGCGGCTCCTTCATCGGCGCCATCCTCATCATCATGCTGGTGCTTGCGGTGACCTTGTCCATCATGACCTCGATGGCAGGTTCCTCGCGCACGCTGTATCAGGCATCGGTTGATGGCTGGCTGCCCAAGTACCTCTCGCACGTCAACTCACACGGCGCGCCGACCCGCGCGATGTGGACCGACCTGTGCTTCAACCTGATCCTGCTGATGATGTCTGACTACGTGTTCGTGCTCGCCGCGTCCAACGTCAACTACATCATCTTCAACTTCTTCAACCTCAACTCCGGCTGGATACACCGCATGGACAGACCGAAGTGGGAACGTCCGTACAAGGCTCCGACGATACTGCTCTTCCTGGGCGCGATCCTGAGCTATGTCAACGTGGCGCTCATGGGGCTGGGTGCGAATATCTGGGGTGCAGGCACGCTCACCGCAGGTCTTGTGCTCGCGCTCATGATTGTCCCCGTGTTCCTGTTCCGTCACTTTGTGCAGGACAAGGGCGTATTCCCGAAATCCATGATGGAAGACATGCATCTCGCCGGCAACGAAGAGGGTGTCTCCAAGCGTGCAGGCGTGCTGCCGTACATCACGCTGGTCGCAGGTGTCCTGGTGGCGTATTTCACGCACAGCCTGGTATCCTGAAACTAAAGGCGGGCTTCACGCCCGCCTTCACATCTGTAAATCTCGGGCGGCTTTGGCCGCCCGTTTTTTTGTCTGCTGATCTGCGAAAACCCGGTGCTTTGCACTTGTTTTTAAAGCAAAAAAATAAACCATGATTCTGACGTTGGAATACCTCTTTTGAGTTAATCCCTAAGAGCAATTGCCGGTTCATACCGTAAAAAATGATGATGCGACGTGATGCAGTGACAGTTTGAAAATGATAACAAACAGTGAGGGGGTGCCCATGCAGCGGCAGTTGTTCTATATCGCTCTGCGATCCGGTAATTTCAGGCGTAGCCAGCCTGTTCCGGTCGTTTGAGTCAGGCGCACGATCAATCAATGGAGGTTTATAGTGGAAAACGAAATTAATCCGCAGAGCGCGGATTCGCATGGAAGTGCGGTATCACACGCTTCGCTGCAACGTAAAATCGGCTGGCAGGGCGCATTCTGGGTGGCCAGCGGCGTTCCGGCGCTTGTGCTCTTTTCGATGGGCGGCATCTCGGCAACCGTCGGCAAACCGGCGTGGATCATCTGGATGGTTTCCATCATGTTCGGCTTCATCCAGAGCTTCACCTACGCCGAAATCGCGGGTCTTTTTCCGAACAAATCAGGCGGCGCGTCGATTTACGGCGCGGCGGCCTGGGTGCGTTACAGCAGATTCATCGCGCCGGTTTCGGTGTGGTGTAACTGGTTTGCATGGTCGCCGGTGCTTGCTATCGGCTCCGGTCTTGTCGCGGGCTACATATTGACCGCGCTGTTCGCGCCTGACGCGGCGATCAATACCTGGCAGATCACACTGGCCGATCTTTCCGGCGTCAAGGAAGGATTGGAGCTGCGCATCAACGCGACCTTCCTGCTTGGCGCGGCGGTGCTGCTCATTGTGTTCGCGATTCAGCACGGCGGCATTTTGCGCTCAGCCAAAACGATGACCATACTTGGTATCGCCGCTTTGCTCCCGCTCATGTTGGTCGGCATTGTGCCGATTGTCACGGGCGATCTTCCGAGCGCGCACTTCTTTCCGCTCAAGCCGCTGGCTTATGACGAAGCGGGAGCAGTGATTGACGGCGTCTGGAATTTCGACGGCTGGATGCTCATGGCGGGCGGGCTGTTCATCGCTGCGTGGTCAACCTATGGTTTTGAAACCGCGGTGTGCTACACGCGCGAATTCAAGGATCCCAAGCGCGACACCTTCAAGGCCATCCTCTATTCCGGTCTGCTTTGCATCGCGGTGTTCACGCTGGTGCCTATCGCCTTCCAGGGCCACCTTGGTTTGGGTGAAATGGTCACGCCTGCGGTAACGGATGCGGAAGGAAACGTAACGACAGCGGCGGTTTACAGTGGCATGCTGGCGCCGGAAGTTTACAGCGGCATGGGCATCGCCAATGTGCTGTCCGGCATATTGGGCGGCAACAAGGTCATCGGTGCAATCATGGTGATCATGTTGATACTCTCGCTCACGCTCTCCATCATGACCTCGATGTCGGGTTCCTCGCGCACGCTGTATCAGGCTTCCGTGGACGGCTGGTTGCCGAAGTATCTGTCTCACGTCAACAAGCATGGCGCTCCGACCCGAGCCATGTGGACGGACCTGGGCTTTAACCTGATCCTGCTGATGATGTCGGATTACATGTTCATCCTCGCCGCCGCCAACGTGGGCTACATCATCTTCAACTTCCTCAACCTCAATGCGGGCTGGATACACCGCATGGACAGGGCAAAGTGGGATAGACCCTATCGCGCGCCGACCCTGCTGCTCGCCGCGGGCGCGATTCTGGGCTATGTGAACGTGACGCTCATGGGGCTGGGCGCGAATATCTGGGGCGCAGGCACGCTGACTGCGGGCTTGATCTTCGCTTCGCTGATTATTCCGGTGTTCATCTTCCGGCATTACATCCAGGACAAGGGCGTGTTCCCCAAGGCGATGCTGGACGACCTGTATTTCTCAGGCAACGAAGAAGGCGTCTCCAAGCGCGCGGGTGTTCTTCCCTACCTCGCGTTGCTGGCGGGTATCGCCCTCGCGTACTGGACACACAGCCTGGTGTCATGAGTTTTTGAGCTTTTATACCCACACGGGCGACTCCGGTCGCCCGTCCATGGGTCATTGAGAATGGCTGAGGCCACATCACAATTGTTTAACGTTTCTAACTGGAGGTAAAAAAATGGCACGCGATCCTAAACATGACATTCTGTTTGAGCCTATCAAGATAGGCCCCAAAACATTGCGCAATCGTTTCTATCAGGTTCCGCACTGTATTGGCGCCGGTTCCGACAGACCGGGCTTTCAGGCGGCTCACCGCTCGATGAAAGCCGAAGGCGGCTGGGCCGCCATGAATACCGAGTATTGCTCGATCCACCCCGAGTCCGACGATACCCATCGCCTCTCTGCCCGGCTGTGGGATGCGGGTGACGTACGCAATCTGCGCGCGATGACCGACGAGATTCACAAGTACGGCGCGCTGGCCGGTGTCGAAATGTGGTACGGCGGCTCGCATGCGCCCTGTATGGAATCCCGCGCCACGCCGCGCGGCCCAAGCCAGTATGCGTCAGAGTTTGAAACGCTGACCTATTGCAAGGAAATGGATCAGAGCGATATCAACATGGTGCAGCAGTATTACGTTGATGCCGCGTTGCGCGCGCGCGATGCGGGCATGGATATCGTATATGTGTATGGCGCGCACTCCTACCTGCCGCTGCAATTCCTGAATCCGTACTACAACAAGCGCACCGACAAATACGGCGGCTCGCTGGAAAATCGTGCGCGCTTCTGGCTTGAAACGCTGGAAAAAGTGCGCAATGCCGTGGGCAAGGATTGCGCGATCGCGACCCGTTTTGCCGTGGATACCGTGTACGGCCCCGGCCAGATTGAAGTCGAAGTCGACGGCATGAAGTTCGTCGAACTGGCCGATCCGCTGGTGGATCTGTGGGACGTGGACGTCGGCGATATCGCCGAATGGGGTGAAGATGCCGGTCCTTCCCGTTTCTATCAGCAGGGCCATCAGGTGCCGTGGACCAAGTACGTCAAGCAGGTTTCCAAGAAGCCGGTGCTGGGCGTCGGACGTTTCACCGATCCCGAAAAGATGACTGAGGTTGTAACCAAGGGCTATGCCGACATCATTGGCGCAGCTCGCGCGTCGATTGCCGATCCCTTCCTGCCGAAAAAGATAGAGGAAGGCCGCTACGACGATCTGCGTGTTTGCATCGGTTGCAACGTTTGCATCTCGCGCTGGGAAATCGGCGGCCCTCCCATGATCTGCACCCAGAACGCAACTGCGGGTGAAGAATATCGTCGCGGCTGGCATCCGGAAAAATTCCCCAAGGCGGGTTCTTCGGATTCCGTCCTCGTGGTCGGCGCGGGACCCTCTGGCTCCGAAGCAGCGCGCGTGCTTATGGAACGCGGCTATGCGGTGCACTTGTACGATAGCGCCGACAAGGTAGGCGGCCACCTGAACTCCGTAGCCACTTTACCGGGCTTGGGTGAGTGGAGTTATCACCGCGATTACCGCGAAACGCAACTCAACAAACTGGTGAAAAAGAACAAGGACTCGGTCATTGCTTTGGGTCAGAAACGCCTGACTGCGGATGACATCCTGAAGTACGGCGCCGACAAGGTGGTGATTGCGACCGGTTCTTCGTGGAACACCGACGGCACCAACTGTTTGTCGCACGATCCGATTCCGGGCGCTGACGCATCGCAGCCCGACCAGTTGACGCCGGAACAAGTGTTTGAAGGCAAGAAGAAGATAGGCAAGCGTGTGGTGATCCTCAACGCCGACACCTACTTCATGGCGCCGAGTCTGGCCGAGAAGCTGGCTGTTGCCGGTCATCAGGTCACCATCGTTTCGGGTGTGCATCTCGCCAACTACATGCACTTCACGCTGGAATACCCGAACATGATGCGCCGTCTGCACGAACTGGGCATCGAGGAAATGGGTGATCATTTCTGCTCGCGCATTGAGAAGGGTCGTCTCGAAGTTTATAACGTGTGGGGCGATGGTTCGCGTCGCAGTTATCGCGGCCCCGGCAAGTCGCCGCGCGACGAGAACAAGACCCATCGCTGGGTCGAGTTCGATTCCCTGATACTCGTCACCGGTCGTCATTCCGAAGATGCGCTGTGGAAGGAGCTCAAGGCACGTGAAGGTGAATGGGCAGCCAACGGCATCAAGGGCATGTACCTGATCGGCGACGCGGAAGCGCCGCGCTTGATCGCTGACGCAACCTTCACCGGCCACCGCGTTGCGCGCGAGATCGAAGAAGCCAATCCGCAATTCCCGCTGCCGTACAAGCGTGAAGTCGCGGTCTGGGGCACGCCTCACATGCCGGGCGGCAGCTTCAAGGTCGAGTACAAGGTCTGACGCAAGTGAAATCCCGCTACGCGTAAGCGTGGCGGGAACTCGGCAAGAGCAATTTCCTCAGAACGGGCGGCTTTGGTCGCCCGTTTTTTACTCCGTAGCTTTCTCCCGTGTGCGGCATGGCGATGTTACCGATTAAACTCCCCTTCACGCTCTGGCTGATAAAGCACTTCCTTGATTTTTACCTTGAGCATTCCGCCGCCGGGCTTCGGCCATTCGATTTCGTCGCCTTGTGACAGGCCGAGCAGCGCGCTGCCGACCGGGGCGAGAATGGAAATTTTGTGTCCGGCGCCGTCGATGTCGTGAGGATAGACGAGCGTCAGGCTGAAGGTTTCGCCGCCTGCGCCCATTTCAAATGCGACGGTGGAATTCATCGTCACCACTGTTTTTGGAATATCCTCGGGTGCGACGATTTTCGCGCGACCAAGCTCTGTTTCCAGTTCCGTTCTGCCGGGGAACATGCCGTAGGGCAGCGCGGCGAGCAGTTGCTCCAGCCTTTCGGCGTCAAAAGACGAGATGATGAGTTCGGGTTTTGCAGCCATTTTTCATTCCTTGCACAAGTAATTTACAAACCTCATTTCATCGTACAGTCACTGTTGCGCGAGGTCAATTTCCACGGGCAAATTGACGAATTTTGATCCAACAATAACAGGTGGCGGCAGCCCAATATTCTCTACCACTTTAGAGGTAAACCGTAAGGAGAATTGTGGGGTCATGGGGTGGTTGCCGACAATAGCACCAACAAAAAGCCCTAACTAAATTATCAAACGCTGCGCCGTATAGGTGCAGGTTTCAACCGCCCGGGTTTTTCAGGCGACGCACGGCTCGATGGAAAGTGTGCGCGGCAGAAAAACCTGCATGAACCGCGATTCGTGAGGATGTTTTCATAAGATGAAAGTGCAGTAATGAACGATTCCATGCAAATTACCCGCGTGCTGTTTGAGAACTTTCAGCCGAAGCTGATTTATCTCTTCTATGCCTTCGGCTATGCGGCCATCGCGGTTTTCGCTTACGGTGCGTACACCCAAATCCGCAAGTATCGTCGCGGGCAGCCGGATCCTTCCTGGGGAAATCTGGTTGCGCGGCTTATCGACATGATAAAAATCATGCTCACGCACCGCACGATCAAACGGCGCGATAGCGCGGCGGGCAAGGCGCACGCGTTGATCTTTTTCAGTTTTCTGACATTGCTGGTCGGTACGGCCACGATCACGCTGGAATACGACATTCTCAAGCCGCTGACCGGTTGGCAATTCTGGTACGGAAAATTTTATCTGGTGTTTTCGCTGGTGCTGGATTTCGCCGGCGTGGGTTTGATCGGCGGTTTGCTCTACATGATGTATCGTCGCAAATGGCTCAAGCTGCCCAAACTCGATTACAAGCGTCCTGACCGTGAGCCGGGCGATCCTGATTATGATCGCAGTGGCTATCGCCGCGAAGACTGGGCGTTTTTGTGGTCGCTGATTTTGATCGGCATTACCGGCTTTGTGCTGGAAGCCGCACGCATAGTCTGGCTCGCGGATCGTCCCTCGGTGTGGGATGTGCGCTGGTGGTCGCCGTTTGGCGCGGCGCTGGCATCGGTGATGCAGGGCGCTGGATTGAGCGCCGAAGGCGCGAGCATCTTGCGCGGCGTGTTGTGGTGGTTTCATGGTTTGCTCGCACTGACGTTTATCGCGTGCATCCCCTACACCAAAATCAAACACATTTTCACCGCGTCCGCATCGCTCATGTTCCGCGATCCGCTCGCCGCGCGTCGCTTGCCCAAGGTTCCCGAGGAGCAGGCGAGCGCAGGTTACAAAACCATTACCGACCTTACCTGGAAGCAGTTGCTGCATCTTGATGCCTGCACCAAGTGTGGTCGCTGCCATGAAGCGTGTCCGGCCAATGCAGTTGGCGCGCCCCTGTCGCCGCGCGATGTGATTTTGTCGCTGCGTGAATTTGCCAACAAGACACTGAATTCCGGCAAGCTGCCCGATGCCGCCGAACTTGATATTCACGGAAAAGGCGTGGGTCAGGTATTCATGGAAACGCTGTGGTCGTGCCGTACCTGCCTGGCGTGCGTGGAAATTTGCCCGGTGGCGGTGGAGCATGTGCCCATCATCGTGCAAATGCGTCGCAAACTGGTGGAGGACGGCGAGATGGAACCCATACTGCAAAAGACTTTGCAGAACATCCACAAGAGCGGCAATTCCTTTGGCGAATCCAAGCGCAAACGCGCGGCCTGGACCAAGGCGCTGCCGTTCGAGATCAAGGATGCGCGCAAGGAGCCGGTTGATCTGGTGTGGTTTGTCGGTGATTACGCCTCGTTTGATCCGCGCAATCAAAAGGTGAGCCAGGCATTCGCGCGACTGCTGCATCATGTGGGCGTGGATTTCGGCCTGCTGTTTGAAGGCGAGATGAACGCGGGCAACGATGTGCGCCGCGTCGGCGAGGAAGGGCTGTATGAGTTGCTTGCGTCCAGCAACATCGGCACGCTGCAAACCTGCGACTTCAAAACCATAGTCACCACCGACCCGCACTCGTACAACACGATACGCAACGAATACCCGGAATTCGGCGGCCAGTTCGAGATTCAGCATTACACCAGCGTGGTGAAACAGCTGCTCGAAGAAGGCCGGATCAAGCTCAACAAAAAACTCGACTATCGCGTCACCTATCACGACCCGTGCCACCTCGGGCGTTACAACAAGGGTTTCGACGCGCCGCGTGAAATATTGAAGATGCTCGGCTGTGATCTGGTCGAGATGGGACGCAACCGTGACAACTCCTTCTGCTGTGGCGCAGGCGGCGGCCGCATCTGGATTCCCGATCCGGTGGGCAAGGAAAAACCGTCGCAAAACCGCATGATGGAAGCGGGCGCGATTGAAGGTCTGCAAGTGTTTGTGGTGTCCTGTCCCAAGGATTTGACGATGTTTGAAGATGCACTCAAGACCTCCGGTTTTGAAGGCAAGTTCGTGGTACGCGAGCTCATCGAGCTCATAGATGAGTGCGTGGAATATGAAGTCTGGGAAGAAACTCAGCCTCAGCCTGAACCCGAGCCTGAAACGGCTGCCCCATGACATGACCGCGCAAGCTCTGGTGTCCGTGGCATTGCGATCGGGCGACCTGTATCACGCGACAGCGGTATATGAAGTTGCAGATTCCGTTGCTCGCGTCGCGCTTGACACGATATTGTTTGAAGGCCGCCGCGACGCATTGACACTGGCGCGCTGGGAACATACACCCGCAGTTGTGTTGCAGGCGCTTGTGCGACTCAGCGACGCATCGGTGCGGCAGCGCGTGCAGCGCAATTTGCGCACATCGGGTCAAACGCTGGCCGAGCTTTATCGCACGGAAAACAGCGATGCGCTCATGACGCTCATCGCGCAACACCGGAACACGCCTGCCATCGTGCTTGAATCGATGGCGCATGAATCGGACAGCGATGAAGTATTGAAAGCCGTCGCCGGAAATCCGTCGGCAAGCGCCACGGTGCTGCGCATTTTGCGCGCGCGATTTCCCGAACGTTTTGACGCGGCCATCGCCACGCATGCGGCGGCCTCGCCCGATTTGCTGGAGGCGGTGTACGAAACGGGCAATGATTATGTGCGTGCCGCTGTCGTCGCACATCCTGCATGTCGCAGGCATTTGCTGACGCAGGCGGCGCTGAGTGGCAACCCGCTTGTATTGCGGCAGCTTGCGGGCAATCCCCGCATTACGGCCAAGCTGCTCGCGCGTCTCGCACGTTCACGCACGCTGGCTGTGCGCCGCGCCGTTGCCGGGAACGCGGTCTTGACGCCGGAACTGGTGATTGCGCTTGCGGGCGATGAATCGGTGGGCGTGCGCCGCGAGATCGCGTTGCGCGGTGATCTTCCACTGTCGGTGCTGGAGAAATTCGCGCGCGATGACGATCACTGGGTACGCCAGCGCGCCGCGCGCAATCCCGCCACGCCGGTAGCGTTGCTGAGGGAATTGGCGGGTGAGGAAAATGCCGAAGTGCGCCGCGCCGTGGCGCGCAATCCGGCTTGTCCGGCGGAATTGCTGGAACAACTCGCGCATGATGATAACGGCTGGGTGCGCGCTGCTGTGGCGTATCAGCCGAAAGCGGGCGCGAAGTTGATGAAAATTCTGGCGACCGATCACGCGGTCGATGTGCTGAGCGGCGTGGCCGCGAATCCGCGCGCACCGCAGGCGCTGTTGCGCCAGCTCGCGCAATCCGGTGAAGCCGATGTGCGGCGCGGCGTGATATTGAATCCGCGCGCTTCAGACACCGTGCTGAAGTCGTTGCTGAAAGACCCGTACTATCTGCATCGCGTGTTGCTGGTGGGCAACCGGACGCTCAAGGACGAGGATAAATGGCCGTTGCTGAATGATCCCGATGCGTCGGTCAGATTTACCGCGATGCGGTGGTTCGCGGGAAAAGTGAAAGCCGGGTGAACCCTCTTTCATAAGAGAGGGAAGTCATGGGGAATAAAATTTAATTGTCAGAAAAGTGGAGAAAAGCATCATGAAAATAATGGTACCGGTCAAGCAGGTCGCGGCACTCGATGAGGATTTCGAGTTTCGCGATGACGAACTCGATGTTGACGAGGACTTTTTGCTGTACGACCTCAACGAATGGGATGATTTTTCGCTGGAAGAAGCGATGCTCATCAAGGAGAAGGCGCCCGAAGGCACGGTGGAAGTTGTAGTGGTTTCGGTTGGCCCGGATCGCGTCGATGAAAGCCTGCGCAAATGTCTCGCCAAGGGCGCGGATCGCGCGATTCGCGTGTGGGATGATGCGATGGAAGGTTCGGATTCGATCACGGTTGGCGGCATACTCGCCGCCGTCGCGAAAAAGGAATCACCGGGCATGATTTTCGCAGGCGTGCAATCGTCCGACGCAGCCAACGGTTCCACCGGCATCGCTGTCGCCGCCGCTCTCGGCTGGCCGCATGCTGCCGTGGTGGCCGGTCTGGAATACGCGCCGGATGCGAACACAGCCGTGGCGCGTCGCGAACTGGAAGGCGGCACCTTGCAGGAAGTCGAAGTGGCCTGCCCCGCAGTGCTCACGATACAGCTCGGCATCAACAAGCCGCGCTACGCTTCACTGCGCGGCATCAAGCAGGCAGCGGCCAAGCCCATCGAGGAAGTGTCGCTGGGCGATCTCGGCCTCACGCCCGCCGACGTGGGTGCAGGCGTTGCGTTGTCGCGCGTGCGTCGCATGTATGTGCCGCCGAAAGGCCGCGCCGCCATGATAGAGGGCACGCCCGCCGAACAGGCCGCGCGCATCATCGAGATCATCAAGGAATTCAAAGGGGAATAAGCATGAAGACGATATTGGTTATTGCGGAACACCGTCGCAACGAGTTGCGTCCGGTTACGCTGGAATTGATTTCCGCCGCGCAGGAATTGCGTCAGGCGGATGACAAGGTGGTTGTGGCAGTCATCGGCAGCAAGGCCGAGGCTTACACTTCCGCGCTGTCGGTGACGGGCGTGGATGAAATCGTCACGGTGAAAACCGCAAGCGAGGAATTCGATCCCGATCTTTTTGAAGCCGCCGTGAGCGCGCTTGTTGAAAACCGCAAACCTTCCGTGGTGCTTATGGCGCACTCGGTGGATACGCTGGGTTACGCGGCGACACTCGCGAAGAAAGGCAACTTCGGTTTCGCCACCGACGTGTTCAAGGTCGAATACGATGGCGCGGAACTCGTGGCGACGCGCGCGGGCTACAACCAGAAAGTCAACGTCGAAATTGATTTTCCGGGCAGGGAATGCGTGCTGCTCGCCATACGCGGCAGCGTGTACAAACAGGCGGAAGGCGCGACATCGCCCACCGTCAGCGCGCTTGATCTCGGCTCTGCAACTTCGCGCGGCAAAAATCTGCAATTCGTCGAAGCGGGTGGTGCAGATGACGTGGATATTACCGGCGTCGATTTCATTGTCTCCATCGGACGCGGCATCGCGGAAGAAAACAATGTCGAAACCTTCCGCGAACTGGCCGACACGGTGGGCGCGACGCTGTGCTGCTCGCGCCCCATCGCGGATGCGGGCTGGCTGCCGAAGTCACGCCAGGTCGGTCAATCCGGCAAGGTGGTCGGCGCATGCAAGCTGTATGTTGCGATGGGCATTTCAGGCTCCATCCAGCACATGGCCGGCATGAAGCACGTACCCACCATCGTCGCGGTCAACACCGACCCCAACGCATCCATCTTCACCATCGCGAAGTACGGCATAGTCGCCGACATCTTCGAGATTGAAGAAGAAATGCGCGCGCAGTTGGGATGACATAAAAGACCCTCCCTTGTCGCACGGCGATCAGGGAGGGTTTTCCCGCCCTGCAATACTTCAAATTTGTAACACCTCAGCTTACCTCTTTGGTAGTACCTCTTGATGGGCATTTAAGATGCCTGGTCATTTAGTTATTGTTTTCCCACATCTTTAGATGCGGGAACGCATGATGCAAGCCGCTGTCGAGGCCGCCAAAAAGTGGCTCCACGTTGGTGTGGATGGCGAAGGTGACATACGTCGGCGTGTCAAATTTTTTGTGATTTGACCGAAACGCATCGGCCGGATCGTTCCGTGTTGCTGTTGCCGAGGCCGGTTACAGCCCGGAATGGAAAAGAATTGATGAATATTTTTGCCGCCGTGACCGATGTGTTGCGAAATACCAACACGGGGGCCGATAGTTTGTCTTGTGAGGGACAAAATGGTTTGCCTTACTGAACCGAATGTGGTTTATTATGGATAAACTAATTTTCAATATAGTAATAATAGGTTGCCAAGCCAGTTTACATTTACCATCCTGTTGGAGGGAGTACACATGAAACACGCAAGACTTTCTTTAGTAACCGCCGCTCTGCTGGGCATGATGTCCACGAGCTATGCCTATGCTGCCGAAGAGGCCGCTGCTCCCGCTCCGGAAGCTGCCCCCGCCGAACCGGCATCGGATTTCACTTTGACCACCAATATCGGCTTCTTCGGCCAATATGTGTTCCGTGGTATTACCTACACCAATGATCGGCCTGCGGTGCAGGGTGGTTTTGACCTCGCGCATTCCAGCGGCGCTTATCTCGGCGTCTGGGGAACCAACGTGGACAAGGATGCCCTGTACGGTAATACGCTGGAGGTGGACCTCTACGGTGGCTTCGCCAATACCATAGGCGATACCGATTTCGGCTATGACTTTGGCTTTTTGTACTTCTACTATCCGGATAACGACAAGCCGATAAACATCACCGACGGGCGTCGAACCGAATCGCCGAATACGCTGGAAGTGAGCGCCGCCGGAAGCTGGAAGTGGTTCACGCTCAAGTATTCCTACGCCGTGACCGACTTCTTCGGCATCAACAACAAATCCTTTGGCAAAGACATTGGTCTCGGTGAAGGCGATACTGACGGTAGCGATTACATCGAGTTGAATTTCAACTACACGCTGCCGATGGCGATCAACCTCACATTGCACGCGGGTCATCAGCGCGTCGAAGGCCACTCGATGGGCGACTATGACGATTACCTGATCGGCATCAGCAAGGATTTCTCTGTCTTCAACAGTGACGGCTGGACTGCCGGTCTCAATTACACGACGACCAGCGGCGCCGACGATGACTGGTATGTGGATGCGAAGGGTCGCGAAACCAGCGACGACCACGTCATCCTGTACCTGATGCGGACGTTCTAAGAAAGACGCCGGCTCGGAGAGGCTCCCCCTTTCCCGCGAGGGAAAGGGCATGGAGCGCAGGAAATGAAAACGCAGGTTGGGATGAAGTCCGGTTCCCAACCTGCGTCTTTGCGTGGTTTTAATGCGGCTAATGACTGGAAAGCATGTTCTGAAATTCCATCATCGATTCGGTATCGCCTTCGGTGGCGAGATCGGTGATGAAACCTTCCAGCGCCAGCAGGTCGCCCGCGCTGGAATAGACGCCGCGGCCTTGCTCCCACACCCACTTGATCCGGCCTGAGCGAGTGATGATGCGATAGACGAACTGGAAGCTCGTGTGATTGGCAACGCCGCGCTGGACGGCCTCCCAGGTTTTTTGCCGATCGTCGGGATGGATGATCTGGATGAAGGAGAAGTCGGTCGCGTTCACCATCTCGTAAGGCTCGTAGCCGACGACATCCAGGCAGCCGTCACTTGCGAATTCAAAGCTCCAGTTTCTGTCGTTCTTGCAGCGATAGACCATGCCGGGGATATTGCTGAGCAGTGTGCTCAACAAGCGGCGATTGGCGTACAGACTGGCTTCCGTCGATTTCATGCGGTTAATGTCGGTCATGGTGCCGATTACGCTGGTGCGTTCGCCGCGGTGCGGAGACGTGGTCTTGGCGCGCAGCTCGACCCAGAAGGTGTCGCCGTTTTTGGCGATGAGTCGGACTTGCAGATGGCAACTGGTGCGTTTGCCCTGCGTGAGCGAGCTGATATGCGATTCCACTATGGGTCGGTCTTCGGGATGTACAAAGGAAATCAGCGGTTTGTTGATGCTTTCGTGGATCGAGTGGTCAAGCAGATGTTCCCATGAGGGATTGAGGAAAATGAATTCCTGATGGGCGTTGATGTGAAACACGATCTGCTCGATGCGGTCAATCAGCAGATGGTAGTCGGACTGTTCGCCCGCAGAAGTTGCCGCCGGATATGCGCTTGATTGCGACGAGAATTGCAACAGGCTCAGATTGGCGTTGCCGCTTTCCCGCAGCGGCGAAAGCGCAATCTGCGCCGGCAGCGTGGTGCCGTCGTAGCACATCATGCGTACCGTGAGCGTTTCGTTCGGTTGATGGCTGTGCGTGGCGCCCGCAATGAATTTTGCAAGGTTGTGATGGTCGCTCGGGTGCACAATATTGGTCAGCGGCATACCGATCACCTGATCGCCCATACCGCTCATGCCCAGCTCGCCCAGCAGGGCGCGGTTGGCGAAAATGAGGTTGTAACCGTCAAGCACGGCAGAGGGCATGGTGAGATTGGCGGAAACATCGCGCCCCCAGGTAATGTCATCCAATTGCTTTTTTCTGAGGCTGCCGGACAAACGCAGCGATAGAATTGGATAAATGGAAATCATGACAAAGGCGGAAAGCAGGACGGCCATGACCGTGATGAGCGCAGCGACGTGAATTTTGAATGGTGCGCTGCTGTCCCACCATGTACCGAAAACCAGCATGAAGATGAGGCTGAGCAGAACGATGCTGAATACATATAAACTCATTTTCCGGCACCTTTGCGCGATAATGTGACCAAGGCAACTTTAACAGACCGACCGAGAAAATGTTAGCCCGATGGTTCGCTTATGTGGAACAACTGAAACAGCATACGCTGTACCTGCGACTGCTGGTATTGCTGCTGTGCATCTCCATGAGCATCGTGCTCATCATGGGCGGCGCGCTTTTTCTTGTGGATTATGTGCCGGTCAGTCAGGCGGCGCTGAAAAAGGTCAACGAAAAACGATTGTTTCTGAAAGCGGCGCTGGAAGAGTACAAATACAAGAGCACGTTTGAAGACACAATCATTGTCAACAACCCCGGCCCCTATTTGCTGGATGTGAAGGAGCAGGATCTTGACTGGCTTTTTCATCAGAAAAGTCCCGATCTGGTGCGCGCCATCCGGCAGCTTGAGGATGCGCAACATGATTATTCGCATCTCGCGATGCAGGGCTCTCCCGCATCGCGTCTGGATCTGATCATGCGCGTGGACAGGGCATATGACGATCTCGCCAAGGCGCTCGCCTACGATCTCAAAATAAAGCAATCGGTGATCTCGCTGCTGCAACTGGTCGCGCTGATGCTCATCGTCGGATGCGTCACAGCGATTGCAATCAGTGGTCGCCGCATTCTTGTGGACAGGGTCGATCACCTGCTTTCCTTCATGCCGGACAGCTTGATTGAAGTTACGCCGAGTGAGCGCGGCGATGAGTTTTCCCTGCTCGAACAAAAACTGTTCGGCGTGATGACGCAACTCGAAGGGCTGCTCGTGGGACGCACCTGGGCGGATCAAACCAGTGAGCGGTTGCGGCGCATGATGCGCTCACAGGAATTTCTGCTGCGTTTTGTGGATACCATCACCAACGAGGCCATGAGCGAAATCACGCTGCGCAAGCTGTTGCACACGCTGGAAAAAGCGTTCAACGCCAATAATGTGGCGGTGATATTCGACGACGGCAATACGCGCATATCGCAGCACAAGGTGGTGTATTCGCATCATATTCCGCTGTCACTGCCGGTGGAATTGATGAGCGAATTGGCAGCCTCCGGCCAACTCGGTTTTCTTGAATTCAGCCACGACCGGCAGGAAGTGCGCTGTTTTGCGTTGCTGTTTTCCAGCATGCCGGATGCGCAGGATGTGCTGCTGATCGAAACCGAACGCGATCACATGCTGGAAGATCACGAAGTTCAACTGCTGGAGCTGACCACCCGCTTGCTCACCATGGTCATCGGTTATCAGGGGCGCGAGCAGGAAGAGCGGCGCATCGTGCTGCTGGAAGAACGCGCGGCAATCGCGCGTGAGCTGCATGATTCACTCGCGCAATCGCTCTCCTTCATGAAAATCCAGATTGCACGCTTGCAGGCCGGCAACAGCGGCAGCGAGCAGGCGCTTATGGAACTTCGCACCGGCCTCGACAATGCCTACCGCGAATTGCGCGAGTTGCTCGCAACTTTCCGCGTGCACATGGATGTGCGCGGGCTGGGTTTCGCGATTCAATCCGCGATCGAGGAATTTTCGCAGCGTTCCAGCCTGTCCATCGTGCTCGACAACCGGCTGGTCAATTGCCGCCTCACGGTCAACGAGGAATTTCACATACTGCACATCGTGCGCGAGGCGCTTTCCAACATCGTGCGTCATTCGGGCGCGAGCCATGTTTCCGTCGAGATGGTTTATCAGCCGGGCGGCCATATGGTGGTTACAATAGATGATAATGGCATAGGCTACAAACCCGGCAACGACGGGCAGGATCACTACGGACAAACCATAATGAAAGAACGCGCCTACAGTCTTGGAGGCGATATTGAAGTGACCGCGAGGCGCAACGGAGGGACACGCGTCCGTCTGGTTTTCACGCCCAAGCTGCCACAGGCATAAGGAGGAAAGCGCAATGATAAAACACAAGGTATTGCTGATCGACGACCACGCACTGTTTCGCAAAGGCGTAGGGCAAATAATTTCCGCCAACCCGAATTTCGAAGTTGTCGGCGAGGCTGCTTCGGGACAGGAAGGGTTGGATCTTGCCGCCGAATTGCGCCCCGGCATGGTGCTGCTTGATCTGCACATGAAGGGCATGCACGGTCTGGAAACACTGCGGCGTTTCAAAGCCACGGATCTCAACGCCACCTATATTGTGCTCACTGTTTCCGATGCGGAGGATGATCTGCTGGAAGCTCTGCGCGCAGGTGCGGACGGCTATCTGCTCAAGGACATGGAACCCGAAGATTTATGCGCCAGCCTGCTCAAGGCCACCACCGGCGTCACCGTGTTGCAGGAAAGTCTGACCGAGGTGCTCAAGCACGCGCTGACCGAACCGACGGTACGCAAAGGCACAACCGATGCCGCGCTGACCGGCCGCGAACATGAAATCCTCGAATGCCTCGCCGATGGCATGAACAACAAAACCATCGCGCGCAAGCTCGGCATCAGCGATACCACGGTCAAAGTGCACATCAAAAACCTGCTGCGTAAACTCAATCTGACGAGTCGGCTGGAAGCGGCGGTATGGAAGCATCAGCACAAGCCGGTGCGGTAGGAATGAACGGAACAGGATAGCCCCTCTCCCTTGATGGGAGAGGGGTGGGGGAGGGGGTGTAAAACCGTTTGTTTTGGAGCCGGTTGAAAACTGATCGAACATCCCAGCTAAAGCAACCTTGCTTTAGTCGGGTCTCGCCCCGACGGGCGAGATACTTTCTTTTGCGTGCTCAAAAGAAAGTATCCAAAGAAAAGAGCACCCTGCTTCCGCGGCGCTGCGCGCTCCCCTGTGCTGCTCATCAAGCCGGGCGTCTCGCAAGAACTCGCCTTGGCGTTGCCAAGGCTCAAACAGTTGCGAGCCGACAACCCCCGTCTTGACTGCGCTGCTCGGCGCGGCAGAAGGGACTGAAAAGCCGGGTCACGCTGCCTTCTCCGTTATTTCGCAACAGCAAGCGTAGGATGGGTAGAGCGCAGCGAAACCCATCAAATCGGTTTATCACACATGAAAATGATGGGTATCGCCTTCGGCTCCACCCATCCTACTTGCTGTGCGCGATTTCTTGAATACATCAATCACCTAGCCGATTCGCCAACCATTCCGCAACATCGTGATTCCCCGTGGGCAGCACGGCAGGGCGTCGTGGCGCGGTCAGAAGATCGCGCAGCTCATCCGAAAATTCACCGCGTTCCATGCGTTCTCGCGTGATTTTGCGCATGGCTCCGTGCGTTGCGAGCCAGTGTTCGAGATACGGCGCTTCCGGCCAGTCGTCGCGCGCAACGGTGAGCACGGGCAGGGCGGCGCAGGCGGCTTCGACAAAGCTGCCGTAGCCGGGTTTGCAGAGTAGCGCGTCGCTGCTGGTGAGAAGGTCGCTGAAATCCATGTTGGCAGCTTCCAGCGTCAGCGCGTCAGGGTGCAGGCTGCGCCAGTTCATGGGGAGGAGCCAGCGCACACCGGAAATACGCGGCCAGATTTCGGTCGGTAGCCGGTTGTCGAATCCGCCCAGACTGACCAGCACCAGTTTTTCATCGCCACGCAGTGCAAAGATTTTGTTGATCTCCGCGCGTCGATTGCGACCGACGGAGGCGACCGGGTTGAAAGCAATGCAATTGGGCAGATCATGCATCGGCATGTGCGGCGTGATTTGCAAAAATGCATCGGCATTGGCGTAGGCGCGTCGCATTTGTTCGATGATGTTTTGCGCGCCGGAAATTGCGCCACAGTAGTGCGCGACAATATCCGCCCAGTTGAGCGAGCTCATCGCCACATTGGGGATTCCTGCAAGCTGCGCGCCCGCAAGCGGCAGATAGCCCACGTCAGACAGCACGAAATCGGGCGCAATGGCGCGCAACGCATCCGCCTCGCGGGCAACGGTTTGTTCCCAGTCGTGATGGATGCGTGCATAAGCGGCGGCGGTTTCGCGGACTTGCACATCCAGCGCCGAGGCCATCACCATGCCGATATCGCCGCCTTCCTGCCGGTATTCGAAATCGCCGTGCATGCGCGCGCGCAACTGCGCGACGGATGCCATCGTTTGTACCGTGACGCGCAACTGCGGCATAAGATCGCGCAGGGTGTTGATGACCGGCGCGACTTGTGCGATATGGCCGAACCCGTGCGCGGAAACGCAAACCAAAAGATGCTTGTTCATTGGTCGCAAAAGGTTAGAATTTGCGTCTTGTTGTTGAGAGGTTCATATGTATCGTCAATTTGTTTTTGTCTTGTTGCTGGTCGCGAGTTTTTCCGCCCATGCCGCGCAGGTGTTGCCCGAAGCGGTGGCGGAGCTGCATATTCCGTTAGCCATAAAACCCCTGTCGCGCCCGATGACCGTGGCGTATGCGCCGGATTATAGCCGCTACTTCATCGCGGATGGCGGTCTCGCGCCCATGCCCAACGAGTTTGGTGCGCCGATTTCGCCGTCACAGGTGCATGCCTATAGCGACAAGGGTGAGTATCTTTATTCGGCCAAACCCGGCCTCGACAATCGTTCGATCTACTACAACCCGAATACGCATCATCTGGAAGTTGTGACTTACAACATTTCCAGTGGCGCTGGTTTCACGCCCGGTAGCGGCGTGTTCGCGTTCAAGCTGGACGATGCGGGCAAACTCACCGATCAAACTGACGAAATCACCGGCCCCAATTCCGCCTTCGGCAGCGCCGCGACAATGCCCGCGTACAACCCGGCGGAGAATGTTTATTATGCCAAGCAGGAGCGCAGCGACAAGGTGCGCGTGGTAAGTCTCGCGAGCCGCGAGCCGATCGGGGAGATCACGCTGGATTTGAATGCGGCGGGCGTCAAAACCGATGAAACCAGCGAGCACTTCATTGCTTATACCGGCGTCGCGGGCGACGAACTGGCGCTGCTGGATGTTGATCACAAAGCGGTGCTGGTATTTGATCTGAACGGAAAATTCGTCGGCAAAAGCACCCTGCCGGTCACGATGAAATTGCGCGCGAACAATCATTACAGCGGTCTTGGTTACGCCAATAACCTGTTTTTCGTCTATCACGAACCCGAGGGTGAATTCGGCACCTATTACGGGTTTCGCATCTTCGACAAACCATAAATAAAAAACGGCGGGCATTTGCCCGCCGTCGATAATGGCGCGCTTCATGACAAAGCGCGTATCTCCAAGGCTACTTATTTTTTCAGCATGTCAGCGACTTTGCCGGAAGCCATGCCGAATGCGGCGCCCAGCACATACGATACCACCAGCAGTATTACCGGATTGGCAAAACTGGGGGTAGTCAGGCTGGCCAGCGGACCGGCTCCTTCCACGGTTGGCGTCTGCAGCGCATAAGCAACGGTGGCGGCGTAGCCATAGACGTTGGCTGGCACGGCAGAGAGCAGGCTAACGTTGGCAACGATCACCAAGCCGAACACAGTCACAGCGACATAGATCGGCGCTGCAACAGCAGCCGGCAAGCCAACCGGATTATGCACGACGAGTAACAGGGCGATGCCGGCCAGAATGGCGCCGTAAATCATGCCTGCAATCGTTTTCTTGAGAGCGGCGTTGTCACCACCAGTGTGGAAATAACAACCCCAAGCAATGAATCCTGCCCAGACGAGCACGAAACCAGCCAGTGGACCCAATGCGAGAAACGCCCAAACACCGCCGAGTACGGCGATGCTGAGAGACAATGCAATTACTTGAGACATACTTTTCTCCTCGGTTATTAAGTAAATAAAGATGTATCAAATACAGCAGGCGAGAGGGGGTCTTAATGCCCACTTCTTCGACTTGCCGAGGGGGATGGTAGTCCTTAACAGGGTGAGGAGCAAGTAAAAAAAGCGAATAAAATCAGAGATCTGTATCGGAATATGCCCAATGTTTTTTCCATGCAGCGAGCACCGCGTTGGGGTAGGCGGCTTTCCCCACGCTGCCGTTGTAGCGGCCCAGCGCGCGGTAGAGGTTGCCGTTTTCGCGGTCGAGGTAGTAGCGCAAAATGGTGCAGCCGTAGCGCAGATTGACGCGCAGATTGAACAGGTTTTGATCCGGCGTGCCTATGGAGCGCACCCAGAACGGCATGACTTGCATGTAGCCGCGCGCGCCCGCCGATGAAATCGCATATTTTTTGAAACCGCTTTCCACTTGTATCAGCCCGAGCACCATCTGCGGATCAAGTCCGGCGCGGGTGGCTTCGTAGTGCACGGTACGCAGAAAGTCGAGGCGATCTTTTTCTTTCGGAATGCGTTTTTCAAGGCGATGCGACATTTCATCCAGCCATTTTTTGCCTTTTTCCTTGCTGGCGAAAACCAGCTTGGGTACGCCACGGTCGCTGATGGATTTGTGCAGCATCGTCTGCACGCTGTTGGAAAGCGGCTCTTCCTTCTGGTTGCCTGCGAAGGCGGGCAACGCGCAGATGAGCGACAGAACTAGCAGCAGCGCGCGCATGTGTTTTCCAGCGACTTTACAAAATTCACGATGTCGCTCAACGGAACATTGCGCGATTCCTGATCGGCGCGCGCCTGATATTCCGCCATGCCTTCCTTGAGACCGCGTTCGCCCAGCGTGATGCGATGCGGAATGCCGATCAGTTCCAGATCGGCGAACATCACGCCCGGACGTTCGCCCCTGTCATCCAGCAATACATCCGCGCCCGCGGCGGCGAGTTCATCGTGCAACTTGAGCGCGGCGGCGCGCACTTCTTCGTTGCGATCAAAACCGATGGGTGCGATTGCGACGGTGAACGGCGCGAGCGCGGCGGGAAAGATGATGCCGCGCTCGTCATGTCCCTGCTCGATGGCGGCCGCGACGATGCGTGACACGCCTATGCCGTAGCAGCCCATGGTCATTACTTGTTGCTGGCCGTTTTCATCCAGATAGACGGCGTTCATGGAGCGGGAATATTTGTCGCCCAACTGGAAGATGTGGCCGACTTCGATGCCACGACAGATTTCCAGCGCGCCCTTGCCGTCGGAGCAGGGGTCGCCCGCGACGACATTGCGGATATCGGCAACGAGATCAGGTTCCGGCAGATCGCGCCCCCAGTTGACGCCCGCGGTATGGTATTTGGGCTTGTTCGCGCCGCACACGAAATCACTCATTGCCGCGACCGTGCGATCCGCAATGATGCGTATCTTGCCGCGATCCAGCCCGACCGGGCCGAGAAAGCCGGGTGGACAATTGAATACTTCGCGGATTTCAGCCTCGGATGCGAAACGGAAATCGGCCAGCCCCGCGACCTTGGTGGCTTTCACTTCGTTGAGCTGGTGATCGCCGCGAATCAGTAGCACATGCAGCTTCCCATCGGCCATGACCGCGATGAGTTTCACGGTGCGTTGCAGCGGAATGCCCAGCAATGCGGCCACGTCTTCGCATGTGGTCTGTTTCGGTGTTTCCACGTCGCGCATTTCTTCTGTCGGCGCGGCGCGCGGTGTTTTCGGCGGCAATGCTTCGGCCATTTCCACATTGGCGGCGTAGTCCGAGTCCGGGTTGTAGGCGAGCGCATCCTCGCCCGAGTCGGCCAGCACATGAAATTCATGCGAGCCGGTGCCGCCAATTGCGCCGGTATCGGCGGCCACGGCGCGGAACTTGAGGCCGAGGCGGACGAAAATATTGGTATAGGTCTGGTGCATGAGCGCGTAAGTTTCTTCCAGACTGGCCTGGCTCGTGTGAAAGGAATAGGCGTCCTTCATCACAAACTCGCGCGCGCGCATGACGCCGAAGCGGGGGCGGATTTCATCGCGGAATTTGGTTTGAATCTGGTAGAAATTGAGCGGCAATTGTTTGTAGCTTTTGATTTCGCGCCGCGCGATATCGGTGATGACTTCTTCATGCGTCGGGCCGAAACAGAAATCGCGCTGGTGTCTGTCCTTGATCTTGAGCATCTGCGGACCGAACACATCCCAGCGGCCGGTTTCCTGCCAGAGTTCGGCGGGCGTCACCGCGGGCATGAGCAGTTCCAGCGCGCCAGCCTTGTTCATTTCCTCGCGCACGATGTTCTCTACCTTGCGCAACACGCGCAGGCCGAGCGGCATCCAGCTATACAAGCCGGAACCCAGGCGTTTGATGAGACCCGCGCGCAGCATGAGGCGGTGCGAAGCCAGCTCGGCCTCGGCCGGAGCTTCCTTGACAGTGGAAATAAAGAATTGGGAAACGCGCATAGCGGGCTTTCTGAACGAACCATTCAAGGCACGAAATTCTATAGGAAAAGCAAAATCACGTCAGCGCGTATCCTGCTCAGGGGCTGTATTTTACGCGGATATGTCTGCCGCCTGCGCCTGCAAGTCCCGCATCACGCGGCGCGCGAAACACAAATCCTCCCACGCCTTGGCCTTGTCATTGAGATTGCGCAGCAGATAGGCGGGGTGGTAAGTCACGATGAGCGGGGTACCGTTGTAATCATGCAGTTTGCCGCGCAAGCTGCCTATGGAGTTGTCGGTGTTGAGCAGCGCCTGCGCGGCAAAACGACCCATCGCGACGATGAGTTTGGGGCGTATCAACTCAATCTGGCGTTTGAGATAGGGCGCGCATTTTACGACTTCCTCGCCATGCGGATCGCGGTTTTCGGGCGGGCGGCATTTGAGTACGTTGGCGATATAAACATTTTCGCCGCGCTTGAGATTGATGGCGGCGAGCATGTTATCAAGCAGCTTGCCCGCCTGACCGACAAAAGGCTCGCCGCGCCGATCTTCTTCCATTCCCGGCGCTTCGCCGACGAGCAGCCAATCGGCATTGCGATCGCCCACGCCGAATACGGCCTGGGTGCGGGTTTGCGCGAGCGAACAGGCGGCGCACGCTTTGACGGCAGCTTCGAGCGCATCACTATCCATTTGGGCAACGTCGATTATTTCGCCCGCTTTGACAGTTTCGATTGTTTCGGTTGCGCGGGCAGGTGTCTTCGTCTCCGAAGTGGTGCGCGATTTCCAGACCGGCAACAGTTCCAGTTCTTTCAAGACTTCTTCGCGTGGCAAACTCATAACGTCAATCCCATGAGTATCGCGTCCTCGCGCCCGTTGCTTGCGGGATAATAGCCTTTGCGAACGGAGAATTCATTGAATCCCGTGCTTTCATACAACGCAATCGCGTTTTTGTTGGAAGAACGCACTTCGAGAAACATCATGGCCGCGCCGTGGCTCGCTGCGAAATCCGTTATATGTTTGAGCAATGCGCGACCCAGCCCGCGTCCCTGATGGTCACGCGCGATGCCGATGTTGAGCAGATGCGCCTCGTCCAGCACCGACATCACTATCGCATAGCCTATCATTTCGTTCCCGGATAGATACACCCAGCAACCATAGCCCGCGCGCAACGAATCGGAAAAATTGCCGCGCGACCACGGGTGGGAATGAATTTCCGACTCGATTTCCGCGACACGATCAATATCCTCGAACTGCATCGAGCGAAAAACACATTGGGTAGCATGACTCGCAAGATCGAGCGCCGCGCTCATCGTTCCGCCATCGCGAACGCGACCTTGTTGCGAATATAGACCGGCGCGGCAGCAGCGGCTGTCACACCACGGCCTGCGGCAAACTCAACGGCGGCGAGCGCCGCGATGTCGCGCGCATGGGGGAAGGCATTTTGAACTACGCCGCCGATCTGCCCCGCGTAACGCGCCTGCAAGGCCGCGCCGTGCGCGTCCCAGCCGCTGCCCGTGCCTATCCAGCCGTCACCGTTGACTGCGGGAACGCCCTCCGGCCGGTACAAACCCGGCTCGCAAACCGGACGCCAAGCCGAGCCTGCGCGTTCATACGCCGCGTGATACACCTCGCCCATGCGCGCATCCAGACAGGCGATCACACGCGATTCATTGCTTTGCTGCGCGAGCGCGAGCAGGGTGCTCACACCCGCCACCGGCAGATTCGCGCCGAACGCAAGCCCTTGCGCCACGCCGCAGGCGATGCGCAAACCGGTGAACGAACCCGGCCCCGCGCCGAACGCGATGCCATCCAGTTGAGCCAGCGACAGCCCCGCCTCGGCCAGCATTTCGCCCGCCATCGGCAATACCCGCTGCGAATGCGTCTGTCCCGCGAGAATATCGCGCGACAATGCCGCGCCATCCTGCCACAGGCACAGGGAAAGGTATTCGGTGGAGGTATCGAGGGCGAGCAATTTCATGCGGCAATTATAACGTCAGGGTGGAGCTGAAAACCGCGCATGCGGCGTCGGAATTTTGGAGGATATTGTGCTGGCCAATGCTGTTACAAGCCAAGCTCCGAGTGTGAGCCGAGGCGCACCAAGCATAAGGTATCCGTGGAAACTTTTTGATAGATCAGCACGAGGTCTGGGCGGACGTGACAATCACGAAAGTCTTTCCATTCGCCAATGAGCGGATGATCGTGATGACGTGGGTCCAGCGATCTATCGCTCACCAGCAAGGACAACACCGCTTCAAGATCAGCATCAAGTGTCGCGCGATGCTGACCTTTCTTTTCACGCTTGTAGTCGCGCTTGAATTGACCTAACTGTTTAATCGTCCGCATTCAGATCGGCCATCAGCTCCGCAATGGAGGCAAAACGCTTTCCCTTGCCTTCGCGAGCTTCCTTCATCGCGGCAATGGTCGTTTCGTTGGGAACCAAAGGATCAAAAGGCAGCGCCTTTTCATGCGCAACGCGCGTCAGCATCAGGCGCACAGCATCGGACACGGTAAGCCCGACCGCAGCCAAGACCACCGCGGCTTCCTCTTTGATCGCGCCATCAATCCGCGCTTGCACGAGTTGGTTTGCAGCCATGATTTTTACTCCATGTGAATTACAATGTAATACATTATAGAGTAAAAAAAGACACAGTGAGCAGAGAAAATCGCGTGCGCGCCGATGGAATTTTGGAAGGTTTTCCAAAAAACCGTCCCGCGCATTGCCTTGCGTGCTGTGGATAATTCTGTATAATGCACCCCTCTTCGACGCATGAGTCGATACGCGCCCGTAGCTCAGCTGGATAGAGTACTTGGCTACGAACCAAGGGGTCAGGAGTTCGAATCTCTTCGGGCGCGCCAAAAAATTCATCAGCCTCCATCACGGAGGCAGTTTTTTATTTGGACTATAGTCCGCCAATATTCCAATTATTGAGAGAATATGTGAGATTATTGTCAATAAAACACATGAGGATATTATCATAATGACTTATGCACACTGTCGTCAGCCAGTGTGATAGACGGTTTTCGATAATTCGCTCAGGAGTCAGGCAACAATGAAGTCGCGTAGTAAAGCAATGATGGTCAAATACGGCCATGGGACGAAGCACCATGCACTGCCCCATTTTTGCGATTCACGACTTTTCGCCTCGCGGCGTGTTCCCGTGCTCGCGCTGTTGCTGGGCGTACTCGCCACCGGCCTGTTCGCCCCCAACGACGCGCAGGCGCGCTGCTACAACCAGACGACACATGACCTCGGACTGGGTAATCAATCGCCCCTGATCAGGACCGATGCCCAGGTGAGCGGCGGCGCCAATATCGGCACCTACCAGCCGGTCTCGGACGATACCATCATCTGCGACAACGACACAACGCCCGTTCCCGCTCAACCCAACACCCTGTTGAACCCGCTGAACGCGACGACGCAGATTTTTGCGAAATCCGGCCCACAAGGCAGCCTCAACGGCATCCCTGGCTATCGCCCGACCCAGAACGTCACCGTGCACCTGACGGATGGCTTTACCACATCGAGCCTGGCGGTGTTGTCGTTCATCAATATCTCCTACGCCAGCACGGTGACGATAGACGAGGGCGCGACGATCAGGATTGCCGCTGGCACCACAGGCTATACCTGGGCCGTTGGCCTCATGCACGGCGGTTCGGCCACCAGCATCACCAATGACGGCACG
Organism: Methylobacillus sp.; assembly: GCA_031277395.1. Taxonomy (GTDB): domain Bacteria; phylum Pseudomonadota; class Gammaproteobacteria; order Burkholderiales; family Methylophilaceae; genus MM2. Next base: position 1,311 of record JAITML010000039.1, on the reverse strand, counting down.
ATCAGCACGCTTGGCCGCAACAGCGTGGGCATCAGCATAGGCCCCGTAGGCATGATCTCAACGGCGACGGTCAATACCTACGTCACCAACAATGGCCTGGTCATCCCGTCAGCCGACAACATCGTCGTCAACAGCGGCACGATCACTACCGGCGGCATCAACGCGGCCGGCATCAATGTGTACAACTCGGCCAGGCTCAGTATCACCAACACCGGCAGCATCACCGCCACCGGCGACAGTCGGCCAGACGGCCTGACTGGCGCGAACGCAAGCGCCACGATGGCCGCTGGCATCCTCATCAACAACTCGCCGCCCTTCACCGGCCCCAAGCCTAGCGATCCCGCTGGCACGACGGTCCCTGGCTCGCCTGCACCTGCCATTCCCGGCACCAACGACATCTTCGATCACCCCATCGACCCCAACCTGTACGGTCGCAACCCGGCTGGCACGTCCAGCGGCACGATCCTCAATGAGGGCGGTACGATCTCGGCCAAACAAGGCAGCGGCATTGAAGTGCGCGCGAGCGACATGGTCATCGTCAATCGCGGCGTGTTCAGGGACACCGACAACAATCCCGTCACGCCCGATGTTTTTGTCGAGGGCGTCCTCAGCAGTACCGAAAGCGCCGCCGTGCATTTCGGCAAGAACACCGACGGTCTCGCCGAAGGCGGCAACACGCTGATTCTGCAACCCGGCTCGGTGCTGAACGGCGACGTGGTGAGCGAGAGCGCGGGCAACATCCTGCGCCTGCAAGGCAGCGGCAACGAGGACAGCGATTTAGGTGTGGGCATGGTGGGCGTCGGCAACGGGGTGGCCGGGACGAACAACGTCATGATCCCCACGCCCAACGTGGGCATTGGCTTCGAGCAACTCACGATGGGCGTGACGAGCGGCGCCACGCTCCCCAGCACGGCGCAGTCGGTCGATATTCCCACCCTGCCGACTGACCTCTGGACGCTCTCGGGCACCGTAACGATCAACGGCACGGCAGCAGACGCGGTCTGGGTCAACACCGGTACCTTGCATATCACGGGCGACACCATCACTCTCAACGGTGGTGGCACCACGGTGGAATCCGGCGCGCAGCTACGCGTGGACGGCACCCTGGGCGACGGCAATAACCTGAGCCCCGTCACGGTCAAGCTCGGCGCGACCCTGAGTGGTGAAGGAACGATATTCGGCAGCGTCGCGGTCGCGGACGGCGGCATCCTTTCTCCCCATGCCGGCGGCAACACCGGCGCGAACGAACTGACGATCAACGCCGACCTGATCCTCAACCCACTCTCCATCCTCGACTACGACTTCGGCGCC
>JAITML010000020.1 GCA_031277395.1 Methylobacillus sp. | reverse complement strand
ACCGCCAGCGACGATGTGTTCCGGCAATACCGCCCGGATTTCTTCGATCTCATCATCATTGACGAATGCCATCGCGGCGCGGCGCGTGACAGCAGCAGTTGGCGCAAGGTGCTGGACTACTTTGCCGATGCCGTGCATTTCGGCATGACCGCCACGCCGCAGCGTGACGAATCGCGCGACACCTACGATTATTTCGGCAATCCCGTTTATCTCTACAGCCTGAAGCAAGGCATCGAAGATGGCTTTCTCGCCCCGTATCGTGTGCATCGCGTTATCACCAACGCCGATGCCGCAGGCTGGCGGCCTAACCGAGATGAACTCGACCGCTACGGGCGCGTTATTCCAGACGACGAATACCAGACCAGGGATTTCGAGCGAGTCGTCGCGCTACGTGCCCGCACCCAGGCGATGGCACGACACCTGACCGACTTTCTCAAAGGCAGCGACCGCTTTGCCAAGACCCTCGTGTTCTGCGTCGATCAGGAACACGCGGCGGAAATGCGTCAGGCGCTGGTCAATCTGAATGCCGATCTGGTGCGGCAATACCCCGATTACGCCTGCCGTGTGACGGCGGACGAGGGCGCAATCGGTTTGGCGCACCTGTCCAACTTTCAGGATTTGGACAAGCCCACGCCGGTCATCCTTACCACCTCACAACTCCTAACCACTGGCGTGAATGCGGAAACCGTCAAGAACGTTGTTCTGTGCCGCGTGGTTGGTTCGCAAGCCGAATTCAAGCAAATCATCGGTCGCGGCACCCGTTTGCGCGTGGATTACGGCAAGGAATTTTTCAACATCATCGACTTTACCGGCACTGCAACACGGCATTTTGCCGATGAGACATTCGATGGCTTTCCGGCATCCGTGGAAGAAGTGCAAATCAATGATGAAGGCGAAGTCATTGCCAGCGCAGTCGAACAGCACGAAACACCAGATTACGAAGCCGTGGCCTCGGTTGACGAAGACAGCGGCGGGGAGATCAGTGGCGATCAAGGCGACGACGAGCCGCGCAAATTCTACGTTGATGGCGGCAACGTAGAAGTCATCGGCCATCTGGTCTACGATCTGGACGCCGACGGCAAAAAACTGCAAGTCGTGCGCTACACCGAATATTCCGCCCGCACCGTCCGCTCCCTGTATCCCAACCGGCAAGACCTGCACAGTGCGTGGGAAAAACCGGACACCCGCGCCGAGGTGCTGCGCGAGCTGGCCGAGCGGCACATCAGCTTTGACGAACTGATCGTCGCCACCGGCCAGCAGGATGCCGACGCCTTTGATCTGCTCTGCCATCTCGCCTGGAACGCGCCGCTGCTCACGCGCCGCGAACGGGCCGAACGCGCCAGGAAACGACACCCCGATTTGTTCACGCAATACGGCGATACCGCGCGCGAAATTTTATCCCTGATGCTGGAACGCTATATCGAAAACGGCATCATCCAGTTCAATCGCCCCTCCGAATTATTGAGCGTGGAACCTTTCAACCATTACGGCGCTCCCGCTGAAATCGCGCAACGCTACTTCGGCGGCGTGCCCGCGCTGCGCGAGGCCATCAACCGCCTGCAAACGGCGCTCTATCAATGAATACCCTTTTGTCATTCTGCGCGGAGCGAAGCGGAGCCGCAGAATCCAAGCTCAGTATGGATGCTGCGACTTCGCGCAGCATGACGTGAAAAATACCCTTGGTACTTGACATGAAAAAAACCGCAACCATGCAAACCACCACGCAGCAACTCTCCGCCCTCATCAAATCCGTGCGCCAGATTCTACGCAAGGATAAAGGGCTGAACGGCGACGCCGACCGCCTGCCCTTGCTAACCTGGGTCATGTTCCTGAAATTTCTCGACGACCTCGAACAACGCCACGCCGCCGACGCTGAACTGAATGGCGAAACCTACCAGCCCTTGATCGAAGCGCCCTACCGCTGGCGCGATTGGGCAGCCAAAGTCGATGGCATCAATGGCGAGGAATTGCTGGCCTTCATCAATCAGGACGAAGCGATACGCCCCGATGGCAAACGCGGCAAAGGATTGTTCGCCTGGCTGCGCGCGCAGGATGAACGCAACGACCGCGGTGGCCAGCGCCGCGTCATCGCCAACGTATTCAAAGGCGTACAAAACCGCATGGTCAGCGGTTATTTGCTGCGCGACGTACTGAATAAAATCAACCAGATTCACTTCACCAGCAGCGAAGAAATCCACACACTTTCGCACCTGTACGAATCCATGCTGCGTGAAATGCGCGACGCGGCGGGCGATTCCGGCGAGTTCTACACGCCGCGCCCAGTGGTGCGCTTCATGGTGCAAGTCACCGACCCACGCCTGGGCGAAACCGTGCTCGACCCCGCCTGCGGCACCGGCGGCTTTCTGGTCGAAGCCTACGATCATTTGCACGCCCAAATCGGCAAGGACGTGAACAAGCGCGCCCTGCTGCAAAACCACACGCTCTACGGACAGGAAGCCAAGCCGCTGCCCTACATGCTGGCGGAAATGAACCTGTTGCTGCACGGCCTCGAAACGCCGCAAATCGCCTACGGCAACACGCTGGAACGGCGCATCGTTGAGATCGGCCACGCCGAGCGCGTAGACGTGATTCTCACCAACCCGCCTTTCGGCGGCGAAGAAGAAGCCGGCATCAAAGCCAACTTCCCGCCCAACATGCAAACCAGCGAAACCGCGCTGTTATTTCTGCAATACATCATGCGCAAACTGCGCGTAGCAGGCGCGCCCACACCCGGCAAAAAAGCCGCCGAACGCGGCGGACGCGCCGCGGTGGTCGTACCCAACGGCACGCTATTCGCCGATGGCGTAGCGGCGGTCATCAAGCAACAACTGCTCAAGGAATTTAACCTGCACACCATCGTACGCCTGCCGCAAGGCGTATTCGCGCCCTACACCGACATCCCCGCCAACCTGCTGTTCTTCGAACGCGGCGGGCCAACGGCGGATATCTGGTATTACGAAATTCCTTTGCCGGAAGGTCGCAAGAAATATTCCAAAACCATGCCCATGCAGTTCGAGGAATTCGCCACTTGCCTCGCATGGTGGAATGACCGGAAGGAAACGCCGCACTCGTGGAAAGTCAGCGCGGCGGACGTGATCGCCAAGAACTACAACCTGGACGTGAAAAACCCAAATGCCAAGCAGGAACTGGAACACATCGCCCCAATGGAATTGGTGGCGCGGATGAGGCAGCATGAGAATGAAGTGATGCGGCTGTTGGGGGAGATTGAGGCGTTGGTTGGGAAGGTGACGAAGTGAGCAAGTGGCCGATGGTTGCGCTTGGCGAAGTTGTTTCGCAGCTTGATCGCGCCGAATCCGTGAGGCCAGATAACAAATATCGCCTTCTCGGCGTGCGGCTGGAAGGTAACGGCGCATTCCATCGTGAAACAGTTTCAGGCACGGAAACATCGGCATCGCGTCTGACCCGCGTTGAGGCAGGCGATTTTATTTATAGCCGCTTGTTCGCATGGCGTGGCGCTTTCGGCATTATCCCGAAAGAACTTGATGGCGCATTTGTTTCAAATGAGTTTCCGCTGTTTCGCGTAGACAATTCACGTTTGGATTCCAGCTTCCTTAATCGCTGGTTTCAGCTTCCTGCAACATGGAAGCGTGTCGAGGAAGATTGTACCGGTAGCACACCGACAACGCGCAATCGTTTCAAGGAAGAATTTTTCCTGAAATTGGAAATCCCGCTCCCGCCACTCTCCGAACAACACGCCATCGTCGCCAAACTGGCCGAACTCAGCGATAAAACCCGCCAGCTAAACACCCACATTGATGCCATCGAAGCCGACGCCGACCGCCTGCTCGCCCTGCGCTTCCGCGACGCCATCGCCAACGCACCCTACCGCCCAATGAGTGAAGTTGCGCCAATCGAAAAACGCCCTGTTACGCTGGATACCAGCAAACGCTACCGCGAAGTCGGAGCACGCTCCTTCGGCAAGGGATTATTCAGCAAGCCTGATTTCAATGCCGCAGAAGCCACATGGGAAAAACCCGTATGGATAAAATCTGGCGATGTGGTTTTCAGCAACATCAAAGCCTGGGAAGGCGCAATAGCACTCGCCAGTGATGAGCATGACAACGCGATTGCCTCACATCGCTATATCACCTGCGTACCAGACAGTAACCAAATGTTGGGTAACTTCCTGCTTTACTATCTGCTCAGCCCCGAAGGCTTGGGAAAAATCGGTGATGCCTCCGCTGGTACTGCCGACCGAAACCGAACTTTGAGCGTTACGAAACTTTCCAAGATTGAGGTACCAATACCAAGTTTGGAAGCACAACGTGATTTCGTTACACTGCAAATTACTATCACGGCTATTAAAATGAAACGTGTCGGCATCCATCAAGCCAATGTTGCTCTATTACCTGTCATGCTGGAGCAAATATTCGGATAATGATGTATGGCTACATTGATTCAACTCCGCAACAAGGACAATCTCCGTCGTGCATGGCGATGGATTCAGTCCAATGCTGACGCTAGCTACAAATCTTATTTCCGCTCACTGTACCAAGATTATGCTGTTGCCGAAGATGCCCTGCTTGATGACCTGGCTGACCGATTGAGGCGCGGTATTTACGAGCCAAGTTCGGCTACTAAAATATATTTCCCGAAAGCATCGGGCATTCTTCGGCCATATTCGCTGCTCAATATTGACGACCAAATCGTTTATCAAGCGGCAGTCAATCTGATTGCGGAGAGGATGTCGCCTAAAATGCGGCAGCGATACAACAAGACTGTATTTGGTCATTTGTACGCTGGCAAATCATCAGTGTGGTTCTATCGCAAGTGGAGCGAAGGTTACAAAGCCTTCAACGATGCAACCCGTGAGGCATTCAACGAAGGCTTAACTTATACCGCAAGCTTTGATTTGACGGCCTGCTATGACAGTTTGGATCATGGTGTATTGAGCCATTTTTTGAGTAAGCTGGGCTTTGACAATGATTTTTGTGTAGCACTGACGAGTTGGCTGGCGAAGTGGACGGCAACCGAACGGGGTATATTCCACAACCACGGTATTCCCCAAGGACCAATGTCTTCAGGTTTGCTATCGGAAGTTGTGTTGTCTTATTTCGATGATCTTGGGAGAAAACAGAAAAATTTTCGCTATCTGCGTTATGTCGATGACATTCGCTTGTTTGCAAAAGATGAACTGACACTACGTCAACATTTAGTTGCACTTGACCACCGAAGTAAGGACATCGGCCTATTTCCGCAAAGCAGTAAAATCAGCATCCACAAAATCAGCGATGTGGAGAAAGAACTAAAATCCATCTCCAACCCGTCGGAGCCGTCAATTCGGCGGAACGCGGTTAACCAAAAACGCCTGCTGAAGCGAATCGTGGAGTTGACGCCACGATACAAAATTGAGAATGCCACACGCTTCAAATATCTACTTGCGCATGCGGAACCTAATGCGATATTGACTGCGCGACTTTGGAAAATTCTCGATAAACATCCGGAAATTTACAAGAACGTTTGCAATTATCTGCGCCGTTACAATAAGTTACCGCGTGTAGCCGCGAAGGCGGTGGTGGTAACTATCAAGGGTATCAACTTGTATCAGTCCGTCCGGGCAGAGTTTATATCTGCGGTGGATGGCCGGTTGCCGAACCTATTGGACAGGGAATTAGCGCAGTTTTTAAAAAAATTGTGGCACCCCAAAACCATGAAGGCTGATGAGCTTGTTGCCATCGGTTGCTATTTGATGCGCGTAGGGATGCTCTCCTCGGGACAAATACGCTATGCCTGTAAGGCGGCACCGTCCTGGTGGGCACGCGCTAAGATGGTCGAAGCTGCGGCATTGCCAGATCCGGAACGTAATGTGCTCGATGAGATCGTAGGCAATGGCATCTTGGACAAGGAAAGTGTACCTGCGCTTGCAGCGGCTTGGAAAGGGTTCAGCATTGGTGGTCTGCCTTCAGGTACAACACGGAATTGGAATCGATCAGCCTTCCTTTTGCTCAAGGAGGCTGGCCGCCTCCCTCGGCGTTCCCCTAAACGCTGCGGCATCCATCATTCGCTACATCGTATCAATAAAAACGTACCAGAATTGAAATGGCGTCGAATTTTTAGACAGAATTACCGTTACGCGGAACGGCAAATAGTTGAGGCATCAGCAGCAATGAATATCAATATCACCAATTTCGTGAATCTACTGGATGTTTTTAATGATCGTTTGCTGGTTGAAGTATTCCGAGTCGATGGAGGGATTGGTAACTATAGCTTAGGTCGTATTGGTAGTGCTCTGAGTGCGTCGAGCCGCTTTGCAACCAAATATCCGGCAACCTTTGCATATGTCAAAGAATTGCACGCCAAGCGGGGTGAAAGCATGGCGTCGCATCCGGTCGTTCGTAGCAGCGGGCAACCCACTGGCAAAATTTCATACAAATTTTTACCCAAGGCGAAGAAGTTACTTATAGCTGCCCTGAAAGAATTGGATCGAGCCGGTTTAGGTGCTTGATATGCGGTGGGACGGCGCAAGTGTGCGGCTTGGGCTGCTTGTTGTTCTTTGCGCATAAGCACCTATAAGCATCATGCTGAATTACAGGCATTCCTGCCTTTTTGACGACTTATTGAAACTCAATACCTATGGATTTTTAGGTGCACAGATATTCGATTTTGCCATTGCCTCATTGTCGCGGCAAAACACACGGATTGCTTCATCATTGACAAAGTCTGATCGGGAAACGGTCCAGTAATTTTCTACTACCATGTAATGGATTGTTTGTTCACGGGAGCGCATACCTATGTCGTCGAGGAGTGTTTCAAAGATTGCCAGTACGGAATTCGAAGGTTCTAGTTCGTAACGCACATCGACGATGAATGCTTCTGGTGCCATCCAAGAGCGGCTTGAAAGTGGCGGAACGCGGAATTTTAGCGAGCCATTTGCAGGTATTTTTTGACCATCAAGCTCTTTAAATTCTACTGCGGGTATGTAGCTTACATTGCCACCTGGTAAGATGACGCGACCTTGATCGTCGAGATTCACATATATATCTTCGGTAATTCTATAGGCAACTTTTTGTACAGATGGAGGGACAATGCGAAACATCTTTACGGTACGATCCACGGGAGTTTCATTTTTTAGTGAGAATTCATACGCATTACCGATTGGTTGAACGAATTCCAAAGATACATTAGTCGCCCAATATCGATATATGACTCCTAGAAGAGCGACGAAGATACCTGAGCTTACAAGGAACATCGATATTTTCCCTAGCCATTTATTACCATTTTGATGGGTTACCGTTGATTGAGATCGAGTAGATTTTCGTTTCTTGCTGCGTGCCATGTTGAGCCTTCATATCTGTCAGTAATTCAGGAAGACAAAATCTAGATTTATATTATGTTTGCTTTTATCGAAACCCATTCTGAAATTTCGAATTAATCGCTATTGATTCCAAAATGTGCGATGAGGGAGTAACGTAAACAGAGTCACTTACCACCCCAAGCCTTCCCCATCTCCTCCCGCAACACCCCCGGAATCCGCTCATCCCGTCGCGCCTCTTGCATGGCCTCACGCATCCCGCCCCTGATGCGCCGCAAGACCTCACGCGGCTTGCTGACTTCACAAACCTTGCTGCCAAAAGTCAGTAATTCATCTTCCGTGGGATAAGCCCGCGTTTGGTGTTTGCCTGCGAACAGCTTCAACGCCATCGTCCTGTCTTCCAAGGCCGGCCCGCCGCTGTAACGGGCATAGCGGTAAATCGCGGTGGTGACAACATCAAACATCGGCGCGAGCCAGGCATCGTTGGCGGAGCGATAAAGGATGCCGTAGTTTTTCAAGTGACCATCGCCGTTGCGCACGAGGATGGTAAAGGCGACTTGCTCGAAGAAGCGATGCAGATTGATGCGCGGCAGTTGCAGTTGTTTGATCAGCTCGGCGATACGCTGATAGCTGCCCTGATATTTTCGGTCGGCCAGCACATCGCGCACGCGCAGACCGGCGAGCGCGGCAATGTCTTCAAAGCCCAGGCGTTCGATGGCGCCATCGGCGGTTGGCGACAGATCGAAGCGATCCAGTATCAGCATCTGTCCATCGTGGGAGAGATCAAACTTCGGCGTGGCGATGCCCGCCAGGTGCGCGGCTTTGAGACACAGGTATTCATTGGCCGCGAGCCCCGGATAAGACGGACCTGCGGCTTTGACGATCAGCGATGGAATGGGAATGGTGGGGCGGTCGGGGACCATGATCTTGGGCTGCATCCCCGCGATACCCGCGCCGGTGCTGAGATAGGCGCGCACCAGTTCATCGAAAACCTCCGGCGTGTAGGCGGTGTTGAGCAAGCTTTCTTTGGTGAGCGGCGGCGCGGGCGGGGCGAGCGGGGCATCCGGCAAGCGATAGCCAAGCCGTCCGATACCGTTCTTTCCGATCAGTGCCAGCAGGTGCATGGGGCTCAGCGGTTGCTTGGGGAACGCGGCGCGCAGCCGCATGAACAAATCACCTTCGGGAAGGTTCTGATCCATGACGGGAAACAGATCGCCGTCTTGCCAGGTCAGTTGCGCGCTGGCCGGCATCAGCAGTGCGACGCAAGGCTGTTCAGCTTGCGGGGCCAGATAGCGGAATTCGTAAGTCGAGCGTTTGATCAATTGTCCTGCATTGGGTTCGTTACCGATGGAGACTTGCAGCAGAGGGATTTTTTCGGGGAGCATGACGGATTCAATCATCATCTTGCGCGAAGCGCGCCGCGACTTCCTGCATGGTGGGCATGCCGTCCTTGCTGATTTGCAGCGTCAGCCCCAGCGCCCCAAGCACAGCCAGTAGTGAGGACACCGTTACATCCTCGCCGGATTCAAGGCGATAGATAACTTCGCGCACTTTACCGGCGTGTTGGGCGAGCTTGGTTTTTGAAAGGCCGGCAGCTTTTCTCTGGGCTTTGAGTGCTGAGCCAAGTTCGCTAAGGAGGTAAATTTTGTCAGTCATAGATGACATTATTGGTGTATTTATATAATTTTGCAAGATATAACTTACAAAATTTTGACTGGGTGCTATTTAACCAAGATTCGGGTTTAGCAGCCTTGTCTTTATCTCAACAGAAAAATCGCCGGGACAGCCAGCGCCAAGCCCGCGTACTGGATTTTCGAGGGGCGCTCTCCGAGGAATGCAATCGCGAGCAGGATGGTTGATCCGGGGTAGAGCGAGGCAATCGCTGAAGTTTCAGCCAGTCCGCCGTCGATAAATGCCTGCGCCAGAAGCAGGTTGGCCGCTCCGTCAAACAGACCTGCTCCGGTTGCCCAGGCAAAGCTGCGCAACTGGAACGCAGACCTTGCTTGCCCCAAGGCGAAGACGGCGGTGCTGACAAAAGCCACGACGCGTACGATCAGAACACCATGAACTCCGGCGTTTGCCGCGCTGATTTGATCAAGTCCGATGTAGAAAACGGCGAGGCTGGCTCCGGCGCCGATTGCGATGAGCAGGCTGGAGCGGTCACGCGGCTTTGAACCCCGCCCGCTGAGTCCCGACAAGAGGGCGGCGCTGGCACAGGCAAGCACCAGCCCCAAAATCAGGGTGAGCGTCACGGTTTTGCCCAGCACAATATCCACAACGGCAGGTATTGCGATTGCGACTATCGCGGTGATGGGAGCGACTTCGGTCATGCGGCCTTCAGCCAGCGCGCGATAGAGTAATGACAGGCCGATGGCGAGCCCAAAACCGGCGCACAAACACCACATCATGGGCGGCGAGGCTGTTCCGGAAGCATCGCCGAAAAAGTAGTCGGCTACACCCAGCACCAGTAGTCCCATGCCGAGCGCCGCCGGGACAACTACTCGCCAGCTCGAACGGCGCGCGGCGACGCCGCCAAAGAAATCACCGGCGCCGAATGCTACTGCGGCAAGACTTGCGGCTACAACGCTCATTTGCAAAACGTTGGGTTATGTTTGCTTAGCGCTGACAACATGCGGGCTGCTATTCCTGCCTGAGAGCGTCTGCCCAACTGTTGGGCGTTTCAAACAGGCGCACCCGTTCCAGACGCAGATGGTTGCCGTAGCTGTCCTGATATAGCGCGTCGAGAATGCGGAATGCTTCGGCAGCCATGTTTTCGGCGGTGGGAACGGTTTGCATGACGACGGTTTTATGGTTGGGCAGGGTTTGCAGAAATTCGCGCACCACGGTGTCGCCTTGATAGACCAAAAAGGCGTGATCCCAAGCATCCACTACGGCTTTGCGTGCGATGGCCTTCACATCCGAAAAATCCATCACCATGCCTTGCTCCGGGCTGTTTTCCTGCTGGATCACGTCGCCCGACAAAGTGATTTCGATGGCGTAGCGATGCCCGTGCAGATTGCGGCACTGGCTTTTGTGGCAGGGAATGCGGTGACCGGCGTCGAATTCAAGGCGGGTAGTGATTTGCATGAGGACAATTATAACAGGCGAGCGCGAGTAACTATCTTGTTCATCGCGGCGGGGTTATTGGCTTTGATGCAGCTCGGTGAGCAGTTTCTGATAAGACTGCAAACGCCGCTCGCTGATTTTTCCGTCACGTGCTGCGTTCAATACCGCGCAATCCGGTTCCTTCATGTGGCGGCAGTTGTTGAAGCGGCATTTACCCAAATACGGGCGAAATTCGACAAATGCCTGTTCCATCTCGTCCACGCTTAAATGATGGAGGCCGAATTCCTGCAAACCCGGCGAATCAATGAGGTCGCTTTTTGCATCCAGATGGTAGAGGCGGGCGGCTGTGGTCGTATGTTTACCGCTGTCCAGCACCGCCGAGATTTCCTGTGTGCGCGTTTTCGCATCGGGGAGCAGGGCATTGACGAGCGTGGATTTGCCCATGCCGGATTGCCCCACGAGTACGTTGGTATGGCCATGTAGCCGGGCGCGGAGTTGCGAAACATCGCGTTTCGCGGAAAGCGGCAGAACATCGTAACCAAGCGCGCAGAACGGTTGCAATTTTTCAAGCGCGGCGTCGGCATCGGGTAAATCATTTTTGTTGAGCAGAATCAGCGCCCGGATACCGGCAGTTTCGGCAGCGATGAGGCAACGATTGACCAGATCTTCGTAAAAACTTGGCTCGACGGCGACGACGATGATGATTTGAGTGACGTTGGCCGCGAGCAGTTTGCGGCGGTATTCATTGCTGCGATAGAGCAGGCTGCGGCGCGGCAGAATGTTTTCCACCACGCCCTCCGCATCGGCGGTCAGCTTGATTTCGACGTGATCACCGCAGGCGAGATCGCTCTTTTTGCCGCGTGTCACGCAACTGATCTGACGGCCATCATCCAGTTCGACATCGTAGCGTTTGCCAAAGGCAGCGATGACGAGGCCGGCCAGTTGCGTGGCGCTCATGCTTGCAAGCGGGCGATACGGATGCTGGCGGGTGGATGCGAATCGTAGAAGGCGGAATGCAGCGGGTCGGGCGTGAGCGTGGAAGCATTGTCGCGATACAGTTTCACGAGCGCCTCAATGAGATGCTGCGCGCTTGCGTGTTGCGCCGCATACTCATCCGCTTCAAACTCGTTTTTGCGCGAATAGAGCGCGAACAGCGGGCGCAGCAACAAAGTGAATACGGGGCTGACGAGAATGAACAGCAGCAGCGCCATATAGTTGCTCGCATTGGCTACGCCCAGCCCCGTAAAAAACCAGGGCTGATGAGCGAGCCAGCCAAGCAGGGCAAGGCCGAGAAAGCTTGCGACGAACATGAGAATGATCCGCTTGATGATGTGCTTGTGTTTGAAATGACCAAGCTCATGCGCGAGCACAGCCTCTATTTCATCCGCATTCAGGCGATCAAGCAGGGTGTCGAAAAATACCACGCGCTTGGCTGCGCCAAAGCCGGTGAAATAAGCATTGCCGTGGCTGCTGCGGCGCGATCCGTCCATGACGAACAAGCCTTGCGATTTGAACCCGCAACGGGTCAGCAGGCTTTCGATGCGTGTTTTGAGCGTTTCGTCGGAGAGCGGTGAAAACTTGTTGAACAAAGGCGCGATCAGCGTGGGATAAATCGTCAGCATGAGCAGATTGAAACCTGTCCACAACAGCCACAGATAAAGCCACCACATTTCACCCGAAACATACATCAACCACAACGCGGCAAACAGCAGCGGAACACCGAGCGCCAGCCCGACCAGCGTGGATTTGAGCAAGTCGATGAAGAACATCGCGCGCGTCATTTTGTTGAAACCGAAATGTTCGTCAATGACGAAGGTTTTGTAATAGTCGAACGGAAGGCCGATCAAACTGCTGATGACAAAGGCGGACAGGATAACCAGCGCGCCGTGCACGAGCACAGCCACCGGCCATGCGCTGCCCCACGCGCCATCCAGCCATTGCAAGACGCCGCCCAGCGTGAATGCCCAAAGCAAGGCCATTTCGACCATGCCTTGTATCATGCCGAGGCGGGTTTTGGCGGCGGAATAATCAGCGGCTTTTTGGTGCGATTCCAGACTGATATCGGCGGAAAATGCCGCCGGAACGGCATCGCGATGCGACTGAATATACGCGATATGGCGACGCCCCAGCCACAGTTGTATCACTGCGCTCAGGATCAAAAGGCTTAAAAACAGGGTTGTGAATGCAGTCATCGGAAGTCCGTTTTCGGTTACACTTTGCGCTCATTGAATATGGAAAGGCACGCGGATTATTATGGCACAAGATAGCGATAATCTGATTTGGATCGACATGGAAATGAGCGGCCTTTTGCCCGACAGCGATAAAATCCTCGAACTCGCTGTCGTTATCACCAATGCCAATCTGGAAATTCTCGCCGAATCGCCCGCGCTGGTCGTACATCAGGCTGATGCCGTACTGGACGGCATGGACGCATGGAACAAAGGCACGCATGGCAAATCCGGGCTGATCGACAAGGTGAAAGCCGCCACACTGACCGAAGCCGAAGCCGAAGAACAAATGCTCGCCTTTCTCAAACCGTGGGTCGGCGCGGGAAAATCGCCGATGTGCGGCAATTCCATCTGCCAGGACAGGCGCTTCATGGCCAACTACATGCCACGTCTGGAAAAATACTTCCACTACCGCAATCTCGACGTCAGCACGTTCAAGGAGCTCGCCCGCCGTTGGGCGCCCAGGGTCTATGACGGCTTCAAAAAAACCAGCAAGCACACGGCGCTCGCCGACATCCACGAATCCATAGATGAGCTGCGCTATTACCGCGAGAACTTCATTAAGCTGGAATAGTCGTAGCCTGTCGTTATTTTCTGTTTTCATACACCCGATTTGAATGATTTTTCGCTGTTTTGCCGAACTGTTCGCCGAGGCGGTTGCCTTGATGGCAACGGGCATGGCAATCAGTATTCAAAGACAATAAACTCTGGTAATGTGAAGCACATAATGTTCATTTCAGTAATCTTTTGAAGAAAGATTCAAACCCATGTTGCGCCGGACGACGCTATCAATTTTCACATTTCTGCTTTTGGCTTGCGGGATGGGCAGCGCCCAAGCCGATTCCACCACGTTTTACAACAAGGGAACCGACAAATTCTGGGCGGTAAGCGGTACCGCTACCGATAATCAGGCGACGTGTTTCGCCTCAAGCCAGATGACGGACGGCTCCATCATAGAGATCCATCGCTCGCTGATCGACGGCGAGCTCTGGATCTATGTGAAGGACGTGCTCTGGAACATGAACCCACAAGGGAGCGGCACGCTGCGCTGGAATAATTACGATGCCTCCAACAAGGTTATCGGCGGAGCGGATTTCAAATTCAATGCCCAGTCCAAAAACAGCCTGGAAATCCTGCAGATTGAAGAAAAAGGCTTTCTCAACACCATACAAAATACCAAGTACTTCACGCTCGTGATGCCGGACAACTTGCAAAACATCACCTTCAGTTTTGAGAGCACCGGAAGCTCGGCCGTCGCAGCCATGCGGGAGTGCATCACGAAAAACGAGAGCAAATACCGGAAATCCGGCGGTTCCACGCCGGCTTCCGGCGGAAGCTCCGCTCCACCTGCGAGCAGCGGCGACATTGAAAGTGCGCTCAATATCTGGGAAAAACGGATCGTGCAGGAGGGATTGATACTGGCAGGCTATTACAACGGCTTTGCCGACGGCAATTTCGGCAAGACCACGCGCGATGCGATTGCCAAATACCAGAAGGAAAGCCAGCGCCCCGCCACCGGCAAACTGGCGGCGAAAGACGCCGTGGAACTTGCCGTTTTCGCGCTGGATATCCAGAACAAGATCAACTGGCAACCGCTGAAAACCCGCACCGGCATGAGCATCTATTATCCCGCCGCCGTTTTAACTCTGGACCGAAACGACAGCGCGTGGGGCGGAGAAATACTGGATACGCAGGATAGAAAACTGTCGCTCATGACATTTCGGGTAAACATGAGCCTGAATGAGGTAATGAGCGAACTGACCAATCGGGCGCAGGGGCAGAAGACGACGATTACCTACCAACTCGTCAAACCGAACTTTTTCATCATCGCAGGTCGCGTGAACGGACAGGCGTTCTATGCGCGCGCCGAGCAACGCGGCAAGGAAGTTCGTGGTTATGATCTGGGATGGATAGAGCAGGGCGACACGAAAATCTATGAAAATATTTCCGTGTTGATGTCGAGCAGTTTTTACCCATTTGGCGACGATGCCGCCAAAGGTGAGCCGACGTTTCCCACCTTGCTCAAGCTGATAAAGGAATCGGGTGGAAAATCATCCGGTGGCGGCAATACCGGTGGTAACGCCGGTAGCAATACCACAAATTCCGGCAGCGGCCAGGAAATCATTGAACAACGTGATGGCGCGCTGCCGCCCCCGCGTGACGGATCGCTGGTAACGTCAGATGGCCGCGGTCTGCGTTTTGTGTATCACTATTACCCGCCTCAAACACCCAGTCTGCAATACGCCTTCAAATGGGCGGGCAGCGAGCATCTGCTCTCCAGCATCCCCGAAATTTCCACGCTGGATGGCGCTTTTGTTCTGCCGCGGCAGCTTAATTACTCGGCGGAAGAGTGTGGCACGGTAAACGCCTTTTACAATCCCGGCGACTCCTTCATCGTGCTTTGCTACGAGATGATAGACAGCTTGTACACCATGGCGGAAGGCTTGTCCAAGGGCATGAAAGACCCGAAGAAATTCATTGCCGAATTCATCCGCGACAACGTGCGCTTCATTCTGCTGCATGAAACCGGCCATGCGTTGATTGACATGCTCAAACTGCCCGCCGTGGGGCGCGAAGAAGATTCGGTCGATCAACTGGCGACCATCATGCTGTTGAAAATGAACACCGAAACCGAAAATGAAAGAGCGCGTATTTTGAAACTGAACTCGGTTTGGTTCCAGGTCAACAGCAGCAAGACCAACCCGACCATGGCGCATTATGCGGATGAGCACTCGCTGGACGCGCAGCGGTATTTCAACATGCTGTGCCTCGCCTATGGCTCCGGCGCGAAACCCTACAATGTTCTCGTCACCAACGGCACCTTGCCGCAGGCGCGCGCCGCTCGCTGCGGCGACGAGTACAACAAAATCCTGAATTCATGGCTCCGTTTGCTTGATCCGCACTTTTCACCGCGTGTGCTGAATGCGATGGATACAAACAGCAAGAACAACTCATCCGGCAAAAACTCGCTGGAATGGGATGGAAAATCCAATCCGTTTGCCGACTGATTGGCATGCGGTTCGTTAACAAGGAGGCTGGTCCGGTCAATCGGACAGACCTCCTTGATTCTTTGGAAGAGGGGCGAAGTGGCTCAACAAATTCGCCTCGGCAGCTTTAAGCAAGCGCAAAAGGAAACATTGAGTCGGAGAAATCAAAAATGAAAACCTCAACAAAAGTCATCGCATTTGCGCTTACGGGCGCGGTTGTGGCATTGATTTATTTTGTGTATCTGGATAAACAACACGATCAGCCCACAGCAGAACAGCACGACAAGGATTTTAAAACCGCGCTGGAAACGAGCGAAGCGCATTCCAAAGAGCTGGTTTGCGGCTCCGATTTCAAGGATTTCGCGGAAGTATTTACGCATAGCAAGGCGCAGGCGGAGTACACGCAATGGCCGTTGCAGGTTACGTCGATAGTGGATATCAATTCCGAACCGGAACCCAAACCCGTAACCAAATGGCTTGGCGAACAGGAAATGTCCATGCCACTACTGGTGGAATCGCCGGAAAGCATCAAGGAACAAGGCTATGAAGCAAGCATAGAGCAGGACGATGCAACTTCCGGCCACATCATGTATCGCAGCCCCGAAAGCGACATGCTGCAAATTCGCTACAATTTCAAGCGGGTTGATTCGTGCTGGCAGTTGGTGGAGATTGACGATCAATCGTTGTAAAACCTGACCCAAACAACCGGAGAGATCAAATGAAACATAGCAACCTTCTTTTATCTGCCATCTTGCTCACCGCAAGCATTTCCGCACTGGCGCAGAATGATCCGGCAGTGGACGGGACCAAAAAACCGGTGGAGACGGTGACTGATGAGAAAGGGCTTTCAGCCCAGGTGGATACCAGCGGGCACGGCGCCGTGCTTTGTTCCTGGGCGATCTATGTGGAAGTCCAGGC
Organism: Methylobacillus sp.; assembly: GCA_031277395.1. Lineage (GTDB taxonomy): Bacteria > Pseudomonadota > Gammaproteobacteria > Burkholderiales > Methylophilaceae > MM2. The sequence goes on along the minus strand of JAITML010000020.1, from coordinate 55,924 downwards.
GATAACAGCAGCGTGCCAAAAACCGCGCAAACCTGCGGATGATGCGATTGATGCGGCCATCGTCGATATTGATAAATTCATCATCGCAAACTCATCCGAGCGCCCGACACAGGCGAATCTGGACGAATTCAAACACCGCGTGACCGGTACTGCCAGCCCGGAGCAAATCAAGGAATATTGCGCCCAACCTGACGACCCCATCATCAACGAAATCCGCAGCATGTCGCCGGATAAAATCAGGGAACAGGTGAAACATCTGCTCGCCGTTCCGCGTGAGCCGGTGATGAATCCGTGCCTGTAACTCCGAATCCGAAAGAAGGAAAAGCCATGAAAAAGTTTTTATTGCTGGGCATCCTGCTGTTTTCCGCTGCAAGCGTCGCCCATGCCGCGATTCAGGAAAAGGAAGTCAGCTACGAATCGGACGGTACCCAACTGAAAGGTTATATCGTCTGGGATGACTCGATACAAGGCAAGCGCCCCGGCGTGCTGGTGGTGCATGAATGGTGGGGGCTCAACGACTACGCGCGCAAACGTGCCCGCATGCTGGCGGAGCAGGGCTACACGGCAATGGCGCTGGATATGTACGGCGACGGAAAACACGCGCACCATCCTGAAGATGCCAAGAAATTCTCCAGTGTAATTTCCGGTAATGCGGCACTCGCCCAAGCGCGTTTTGAAGCTGCGCTTTCGCTGCTCAAGCAGGAACCGACCGTGAACGCGGATGTTATCGGCGCCATCGGCTATTGCATGGGAGGCACGGTGGTACTGAACATGGCGCGATCGGGCATGCCGCTCAAGGTTGTGGAAAGTTTTCACGGCGGCTTGAGCACCCAAAATCCCGCCGAGCCCGGCAAGGTACAGGCGCGCATGGCATCTTATACCGGCGAAGCTGATCCCTTCATTCCGGCGGAACAAGTCGCGGCATTTCGCAAAGAGATGGCGGATGCGGGCGTGGTAGCGGAAATCGTGACCTATCCGGGCGCGCAGCATTCCTTCACCAGCCCCGATGCGGACAAGCTTGGCAAGGAGTTCAATATGCCGATAGCTTACGATCCGGCAGCCGATGCAGATTCATGGCGCAAGGGGCTGGCGTTTATGGCGGAAGCGTTTAAGTGATGGGATATATTAATGATTATATTCAATAAGTTAATTCTATAAATTAATAAATTACTTTAAATTAAAGGGCGGTAAGTTTCGGATTAGGCTTAAGAATCCGAACGCCGCTTACAATCGGTTACTGGAAGTCATGGATGCAACACGCACTAAAGTACGCCCCGCACGGATTTCCGATGCAGCGGAAATATCGCGGTTATCGGAAGAACTCGGCTATTCGTCGGAGCCGAAGGAAATGACGCGGAGACTTAGGGAAATATTGCCGGAAGGACATCATGCCGTTATCGTCGCAGCACAGGGAGAGCGTTTGCTTGGGTGGATACATATAGAACACCGCGTTTCCATTGAAAGCGGAAGTAAGTGCGAAATAGTAGGCATGGTCGTCGATACCACAGCCAGACGGCATGGCGTAGGTCGAAACCTTGTCCAAGCCGCAGAAGAATGGGCGTATAGTCGTGGCCTAACTACACTAACCGTTCGCTCGAACACCGCGCGAAAACACTCGCATCCGTTCTATGAATCTATCGGCTATGAGCGAGTCAAGACGCAGCACGTTTACACCAAGAAAGCCAAGTAGATCATGCTAATAGCTCATAATTGCCTAACCCTTCGTTCGAGCGGACTCGCTGACGCGAGCCGCTTAACTCACACCCGTTATCAATTTATCGCGCGTGTAATCTCCTCGCGCTAGCACTCTTTTCTACCCCCTCTCCCCAACCCTCTCCCACGCGGGGAGAGGGGAGCAGGTGCAGGCTTCTCGTGGAAATGACGAAGGGGAGGACGGGGCTCGCAAAGCCCCTCGCCCCTTGGGGGAGAGCTAAGCGAGGGGGCCGGGGTTGGGGAGAGGGGTAGCACGCAGGCAGAGCGATTCCGGATTTTATAGCGAGCGGTAGATTTCCAGATACGCCTGCGCGCTGCGGTTCCAATCCAGGTCGGTTTTCATGCCGTTGGTTTGTATGGCGCTCCACTGATTTTTGTCGCCGTAGCTTGCGAGGGCACGGAGTAAGGTGGCGAGCAAATCTTCCGGGGTGGCGAGATCGAAAACGAAACCGGTGGCGGTTTTGCGGTTGAGGGTAAATTCGTTGGTATCCATCACCGAGTCAGCGAGGCCGCCGGTGCGGCGCACGACAGGCGGAGTGCCGTAGCGCAGGCCGTACATCTGATTTAATCCACACGGCTCAAAACGCGAGGGCATGACGAACATGTCCGCGCCCGCCATGATGTGGTGAGAGAGGGCTTCGTTGTAGCCAATACTTACGCTGACCTGGCGCGGATGTTGTTGCGCGAGCAGCATAAAGCCTTGTTCCAGCGCGGGGTCGCCGCTGCCCAGTAGCGCCAGTTGACAGCCTTGTTCCAGCAGCGCGGGAGCGCAGTGCAGCAACAGATCCAAGCCTTTCTGGTGCGTGAGTCGGCTTACCACTCCGAGCAATGGGGCGGCGGCATCTTCATGCAAGCCTGATCTTTGTTGCAGCGCCTGTTTGACTCTGACTTTTTTATCCAGTGAATTGCCGTCGTAATTTTGCGGCAGGTACGGGTCTTTGGCCGGGTTCCATTCCTGTGTGTCTATGCCGTTCAAGATGCCGTGAATGTCGCGCGCGCGGTGCGCGAGCAGCCCTTGCAGGCCGAAGCCGTATTCCGCCGTCTGGATTTCCCGCGCATAGGAAGGGCTGACGGTGGTGATGGCGTCAGCGTAATAGATACCGGCCTTGAGAAAGGATAAATGACCATAAAACTCAAGGCCTTCAGGTGCGAATGCCTGTCGCGGCAGGCCGAGTTTTTCCACCCATTCCGGCGGAAAATTTCCCTGAAACGCGAGATTGTGTATGCCCAGCACCGATTTGGCGTGAGGCGCGCCCGAGTAGCGCATATAAGCCGCCGTCAGGCCGGCTTGCCAGTCGTTGAAATGGACGATATCGGGTATCCAGTCCACCAGCGGGCTGATTTTTGACGACAGAATCGCGGCGATGCGCGAGAGAATGCCAAAACGTAACGCGTTATCGCCCCATTCCTGTCCGAGCGTGTCGGAGTAGGGGCCGCCGCTACGGTCATATAAATCGCGGTGCTCAATGACGATCACGGGCACGCCGGTATCGGGCATGTGGCCGCCGATAAGTTGCACATTGCCTATCGCGGGCAGCCATTTCAATTCGATGAGCGGCTGCGGATCACGCAGATTTGCGAGCACCTGCGGATAACCGGGAATCAGTATGCGCGCATCTGCGCCAAGATGTTTGAGCGCAGCCGGAAGTGAGCCGCTGACATCGGCCAATCCGCCGGTTTTGACGAGCGGAAAGGCTTCGGAGGTAACGTAGAGAATACGCAACGAAGTGTCTTTCTGTAGAAGATAACAACTTTTCGTTCGTCCCTTGCAACTCGGGACAAACGGTGTTTATTGGACGGTTCCCTGATTTATCAGCGGATGTGTAATTTTAAGGATTCCGGCTTCACCGTCATGCATCCAACCCTGTTAGAATACCGGTCTGGCGCGGGTAAGGCAATGTTCGCGCTTCAAATGATGAAGGAAAATTATCTTGCAAGTGGCAATGGTAGGTCTGGGTAAAATGGGCGCGAACATGGCGCGGCGCTTGCGCGGCGCAGGTCATGAAGTCGTGGGTTATAACCTCGAAAACGAAGTAACTCAATCTCTGGCGCGCGAATGCGGGCTGGTTCCGTCGGATTCTCTGGCAGACGCGGTGAGCAAGCTGCAAACACCGCGCGTGGTCTGGCTCATGTTGCCTTCGGGCAAGCCGACCGAAAGCACATTGACCGCGCTGGGTGATCTCTTGTCGGCGGGCGACACCATCATCGAAGGCGGCAATTCCAATTATCAGGAATCGCAAGCGCGTGCGACCGCGATGAAGGCGCACGGAATCAACTATCTCGATGTCGGTACTGCGGGCGGCATCTGGGGATTGCAAAACGGCTATGCGCTGATGGTGGGTGGCGAAAAAGAAGTTGTGGCGAATGTCACGCCGCTGTTTCAGGCGCTCGCGCCACACCCGGATCAGGGCTGGCTGCACTGCGGCCCGAGCGGCGCGGGGCATTTCGTGAAGATGGTGCACAACGGTATCGAATATGGTCTCATGCAGGTTTATGCGGAAGGTTTTTCGCTGCTCAAAGGCAAGACGGAATTCGAGCTTGATCTTGCCGCCGTATCCGGCATGTGGCAGGACAGCGTGATACGAAGCTGGCTGCTGGAACTGACCACGCAATTTCTCGCGTCCGATCAGCAACTGGACAAGATTGAGCCGTATGTAGAAGACTCCGGAGAAGGGCGATGGACGATCAACGAATCCATCGCGCAAGGCACACCTGCACCCGCGATCGCAACTGCGCTTATGGCGCGTTTCGCAAGCCAGGGCAAGGTGGAATTCGGCAATAAAATGCTGGCCATGATGCGCAAGGGTTTTGGCGGTCATGCGATAAAAGCAAAGTAAAACACAGGAGATATAAAAATGAGCAAGCAAGAGACACTTTCACCACCGTGTCATTTCGTCATTTTCGGTGCGACCGGAAATCTGGCCACGATCAAACTGATTCCTTCGCTGTACAACCTTGAAGTCGCGGGGCGCATTCCCGTGACGATGAATATTCTGGCGCTCGGCCGTCAGGAACATAGCACGGAAAGCTGGAGAGAGCATGTCGACAAAGTGCTGCGCGACAAATTCGGCGACAAGGTTGATGCGGCCATCGCCGCCCGTTTTGCCCAGCGTTTTACTTACTTCATGGGCGATTTGCGCGATGCCAATCTTTATCAAAGGCTCAAGGATTGTCTTGCCAAAAAAGCTGCGCCCGAAAGCCATATCGTGTTTTATCTTTCCATCATCCCGAGAGATTTCAACACGGTCATCAACTATCTGGATGAATTCGGATTTTCCCGCCCGCTCGGCCTGCACCGCATTGTTGTCGAAAAACCTTTCGGCACCGACCTCGAAACCGCGCAGGAACTCAACCGCGTACTGCACAAGCATTTCAGCGAAGAACAGATTTACCGCATCGACCATTATCTCGGCAAGGAAACCGTGCAGAATCTGCTCGTGTTCCGTTTCGCCAACACGCTGATGGAACCGTTGTGGAACCGCAACTTCATCAACCATGTGCAAATCACCGTGGCGGAAGATCTCGGCATAGGCACGCGTGCCGACTACTATGACAAATCCGGCGGCGCGATGCGCGACATGCTGCAAAATCATTTGATGCAACTGCTGACCGTGGTTGCGATGGAGCCGCCGGCCTCGATGGAAGCCGACTCGGTGCGTGACGAAAAGGTCAAGGTGCTGAAATCCATGCGCATCATTCCGGTTGATCAGGTGGAGAATCAGGTCGTGCGAGCGCGCTACGCCGCAGGTTCCATCAAGGGGCAGCCGGTGAAGGGTTACATGGAAGAAGAGGGCGTGTCCGAGGATTCCAATATGGAAACCTATGTCGCTGCCACATTTCATATCGACAACTGGCGCTGGCGCGGCGTGCCGTTTTATCTGCGTACCGGCAAGCGCATGGCGAAAACACAATCCACAATTGCGATCCGTTTCCGGCATCCGCCGCAGCATCTGTTCCACGAAGGTGATCTGGAAGAAATCGAGCCAAACTGGATTTATCTGACGCTGCAACCGACCGAGGATATGCACATGGAAATGCATGTGCGCGCGCCGGGGCTGGGCATGAAAACCCGCATGGTATCGCTCAACGCCTCTTATCGGCAGGCTGACGAAAAACCGCTGGAAGCGTATCAGGCGTTGCTGCTGGACGTGATACGCGGCGACAAGACGCTGTTCATCCGCTTCGACGAAGTGGAATGGGCATGGCGCGTGGTCGATAATATCCAGAAAGCCTGGGCGAAAAACACCGCGCCGATCAGCGACTATCCCGCTGGAAGCTGGGGCCCCGACACGGAAAAACTGTTCGAGTGCAGCGATCAGGAATGGCGTAACGACTGATGAGCATAGCCGGATTCGCCGCCGTAGGCATAGGTGCAGCGCTTGGAGCCTGGATGCGTTGGGGTTTGGGGCTGCTGCTGAACCCGCTGTTCCCCGCTTTGCCGTATTCCAGCGGAACGCTCGCCGCCAATCTCGTCGGCGGTTATTTCATCGGCATCTGCATGGCCATGCTGCCCAGCCTTTCGCTGGAAACCCGCTTGTTTGCCATGACCGGCTTTCTCGGTGGATTGACTACATTTTCAACTTTTTCCGCCGAAGCCATCTCGTTGCTCCAGCGAGAGCACTACGGCCTGCTCGCCGCGCACATTTCCCTGCATCTGCTGGGCTCGCTTGCGCTGACGGGGCTAGGAATCTGGACAGTGCATTTGTTGAGAAATTGAAATAATCAAAGCAGTTTGATTTCCAAACGAAATTCCACTACAATCCTGCGCTCTTCAACCCCTTGCCGCACTGTTTTCGCATAACAGGCGGCTTTAATCCACAAGGAGAATTTATGCGACATTATGAAGTTGTATTCATCGTTCATCCGGATCAGAGCGAGCAGGTGCCTGCAATGATCGAGCGTTATCGCACGCTTGTGACCACCGGCGGCGGTACCTTGCACCGCCTGGAAGACTGGGGGCGTCGCCAACTGTCTTATCCGATCCAGAAAATCCACAAGGCGCACTATGTGCTCATGAACATTGAGTGCGGTCAGGAAGTGCTGGCCGAGCTGGAAAACGCATTCAAGTTCAACGATGCCGTGCTGCGTCACCTGACCGTCGCAATGAAGGAAGCGGTAATCGCGCCTTCGCCGATGATGAAGGAAGAAAAAGCCAAGTCTGTACTGAACAAGGAAGACGCATCGGAGGAAGCTGCGGAAGAAGCCATCGAGGCTTGAGCAGCACGTGGATAACCGGCTGCTGCTGAGTGGCGAGGTGACGGAAGTCGCCGATCTGCGTTACACCCCGGCAGGCATTCCGCTTCTTGCATTCACGCTCAAACATGTTTCGCAACAAAGCGAAGCGGGCATGAAAAGACAGACAGAATGCGAAGTTCCCGTTGTGGCAATGGCGCAACTGGCCGAGCAGGCCAAAACGCTCAAGCCGGGGAACAGGATCCGGGTCGCGGGATTTCTCAACCGGGGAAGCCGCAACAGCCGCCAGTTAAAACTGCACATAAACGAATTAGAGATTATTGAGAAAGGTTAAATCATGTCACGCGATATGTTCCGCCGCCGCCGCTACTGCCGTTTTTCGGCAGAGGGCATCAAGGAAGTCGATTACAAGGATGTCGATCTGCTGAAAGACTTCATCAATGAAAACGGAAAAATCATTCCTGCGCGCATTACGGGTACCAAAGCCCGCTATCAGCGCCAACTGACCACGGCCATCAAGCGCGCCCGTTTCCTGGCCCTGATGCCTTACTGCGACAAGCACTAAGAGGGAGTCATCACAATGCAAGTCATTCTGCTCGAAAAAGTCACCAATCTGGGCACCCTGGGCGATATCGTCAAGGTCAAGGACGGCTATGGCCGCAACTTCCTCATCCCGCAAGGCAAAGCCAAGCGCGCGACCGAAGCCAACAAGGCCGAATTTGCCGCTCGCCGCGCCGAACTGGAAAAGAAACAGGCCGAAATCCTTGCCGCCGCCCAGGCGCGCGCTGAGAAGATCGCCGGTTTCATGCTGCAACTCACGCAGAAAGCCGGTGTGGATGGCCGTTTATTCGGCTCCGTGACCAATCACGACATTGCCGAAGCGCTCACCGCGCAAGGCTTTGAAATCCACAAATCCGAAATCCGCATGCCCAACGGCCCGCTTAAAACCATAGGCGATCACCCTGTCAGCATCGCGTTGCACGCCGACGCTGTGGTAGATATCACCATCTCCGTGCTGGGCGAGTAATCAGGTAGTTCGCGGTAACAGAAAAAGGCTGCTTCGGCAGCCTTTTTCATTTTTCGTGCCGGGTCGAAAGCGAACGGCTTGCGTTATAATCCAGCATGGCCGACGACACGCTCACATCCCTTAAACTTCCCCCGCATTCGGTCGAGGCCGAGCAATCCCTGCTGGGCGGCTTGCTGCTTGAAAACGAGGCGCTCGACAAAGTGGCGGATCTGATCGCCGCTACCGATTTTTATCGCCACGATCATCGCGTCATCTACGAACATATCAGCCGCCTCATTGAGCAGAGCAAGCCCGCCGATATCGTGACTGTGGCGGAGTCGCTGGATAGTACTGCGGAGCTCAGCAGCGTGGGCGGCATCGCTTATCTCGGCGTGCTTGCGCAGAGTACGCCTTCTGCCGCGAATATCCGCCGTTATGCCGAGATCGTGCGCGAGCGGGCGATCATGCGCAATCTGGTCGAAGTCGGCTCCGGGATTGCCGAAAGCGCGTTCAATCCGCAGGGCAAGGATGCGGCGCAATTGCTGGACGAGGCGGAAGCCAGAATTTTTTCGCTGGCCGAAGGCGGCAAGCGCAGCGCCGAAGGCTTTGTCGATATAAAAACGCTGTTGCCGCAGGTGGCCGACCGCATCGACCGGTTATTCCAGCGCGAAAATCCCAGCGACGTGACCGGCGTGGCCACCGGTTTTTCCGATCTCGATTCCAAGACTTCTGGCCTGCAGCCGGGCGATTTGGTGATTGTCGCGGGGCGTCCTTCCATGGGCAAGACCGCGCTTTCGCTCAATATTGCTGAAAATGTGGCGCTGGAATCCGGCTTGCCGGTGGCGGTATTTTCCATGGAAATGGGTGCGGCGCAGCTTGCGATGCGCATGATAGGCTCCGTCGGACGGCTCGATCAGCATCACATGCGCACTGGCCGTCTTGAAGATGAAGATTGGGTACGGCTCACTACCGCGCTCGGCAAGCTCAATGACGCGCCGATTTTCATTGATGAAAGTGCAGGCCTCAACGCGCTCGAAGTACGCGCGCGCGCGCGGCGCTTGCACCGCCAGGTCGGCAAGCTCGGTTTGATCGTCGTTGATTATTTGCAACTGATGACCGCAACACGCCCCGGCGAAAATCGCGCGACGGAAATCTCGGAAATCTCGCGTTCGCTCAAGGCGCTCGCGAAGGAGCTGGATGTGCCGGTGGTCGCGCTTTCGCAGCTTAACCGCGGGCTGGAACAGCGTCCGAACAAGCGTCCCGTAATGTCGGATCTGCGCGAGTCGGGCGCCATTGAGCAGGACGCCGACCTGATTTTGTTCATCTATCGCGATGAAGTTTACAACGCTGACAGCCCGGACAAAGGCACAGCGGAAATCATCATCGGCAAACAGCGTAACGGCCCCATAGGCACCGTGCGCATGACCTTCCTCGGCGAACACACCCGCTTTGAAAATTTCGCGGGCGGCAACAGCTACGGTGCGGATGATTATCCGACATGACGCGCTCGGCATGACACGCCCCATCCAGGCCATCATCCACACTGACGCGCTGCGTCACAATCTCATGGTCGCGCGGCGTCATGCGCCGCATTCCAAAATACTGGCGGTTATCAAAGCCAACGGCTACGGGCATGGCATGCTGCGTGTGGCGCAAGCCTTGAAGGATGCGGATGGCTTTGGCGTACTGTCGCTGGCGGAAGCCGTGACATTGCGCGAAGCTGGGTTTCAGCAAACGCTGCTTGCATTGGAAGGGCTGTTCGAAGCCGATGAATTGCCATTGGCAGCGCGGCATCACATTTCCGTGGTTGTGCATTCCGAGCCGCAATTGCGGATGCTGGAAGTAGCGCATGATTTGCCGCCGCTGGATGTTTTCCTCAAGATCAACACCGGCATGAACCGGTTGGGCGTGGCCGACAAAGACTTCCCAAATTTTTACGAACGCCTACGTATTTGCAAGGCAGTGAATGCAATCACCTTGATGACGCACTTCGCCACGGCGGATGAAGCCCCGGGCATTGCCGACCAGTTGACGTTGTTCAAGCAACTGACCGATGGCATCAGTGCGCCGCGCACACTGGCCAATTCCGCTGCGATTCTGCGTTATCCGAAAACCTGCGTGGACTGGGTACGCCCCGGCATCATGCTGTACGGTGCCACGCCGTTCACGCGTGAAAGCGCGGCGCAACATGATTTGCAACCCGCGATGACATTTCAGAGTGAAGTCATTGCGGTGCAGACGTTGCAGGCCGGAGATGGAATAGGTTATGGCCGTTGTTTTATTGCAGAAAAACCCATGCGCGTAGGCACGGTCGCCTGTGGCTATGCCGACGGCTATCCGCGCCACGCGCCGACCGGCACGCCGATTGCCGTGGCTGGAAAAATGACGCGCACGCTGGGACGGGTTTCAATGGATATGCTGGGCGTGGATATAAGCGATATTCCCGAAGCCGCCATCGGCAGCCCCGTTGAATTATGGGGCAAACAGGTGCCGGTTGATGCGGTGGCGCAAATGTGCGGCACGATAGGGTATGAATTATTGTGCGCCGTGGCGGCGCGGGTTCCATTCAAAGAACATGGCTAAGGCAAAAACCGTTTATACCTGCACCGAATGCGGCGGGCAGGCGCCCAAGTGGCAGGGGCAATGCCCGGCATGCAATGCATGGAACACGCTGGTCGAAACCATTGCGGAAACCTCGTCCGCAAGCCGTTTCGCCGCGCTCGCGCCGCAGAATGCGGGTTTGCAAAAGCTCGCAGAAGTTGATGCGGTGGAGGTGCCGCGCCATCCGACCGGCATCGCGGAATTTGATCGTGTATTGGGCGGTGGTTTGGTGTCGGGCGGCGTGGTGCTTATCGGCGGCGATCCGGGCATAGGTAAATCGACTCTGTTACTGCAGACCTTGTGTCATATCGGTCATCAGCAGCGCGTGGTCTATGTGAGCGGTGAGGAGTCGGCGCACCAAATCGCAATGCGCGCCAAACGGCTGGGGTTGGATGCGAGCCCGGTCGAACTGCTTGCGGAAATCAATCTTGAAAAAATCACCGCGATGCTGCAAACGCACAAGCCGGATGTGGCCGTGATCGACTCGATTCAAACCCTGTATTCCGAGGCGCTGCAATCTGCGCCCGGTTCCGTGGCGCAAGTGCGTGAATGCTCGGCGCAACTCACGCGCATTGCCAAACAGCTGGCCATTACCGTAATTTTGGTTGGCCATGTAACCAAGGAGGGCGCGCTGGCAGGGCCGCGTGTGCTGGAGCACATCGTCGATACCGTGTTGTATTTTGAGGGCGACCCCAATTCCAGTTTCCGCCTCGTGCGCGCGTTCAAAAACCGTTTCGGCGCGATCAACGAACTGGGCGTGTTCGCGATGACTGAAAAAGGCCTGCGCGAAGTCAGCAATCCGTCTGCGCTTTTTCTCTCGCAGCACGCCGAACAGGTCGCCGGCTCCTGCATCACCGTGACGCAGGAAGGTACGCGGCCGCTACTGGTCGAAGTACAAGCGCTGGTGGATGAGGCACACGCGCCCAATCCCAGACGCTTGTGCGTGGGGCTGGAACAAAACCGGCTCGCGATGCTGCTCGCCGTGCTGCACCGGCATGCAGGTGTTGCCTGCTACGATCAGGATGTTTTTATCAACGCCGTGGGCGGCGTGAGAATCGCGGAGCCCGCCGCCGATTTAGCCGTGCTTATGGCAATTGTTTCTTCGTTAAAAAACAAACCATTACAAGAGAAACTTATAGTGTTTGGTGAGGTTGGTTTGGCCGGAGAAGTGCGCCCTGTGCAGCGCGGCCAGGAGCGTCTCAAAGAAGCGGCCAAGCTCGGCTTTACCAAGGCCATAGTCCCCAAAGCCAACAAGCCCAAACAAGCGATTTCCGGATTGGAAGTCGTGGCCGTGGAGCGCGTGGATCAGGCGATGGCGGTATTGCGGGGGTAATTTCCCCTCACCGAAGGGGAATTATCAGCTTCGCCGCCGCTTTTCTTCCTCCAGCGCGCGCGGAAAAAGCACATCATCTTCCCAATGCATATGCTCCACCAAATCTTCATCCAGCGCCGCGAGGGAGGCGTAGAGCAAGAATATCTGCAGCGCATCGTCGGCTTTGGGCTGGTAATGATCGGTGAGCGCGCGCAGGGTGATCAGCAGCTCCCGAAGTGTTTTGTGCTCGAATATCATCACGCGCATGGGCTGTGCAACGCTGCTGAAGCAGGAGGAGGGCAGGGGGCGCATATCGTCATCGAGAAGGGCGATATAGGGGAAGAGGATTTGCTCTTCTTTTTGCAGATGCGAGACGAGATCGTTGTTTATGGCTTGAAAACATGCCCGCAATTCGGGTAAGCGCGGAAGCGCAGCGACTTCGGGATCTTCGATCAGTTCGCTGATACGGGCAAGTTCGGATCGGGTGAAGGTATGGTGTGTTTCTTCGATGAGGTCGATGAGCTCCGCCATCCGCATCTGCGGCGTTATTTTGTGCGCGATTTTCATACTATCCTCCGGCCGGAACCGGTCTCTCTATCGGAATTTGAAACTTACGTTCGCTGGCGATTTTTTTCTTTGATGCAGGTCAAGCATGGTGACAAGTTGTATTGTGTCACGACAAGGTTCCATAGGCGCGCAGCCCCGACATGTCCATGATGGTGATTTTCTTGCCGTTAACTTCGATCAGCCCTTGCTGCTGTAATTTGAGCATGGTGCGGGAGAGAGTCTCCGGCGTGAGATTCAACAACGAGGCGATCATCGTTTTGCTCGCGGGCAATGTTACATGCGTGGCATCTCCCGCCTCCGCGACAATTTGCAGCAGATAGCCGATCAGCCGCTGGGTGGAGGTGAGCAGGGCGACCGATTCAATGTCCTGCACCAGTTGCCGGTTGCGCATCGAAAGCCCGGCCAGCATCTTGCGCGATACGGTCATGTCACACTCCAGCAGCGTGAAGATGACCTGTTTGGGGACCAGCAATAACTGGGAGTCGGTTGTAGCCTGCGCGTACACAGGGAAGGTGGCCTGGTCGAGGAAAATCACCGCCTCACCGAAGCTTTCACCCGGCCCGATGAAACAAATCACTTTTTCAGAACCTTGCGGCGAATTGACGGCAAGCTTGATCTGGCCGGAAATCAGCATGTAAAGATTGCTTGCCGTATCCCCGCGATTGAACACCATGCCACCACGCGGTATGGCCAGATGTGACGCCTCGTTGGCCACATAGGCCAACTGCTTTTGCGCGAGCGCGCTGAAAAGGTGAAATCTGGGTAGTAGCTGGAGGATATTGAATTGTGCCATTTTGATTCTCGTGTGTTTCAAGCAGTATCTTAGAGGAGATATGCAGAACGCGCATCTTTTGATTCAAGTCATGTACAGCCACATTGACAAAGTATATTTTGATCCCACTTTGATCAAGCGTACTCCGGACTCCCAAAAATCATGGCGAAAAAGTTTCCGTTGAACCCGCCTCATCCCGAACGCATATGCTGGGGATGCGATAAGTATTGCTCGGTGCAATCCATGATGTGCGGCAACGGTACCGAGCGCACCCAGCATCCGATCGAGCTTTTCGGCGAAGGCTGGGAGAAACTCGGTGTGGTGGAACCCGTAACCGGAAATGAAGAAGCTGCCAAATGATGATTTCCAAAACCAGCCAGTACGCGCTCCAGGCCATGATCTACCTCGCCACGCTGGAGCCGGAAGTCAAGGTAACCGGCAACGATATCGCCCGCAAACTTGGCCTGCCGCCGAGCTATCTCTCCTCCATTATGCCGCAACTGACCGGGCAGGGGCTTGCGAAATCCACCCCAGGCCCGGGCGGCGGTTTCAGCCTGGGAAGACCTGCCAGTGACATTAACCTGCTGCATATCCTCTCCATCACCGAAAACAGCATATTCACCCAGGAATGCCTGCTCGGCTTCAAAGTCTGCGACCCCACCACCAAATGCCCAGTTCACGACCACTGGCATCCCATAAAAACCAGCCTTATTACTTTTCTGGAAAAGCAGACGCTGGAATTGCTGGGCGGCGCGGTGAAGTCCGGCAAGTACCAGATACATGAATTGCCTTATACGCAGGAGATCCAAGCTGGTGATGTTCCGTCCTGAGTTGGAAGGTGTTTGCCGTGCCTTCGCTCCGCATCCTGTGTTTCGCATAATGTATATTATGTTAAATAATATATTCTTCAACCTCGCTAATATGATTCCGCCCAACCAACCTCTCTTCCAAGCTGGCTTCCATAACTAACCCTGCCCACATCAAACTACCTGCAACATCGGATTGAACGCCTTGGAAAGCAGCATGATGCGGCTGCCGACTTTTAGTTGGGCGGCTTCATCGGGAGTGGCAATGATGCGTACGATTTGGTTGCCGACGAGGATGGAGATGGCGAATACGACATCGGCCTGCTCGATTGCGAGCACTTCGCCAGCGAAGCGGAATTTTCCGCCATCGCGTCCGGCGCCGAATACGTCCGCCGGAGCGCCTTCACGTGCAATGAGGCCGGATTCGAGTATGACAACGCGGCGAGAAAGTTTGTAAATTTCGCTAATATCGTGGCTGACCAATAGCGTGGTCAGCCCGAACTGACGGTGCATGTTGAGGATCTCGTCCTGCAAGCGCAGCCGGGTTTCACGATCCAGCGCGGAGAGCGGCTCGTCAAGCAGCAGCAATCGCGGCTCGGAGGCAAGCGCGCGAGCGAGTGCGGCGCGCTGTTTCTGCCCGCCCGACAGCGTGGCTGGCTTGCTGTGCTGCAGATCACCCAGCGCCATCATTTCCAGCAGCTCATCCACACGCTTGCGCGATGCGCCTTTGCGTTGCGCGAATTCGATATTACCGCGCACCGTCAAGTTGGGAAAAAGCGCGTAGTCCTGAAACATGAATCCGGCATGGCGCTGCTGTATGGGCAGACAGATGCCGTGCGCGCTGTCATACCAGCTTTCATCGCGGTAGCGGATGACGCCGGAATCCGGCTTCTCCAGCCCGGCCACACAGCGCAGCAACATGGTTTTCCCCGCGCCGGAAGCGCCGGTCAGCACCAGCAGTTCACCCTCTTCCACGCGCAGATCGACATTCAGCGTGAATACACCTTGCGGGCCGTTAAGAGTTTTATGCAGGGTAATTTGCATCAGCCTGCCCGCAAAATTCGTTTATTGAACACATATACCACGAGCAAAATCGTGAAGCAGATCGCAAACAGTATCATCGCGTAGAAATTTGCGGTCGCGTAGTGCATTGATTCCACTTCATCGTAAATGGCGATGGAGGCTGTGAGTGTTTCATTCGGCAACTTGCCGCCTATCATCAAAACCACGCCAAATTCGCCTATCGTATGCGCAAATGCGAGCACGATGCCTGCAAGCAGCGAGGGTTTGATATTGGGCAGCAGCACGCGCAAAAAAGTGACGAAACGCGACTTGCCCAGTGTGTATGCGGCCTCCGAAAGCGAAGCCGGCAGGCTTTGAAAGCCGGATTGCACCGGATGCACCATGAATGGCAGGCTGAAAATAACCGAGGCGATCACGAGCCCTTCGAAGCTGAATGCAAGTCGCACGCCGAACCAGTCATCGATAAATTTTCCGAAAAAATTATTGGGGCTGAACGCAAGCAGCAAGTAAAAACCCAGCACGGAAGGCGGCAATACCAGCGGCATGCTGACCAAAGCTTCCAGCGCGGGCTTGAAGCGCGTCCGCGTGATGGATAACCACCATGCGAAAGGGATGCCGATCACGGCAAGTATCAGCGTCGTCACGGCGGCAAGCTTGAAGCTCAGCAGCAGCGGCGCCCAATCGTAGTTCATGACGGATTCCCCCCGTTCTCCCCTGCCCTGCTTTCGTGATGGGAGGAGGGGGGTTCTTGCGCGATCTCTCTGAGCGACATTTCGTTGGACTTAACGAGCGCCTCCACAACATCGCCCACCACGAGCTCCAGCCGTTCGACGGCGCGTGTGGTGACGATGCTATAAAACGGCTGGCCGCGATAATCCAGTTCAACCTCGCTCAAAATTTCGCCGCGCCGGATACCGCGCACCGTGGCGGGAATGCGATTGCGCAGGCTGAGCATCCCGGACAAATTTTTGCCAAGCGCCACTTCGGTTGCCTTGAACATGAGCTCGACCGGATTGTTGAGTTTGAGCCAAGGCGTATTTTCCGGTGTTTCGAGCAGGATGGAAGTGAATGTGTCGCTGCCAATGCTGACGTCAACGAGCGACAAATGCCCGTTACTTTGGATGGCGGTGATGATTCCTTTTAGTTGATTCATGGCAAGCCGTAACCAAATTTTTCCAATATCGCGCGCGCCCGTGCCGAATACAAAAAATCGTAAAACTTGCGCGCCGCCTCGCCGTGTTTGCTCTGGCCGTATTTCAGGATGACCGCGCCTTGGGCGACTTCATCGCCGGGAATATCCATCCAGTATCCACGCCTTGCATTCTCGGACGACATAAGCAGCGATTTCGCCGTCAGGCCGACATCGGCATTGCCGCTATCGACCAGCATCGCGACTTGCGCGATATCCTCGGCATAGACCAACTTGGACATGATATCCGCGCTCGGCGATTTGCCATGATTATTCGCAATGCCATGCACGACATTCATCGCCAAGCGGCCATAAGGCGCGACTTTGGGATTGGCGATGGCGATTTTCCTGACACGCGCATCGCGCAACACAGCCAGCGAACCCAGATCAAGCTTGTCATTGAGCGTCCATAATACGAGTTTGCCGTAGGCATAAATTTCGGGTTTTGCTGCGGCCTGCCCGGATTCAACCAGCTTGGCAGGAAACTCCATGTCGGCAGCGAGAAACACATCATAGGGCGCACCCTCCCGCACCTGCGCGACAAGTTTTCCGGAAGAATTATAGACAGGCTGGATGGCGATGCCGCTCTCTTTAGTAAACACGGCGGCCAAGTCACCGAATACGAATTTCATGTTTGCGGCTACAGCAACGGTGAGGATTTCAGCATGGGCCAAGGCATGCGTGAACAGCAACGCGACAGCCAGTAATGCAGCCCTGAAAACTTTCATCTCACTGCGCCGATTTTTCCTGCCGGATTCGATCTTCCCATTCCCGTTGCCACCAATCCAAAATACGGTCATGCATTTCATCTGCCAGCCGTTGTTGCTCCCTGGCCGCTGCATCATCCCCTTGGGCGGCTTTGACTTGTGACAAAAAAGCATGCGCTCTGGATTGAACGAGGGAATCACCCGCGCCCGCATCCTCAAGCAGCTTGAGCAGTTTATTGAGCCATTTCTCGGCATCGGCATATTGTCCGCCGACAAGACAGATGCGTCCCAATTCCAGCAAAGCCTCGGCGTAGCTTTCAAAGCTTCCGGCTTTTTCTTCCATCATCACGGCTTTCAGTTGATGCGCAATGGCATCTTCATGTTGACCGAGCTTGCTTTGCGCGCTTGCAATGCGACCGTAGCTTTCCGCGCGCTCATTATCATTTGCCGCGAGTTTGAGACTGAGTTGAAATTGCTCCAATGCTGCCGTGGCGTCGCCACCGTCCAGCAATGCCGAGCCCAACAGATTATGGATGGCCTGTTCAGAGCCCGTATCTTTTTCAGCCTGCGCCACATCCAGGCCCTTTTGATACAACGGAACCGCTTCCATTGGTTTTTGGGCTCTCCGCAACGCCGTGCCCTGCGCGACCAAAGCCACCATGCGATCCGTCGGTTTTTTGGCGAATTTTTCCGCTGATTGCATCGCCGATAATGCCGCGTCAAGCTGCCCCATGGCTTCCCGTGCCATTCCGAGGCACAGCCAAAGGTCGAAATCGTCCTTGTCGTTTTTCAAAGCCTGTTCGGCGCCTTCTACCGCCCTGCCCCGCTCATTTGTGGACAACAGCGCGGTGCAAGTGACTGACGGCGCGGCTGCTGAACCCGCCCATACCGGAAGGGAAAACAGCAGCAAAAACAGCAGCGGCAGATTCTTCATGTCTTTGATTCCAAAAGTTGCATCAATGCGGCTTCGTCAATAACGGTTACACCCAGTTCCTGCGCCTTGTCTAGCTTGCTGCCCGCTTCCGCGCCAGCGACAACGTAATCGGTTTTTTTGGAAACGCTGCCTGCTACTTTTGCACCCTGCGCTTCCAGCAAGGCTTTGGCTTCTTCGCGGCTCAGGGTCGGGAGTGTACCAGTCAACACAAAAGTTTTCCCGGTCAGAGGCAAAACTTCCATCGTCATGCCTTCGTGTTCTTCCCAACTGACACCGACACTGCGCAATTGCTGAATCACATCATTGTTGTGCGGCTCGCCGAAGAAGGCACATACGCTCTGCGCCACGATCGGGCCGACATCCGGCATTTGTTGCAAGCGTTCTTCGTCCGCGCTAATCAAGGCATTCAGCGAGCCAAAGAAGCGCGCAAAATCTTTCGCCGTGGCCTCGCCTACGTTGCGGATGCCAAGCGCGTAAACGAAACGCGCCAGCGTGGTTTGTTTGCTGTGGCGTATGGCATCGACCAGATTCTGCGCCGATTTTTCGCCCATGCGATCCAGCGCGGCGAGTTTTTCAACCTCCAGACGATACACATCCGCAGGCGTTTTCACGATGTCGGCATCAACCAATTGATCCACCAGTTTGTCGCCCAAGCCTTCGATATCCATCGCGCGACGGCTGGCGAAATGCAGCAAAGCCTGCTTGCGCTGCGCGGCGCAAAACAAACCGCCGGTGCAACGCCACGCCGCCTCACCTTCTTCCCTGACAATGTGGCTGCCGCACACCGGGCATTGGCCCTGCAAACGCTTGAACAAATCGAATGGCTCGCCCGCGTCAAGAGGACGTTTTTCCAACACCACACCGACCACTTCGGGAATCACATCTCCGGCACGGCGCACGATCACGGTGTCGCCGATGCGCACATCCTTGCGCCGCGTTTCGTCTTCGTTGTGCAGCGTGGCGTTGCTGACTGTGGTGCCGCCGACGAATACGGGTTCGAGTTTCGCCACCGGCGTGAGCTTGCCGGTACGTCCCACTTGCACGTCGATGTCGCGCACCACCGTGATTTGTTCTTCGGCAGGATATTTGTGCGCCACGGCCCAGCGCGGCTCGCGCGTGACGAAGCCGAGCTGCGACTGCAAGGCCAGATCATTCACCTTGTACACCACGCCATCGATATCAAACGGCAGGCTGTCACGCTTTTCTGCGATGCGCTGATGGAACGCGACCAAACCTTGCGCGCCCTGTGTGACGCTGCGCTCATCGCACACCGGCACGCCCATTTTTTGCAGCGCATCCAGCACTTCACTCTGCGTCCTGGGTAAATTCCAGCCGCGCACTTCGCCCCAACCATAAGCGAAAAATGACAGCGGACGTTTCGCCGCAAGCGCGGGATCGAGTTGACGTATGCTGCCCGCCGCGCCGTTGCGTGGATTCACCAGCGTGGGCAATCCGGCATCGCGCTGCTTTTCGTTGTAATGCTCAAAATTCTTGCGGCTCATGTAAATCTCGCCGCGCACTTCCAGCACTTCGGCGTCGCAATCGGTGAGGCGCAAGGGAATTGAACGTATTGTGCGCACGTTCTGCGTTACATCTTCGCCGACCTCGCCGTCGCCGCGCGTCGCCGCCTGCACCAGCACGCCACGCTCGTAACGCAAACTGATCGCCAGGCCGTCGAATTTCAGTTCACAGTTATACGCAATCACCGCATCCGGTTCGCTCAATTCCTTGCGGATGCGTACATCGAAAGCCACCGCGCCTTCGTCGCTGATGTCGGTTTCGGTGCGGATGGAAAGCATGGGCACGACATGGCGCACCGGCACGAATGCATCAAGAGCCTTGCCACCAACGCGGTGTGTGGGTGAATCGGGTGTGACGAGTTCGGGATATTCCTCTTCCAACTGCTGCAACTCGCGAAACAGGCGATCATATTCGGCATCAGGAATCAGCGGCTGATCGAGGATGTAATACTGGCGGTTATGATGCAAAATCGCATCGCGCAATTCACGAGCGCGTTGCACAGTTTGCCCGGATACGGTCATCAGGAAAACAGACGCAGCGCCGCAGGCGTGCCGGGCTGGATGGAGCGTGCCGCCATTTTGGCGTGTAATGACTTCAAATGCTGGCGAATTTTTTCGATTTCGACTTCGCCCAGGGCGCGTTGATTGTCATCCGCAAGCACGCCGTTCACTGCCTTTTCCAGATGACGCGCGAACAACACCATGCCGTCGAACGCATCCGAATTACTTGCCACCCGCGGCACCTCGAATTGAAAGCTCACGCCGCCGTAAAACACGGTGGGTGTCATGGCCGTCTGGAAAGGACGCTGATCATGGCTCGTCATGGTGTAAAGCGTATGGCCGTGCTTGTCTTCACAATGAAAAGCGCCGTCCTCGCGCAAACGCAGACCGCTGGATTCCGCGATGTCGCGCAGCTTGGTGCCGGAAAACGGGCCGCTACTGCCCTGCAATACATTGAAGCCAAGTATGACATCCACGCCGGCGCAAAAACGATCAAGCTCGGTCGCGTAGTGCAAAGGATCCGGCGAGCCGTGCCAGGTCAGCTCCGCGTTGAGTGATGTGGCCAGATGCTGCATGTCTTTGCGGAATGCAGACAGCGCACCCTCGGAAACAGCACCTGCGCGATCGGCTAATTGCAAAGCCGCGATGAATTGTGAATAGCGATCAAATGGCGAGCCTTCCGCCATCGGCAACCAACGGCCATTTTCATCCTGCAACAGCCATTGCACGGGTTTGTCAAATTGCGGCAGTTGTTGCACGGTTTGTGCAAATGTGGCTAGATTGAGCGGCAGAGGCAGGGTGGCTTCAGCAATCAGGTCAATCTGTTCGCTGACTGCCTGCGGCAAGGCGCTGATTGTGATTTCATCTTCGGATTCCGGCTCGGGCTCCGATCTGGATCCGGCAGGATATTCGATTTCCTCCACAGCGATGGGCGCAGACTCCGGCGTGGTTGTTGGTTGCAAAATGGGTTGTGAAACTGGCGACGCGGAAAAGTCGGGTTCCATGCGTTCCGGTTGCAAATCTTCCAGCAGCGCATTTTCAGGAATAGTGTCGGCTGGCTTGTTGTCACGGCGGTTTTCCGCTTCATCAAACGCAACTGCGCGATCCGTGTCGATGCGGAAGTCTTCCGTCTTCATGAGAATGTCGCTCTCAGGCTCATCAAAGCGGCTCTTGTTTTCACGCATAAACCGCCGCTCCTGCCACCAGTTGAAGATCACCACAGCGGCAATGACAACCACGCCAAGCATCAACAGCGCCAGTTGCAATTTCGACATGCTATCGAGCTCCTGTTATTTTCGTCATTCCCCGAATTATACGTAGATTGGAACGAGCCTGCGAATCCCGGCAATGCAAAGCAGCTTACGCCGCCATCTCCGTCTGCATTTTCATTGCCGCTTCCATGTCCACTTCCACAATGCGCGACACGCCGGATTCCTGCATGGTGACGCCTATCAGTTGCTGCGCCATTTCCATGGTGATTTTGTTGTGGCTCACGAACATGAACTGGGTGCGTTCGGCCATTTTGCTGACGAGGTTGCAGAAGCGTTCGGTATTGCTGTCATCAAGCGGCGCATCGACTTCGTCCATCAGGCAGAACGGCGCGGGATTGAGGCGGAACAGCGCAAATACAAGCGCGATTGCGGTGAGCGCCTTTTCACCACCGGAAAGCAGATGGATGCTGGTGTTTTTCTTGCCGGGCGGTTGCGCGAAAACCTGTATGCCGGTATCCAGGATTTCGTCGCCCAGCAGTTGCAGCTGCGCTTGTCCGCCATCAAACAGCGTGGCGAACAATTCGCCGAAATGCCGGTTGGCTTCGTCATAGGTTTCCTGCAAGCGGCTGCGCGTTTCGCGATCTATGCGATGGATCGCCCCTTCCAGCGTCGCCACCGCCTCCTCCAGGTCAGTGGCCTGGCTGTCGAGATAGGTCTTGCGCTCGCGCTCGCTCGCCAACTCCTGTATCGCCGCGAGATTGACTGCGCCCATGGCTTCGATCACCCCCTCAAGACGCTTTATTTCGCGATCAAACTCGTCGGCTTTGGCGTTCTTTGGCAAATCCTCTTCCAGCTTCGTCTCGTCTACCTCCATTGTGGCAAGCTGTTCCGTGCAGCTTTCCAAATGCAGCCGCGCCTGTTGTTCCTGCAAACGCCCCTGCTCCAGCTTATCGCGCAGCGGATGAAGCTGCTGCTCGGTTTGCAGGCGGGCGCGCTCCATTTCAAGCAAACGCTGCTCAATCCCGGACAATACATTGCGCGCTTCGGCCAGCCCTTCCTCACCTTGCCGACGCACTTCAAGCGCAGCTTCCAGATCGGAATTCAAGGTATCGAGCGAGGCTTGCGCCAACTGATTTTCAGTCTCGATTTTGCGTTCCGCCAACGCTAATATAACTTCATCTATATCTTTAATTTTATTTTCTAACTCATTGATATTATTTAATATTATCTTCACAGAAAATGCTTGGTGTTGCGCCAGTTTTTCTGCTTCCATCAAGCGTTCCTGCGCTTGCCGGAGCGCCGAATCGGCCTCCTGCCGCAGCCGTCCGGCGCTGTCGCACTCCGCGCGCAAATCGTCCATTCCGGCTTGCAGCGCGGCAATTGCCTTGTCACGTTCCGAGAATTGCGCTTCGATTCCGGTTTTTTGCTCCGCCAAACCGCTGCGTTCCAGCGTCAACTGTTGCTGACGGTCGCGGATATGCTGCTGCTGCTGTTCCAGCCGCTGAAATTCCAGACGTGCGGTGTGCAAGG
The DNA here is from genome assembly GCA_031277395.1 of Methylobacillus sp. Taxonomy (GTDB): domain Bacteria; phylum Pseudomonadota; class Gammaproteobacteria; order Burkholderiales; family Methylophilaceae; genus MM2. The sequence continues at coordinate 33,339 of JAITML010000020.1, read as the reverse complement.
CGGAGGTTTTCTGGCGCTGCGCGGTTTGCGTATCGGCAATCTCGCGACGCAGGTTTTGCAATGCCTGCTCCGCCGCCTGCAGCGCGGCTTCCTGTGCTTGTTGTTTTTCCTTGAGCGCGGGCAAGTCGGCTGCAATTTGCGCCAGTTCCCGCTGGCGTTCCAGCACGCCGTGCAAACCGGATTGCGGCACATAAAGTGCAGTGCTGTGGCGGGTGTAAACATCACCCTCGCGCGTTACCAGCCATTCGCCGGGATTCAATTGCCTGCGCGCCGCGCCGATGTCGCAACCTTCGGGTGCGAGCCAGACATTGGTGAGCCAATCATCCAGCACGCCGCGCAATTTCACGTTGGCGGTCTGCACGAATTCACCCAATGGTTTCCAGCCTGCCGCATGGGCGCGAGCGGTACTACCGCCCTCGCCTTCATCAAACAACACCACGGCGGATGGCGGTCTGACCGAGCTTGTCTGCGCGCCCGGTATCGCGTTCAAACGCGCACCCAGCACACCTTCCAGCGCGGTTTCGCAGCCGGATGCGACTTCAAGGAATTGCCACAGCCGCTTTTCACCCGCGATGCCGAAACGCGACAACCAGCCGTCCAGCTTGTCCTCATGTCCCAAGGCTTGCTGCAATTTCTGCAATGCGGCCAGTTGCGCCTCGGCTTGCGCAATTGCATGGGCGTGGCGCTGGGTTTCCTGTTGCAGATTTTTCAGTTGTTCGACTTGGCCGGATTCCGCCTCGGTGTGTTTTGCCAGCGCCGTTTCGAGCGCGGAAAGTTCCTGTTGCAGCACCGTGCTGTCATTCTCCTTGACAGCGAGTATGTCGGGATCGGGCAATACCAGTTGCCGGCTTTCCTCGGCAAGCCGCTCCAGCCGCATGTTGATCTCGGCGAGCGAGCGGCGCGCGTGTCCAAGATGCGTAAGCTCCAACTGAACCTGTTGCTCGTTTTGCGCAATGGTGGTCTGGACTTTATTGAATGCAGTCTGCGCATCACTTGCCTGTTGCTCGGCGGCGGGCAGGCTCGCACGCGCCGTCTGCAAATCCTGCTCGGCGCGTTCCGCATCGGCGGTGGCTTGTTGCTGCTGCGCACGCTGGGCTTCAAATTGGCGGCCATGTTCTTCCTTCTGAATCGCGGCGCGTTCCTGCTCACTTTCGATCTGGCGCAATTGCTGCGCTAAACGTTCACGGGTTTCGTGGGTATGGCGCAGTTGCTGTTCCAGCGCGGAAACCTGCGCATTGGCTTCGTAATAACGACCCTGCGCAACCTGCACCGCCTCGCCTCCGGCATGATGCTCCTGCCGCAACTGCTCCAGTTCGGCTTCGGTTTTGCGCAATTGCGCGGTCTGCGCCTCCAACTCGATCACGAGTTTTTCCACTTGCCGCTGCGACCGCTCCCAAGCCGCGCCCGCATCGCGTTTCTTCAACAGCCAGAATTGCGCCTGCGCCTTGGCCTGCGCCTCGCGCAACTGGTGATATTCCTGCGCGACCACGGCTTGCGATTCCAGCCGTTCGATTTGTTTGTTCAGCTCCTGCCGGATATCTTCCACACGCACCAGATTTTCCCGCGTGTCGCGCAAACGCAACTCGGTTTCGCGTCGCCGTTCCTTGTATTTGGATATCCCGGCGGCTTCTTCGAGAAACACGCGCAATTCTTCAGGTTTGGCTTCAACGATGCGTGAAATGGTGTTTTGCCCGATGATGGCATAGGCGCGGCCACCAAGGCCGGTGCCAAGAAACAGATCCGCCACATCGCGCCGTCGTACCGGCGTATTGTTGATGTAATAGGTTGAGCCGCTGTCGCGGTGCAGCACGCGCTTGACCGAGATTTCGGCATATTGCGCCCATTCGCCGCTCGCACCGCCCAGGCTATTGTCAAACAGCAATTCGACGCTCGCGCGTGAAACCGGTTTGCGATTGGCGGAGCCGTTGAAAATCACGTCCTGCATGGATTCGCCGCGCATTTCCTTGGCCGAGGATTCACCCAGCACCCAGCGCACGGCCTCCATCACATTGGATTTGCCACAGCCATTGGGACCGACGACGCCCACGCGCTGGCCGGAAATATGCAGCGTGGTCGGATCGACGAAGGATTTGAATCCGGCAAGTTTGAGATGAGTAAGGCGCATCGAAAGACACTTCTTTGTATAATCCGGGTTTGATTTATACGGAACTCATCATGCCTAGTCAACCCGGCAAAACGCTCGAAATCTTCGAAAACCCGCATCCCAATCGGGATTTCCACATACATATGGAAATTCCTGAATTTACCTGTTTGTGCCCAAAAACCGGCCAACCCGACTTCGCGACCCTGTATCTCGACTACGTTCCCGACCAAAAATGCGTGGAGCTGAAAAGCCTCAAACTCTATATTTGGTCGTTCCGTGACGAAGGTGCGTTCCACGAAGACGTCACCAACCGCATTCTTGATGATCTCGTCGCTGCGACGCAGCCAAGATTCATGCGCCTCACCGCCAAATTCTTCGTGCGTGGCGGCATCTTCACCAATGTCGTGGCCGAGCACCGCAAACCCGGCTGGCAACCGGCTCCGCGCGTGGATCTGACGCAGTTTGAGCATCAGTCCAACATTCGCGGGTGAACCGCTTTTTCTCGGTCTGGACTTCGGCACCAGCGGCGCGCGCATCAGCCTGATCAATTCCGCCGGAGCGGAACATTTCCAGACCGGCGTTTCCTTTTCCGAAAACATCTGGCAGGAATGGCAGCAGGTATTGCGGCAACTCATCATCGCCATCCCCGCTGATTTGCGTCATCGCATTGCCGCCCTCGCCTTTTGCGGAACCTCAGGCACCGCGCTGTTATGCGACGAAACCGGCCAGCCTTTGTTGCCCGCAATTCTCTACAATGACAACCGCTACACGCAGGCAAACACATCCTCCACGCTCGCCAAACTGCTGTGGTTTTTGCAGCAACCCGAAGCACGATCCGCGCGTTATTTTCTGCACCAAGCCGACTGGCTCGCATTTCTGCTGCATGGAAAACCCGGCCTGAGCGATTATTGCAACAGCCTGAAACTCGGCTACGACGTGGAAAAACTTGCGTACCCGGAGGAAATGCGCAACGCGAAATACGCCGCATTGCTGCCGCAAGTGCGCGAACCCGGCAGCGAGTTGGGAGTTATTACGCCGCAAGCCGCCGCTTTATTCGGTCTGCCGGAAAGCTGCGTGATACGCGCCGAAACTACCGACAGCATCGCCGCATTTTTCGCAAGTGGCGCAACCGAACCCGGCATGGCTGTCACCTCACTCGGCTCCACGCTCGTGCTGAAATTGCTGAGTCGAACGCGCGTTGAATCGCCCAAGCACGGCATTTATAGTCATCGTTATGGAAACATGTGGCTGGTCGGCGGCGCCTCCAACTGCGGCGGCAAAACGCTGGAACAAATTTTTGGCCGCGAACGGCTTGCGGCATTGAGTTCGCAACTCAATCCAAACCAGTCCACCAATCTTGATTACTATCCCCTGCCTGCCCCCGGCGAACGTTTCCCCATCAACGACCCCGCGCTCGCGCCGCGCCTTGAGCCGCGCCCCAACGATGACGCAACCTATCTGCAAGGTCTGCTGGAAAGCCTCGCACGCATCGAAAATCTCGGCTATCGGCTGCTGGAACAACTAGGCGCAACCCCATTACGCGCCATCCTCACCGCAGGTGGCGGCGCAAATAACGCCGCGTGGACAAAAATCCGCGAGCGAACGATAGGGGTTACCATCAGCGTTGCGCCCCACACCGAAGCCGCCTACGGTGCGGCGCGATTGGCGATGTTGGGAGAAAAAATATTCTGCTCACCCTGATTGGATTCCCGCTAAAAATATGCGGAAATTACGAGGTGAGAAGGTTTTGCTTGCAGCGTGAAAAGCGTTGACAATTCGCCCCCATCTCTTTATGATGCGCACTCTTTTTCGGGGGTATAGCTCAGCTGGGAGAGCGCTTGCATGGCATGCAAGAGGTCAGCGGTTCGATCCCGCTTACCTCCACCAAAAAAGAACGTCCTGTCCCCATCGTCTAGAGGCCTAGGACATCACCCTTTCACGGTGAGTACCGGGGTTCGAATCCCCGTGGGGACGCCATATTACGAAAAGCCGATTCGATGAATCGGCTTTTTCATTTCACTCAAGCGTGAATGCATCTTTTACTTGCACGGATACGCGCTTGCCAGCGCAAGCAACGCGCCTCTTCGGCCATTTTTGGAAAGCGCATCCGGGTTCTCGCGGAACCATTTGTTGACGATACGCAGGGCTTGCGTGCGCGTCAGCCCCTCTTCCGGCACGCACATGACTTTGGCGCCGCCCACGGTGTAATCGTTGACGCTGAAACCGTCGAGCAGGCCGGACATGTAGCCCATGCACCACATTCCGTCCAAGGCTTCTTCGCTAGTGAGTTCATCCTTGCTGTCCACCGACTTTTCGGCAGCGGTGCAACGATTGAGCAGTTCTTTGCCGGTAACGGCGGCGGATGCGGTGAAGCTCGCGCCCAGGAGCAGCGTGGCGAATGCGGTCAGAAAAAATTTCATTTTTCGGCCTTGTCGAGTTTGAAGACGAGCACATAGTCGCCTTGCTTGTAACCCCAGATCGCGTTGCCTCCGGCGGCAACAGCCACGTATTGATCGCCGTCGATTTCATAGGTTATAGGCGGCGCGTTCACACCTGCTTCCGCCTTGGCTTGCCACAAGAGTTTGCCGGTGGCGCTGTCGTAGGCGTTGAAGTTGCCGCTGCCCTCGCCGGTGAACAACACGCCACCTGCGGTTGCGAGCACGCCGCCGACCAGCGGTTCCGGCGTTTTTTGCTGCCACTGGATTTTTCCGGTAACGAGATCAATCGCCGAGAGTAATCCCCATTTCGGCTCGTCTATCGGTTCCGAGACGGTGTAGCGTATGGCGGGTTTGTCGCCGCTGGCCGGGGTTTCGCGCAACGTGTAACGCACCGGCATGTGCATGGCGGCGACGAAGGCCAGATGATGCGCCTCATCCACCGCGCTCGGCGACCAGTTGACGCCGCCGAACACGCCGGGATAAATACGCGTGCCTTGCGACGTGGCATGCGTGAACATATTGGATTGCGGCACGAAGGCTTCGGATTTCAGCAGCAGCTCGCCGGTGGCGCGATCATGCACATAAAACCAGCCCGTTTTGCTTGCGTGACCAACGGCGGGAATGGTTTTTCCGTCGCGTTTGAAATCAAATAATACAGGCGGACTGGCGACATCGTAGCCCCAGATGTCATGCGGCACCTGCTGGTAATGCCAGCGCAGCTTGCCGGTGGCAATGTCGAGCGCGACGAGCGACACGGTATAAAGATTGTCACCAGGGCGCGAAACATCATCCATTTGCGGTGAAGGATTGCCGGTGCCGAAATAGAGCAGACCCAGCTTGGGGTCAATCGCCGGTGTAGTCCATGCCGAGCCGCCGCCATAACGCCATGCATCCTCATACTGCGCGAGTGCGGCTTTTTCACGGACAATGTCGCGGTTGAGAGGAATGCCGTCCGGCGTGGTTGCACTGAACTGCCCTTCCCAACCTTGCGGAGGAACCGTGTCGAATTGCCATATCCGCTTGCCGGTTTCCGCATCAAACGCGGCGAGGAAACCGGGGCGGCCATAGCGCCCCGCCACGCCGATCACCGCGCCAAGCGGCGCATCCTCACGCGGTGCGTCGATGTGCAGACCATAGCCCACGCCGGTGATGCCCACGATTACCTTGCCCTGATAGATGACCGGCGCCATCGCAATGCCAACGCCCGTGCCGCCTGTGACTTTATCGCGGCTCAGCGGATCATCCGCGTGCAAATCATCTATGCCTTCGGTGTTCACATTTTCACTGACCGCGTCGATATCCCAGATCACCTGTCCGGTTTTCGCGTCGAGTGCGATCAACCGCGCATCCACAGTGCCGATATAAACCTTGCCGCCACTCACCGCAACACCGCGATTGCCCGGCCCGCAACACATGCTCCACCCTTCGCGACGCTTGTGTTCGTAACGCCAAAGTTGAGCGCCGGTTTTCGCATCGAGCGCAACTACATGGTTAAACGGCAGGGAAAGATACATCACGCCATCCACCACAATGGGCGTGGCCTGAAATGTCGCCTTCACTCCGCTGCGATACACCCAGGCCGAAGTCAGGTGCCCCGCGCTTTCACGATTGATCTGCGTAAGCGGTGAAAAACGATTATTGGAATAGTCGCGGCCATAACTCGGCCAATCTTTTATGGATGCGTTTTGCATGACCGGCTGTTGGCTGCAAGCTTGCAGGATGAGGGCCAGCGCAACTGCGGCCAGAGGAAAAATTTTCATGATTTTTTGGAAACCAGTTTTTATGTGGGAATGAATTGATGGACTGCACATTATGCGCGTCTTGCGTGAGGCGAATCAACCTGCATTCCGAATCGCGCACAGTCGTTGCATCATTGCGAGATGCGATCCCTGCATGATGCCTTGCTCAAAAGCAACGATGGTCAGTTCTTTTTCATAAACTTCACGCAGTTCATCGGGGCGCAACAGAAAATCCGGATTTTTCGGGCGGCCAAATTGCTCCTGCCCGCGCATAAAAGTTTCATAAATCAACACGCCGCCTGAGGCGAGCGATTCTGCGAGTCTGGGTAACAACGGACGATGCAGATAGCGGCACACCACAATGCCATCAAACGTTTGCTCTCCGAACGGCCACGCATTGTTTTCAATATCAGCCACCATCGCCTGCACATTCAAAACATCTCGCAACCCGGCTATTGCTGCCTCGTCGATATCCGCCGAACATACGCGCCAGCCCTGCTCCGCCAGCCAGCGCGTGTTGCGCCCGCTGCCGCACGCGAGATCAAGCACAAGCCCGTTTTTCGGAATCAAGGGGGCATGGCGGATCAGCCAGGGGGAAGGCGATTCGTGGGGAGTGTGCATATCGTGCGAAAATATGCCTCAACCATGAATACCGCGCAACCCAAATTGCTGGACTGGCAGGACGGCCAGCCTGTTTCCACGCTGTACGACGATGTTTATTTTTCGCGCGATTCCGGCATTGCCGAAACGCGCCACGTTTTTCTGTGCAGTAATCGTTTGCAGGAACGCTGGATGTCGCTTGCCCGCGACCGTTTCACCATTGCTGAAACCGGTTTCGGCACCGGGCTTAATTTTCTCTGCGCGTGGCAGCTTTGGCGTGAAACGGCTCCTGCACACGCACGGCTGCATTTCGTAAGCACGGAGAAATTTCCGCTCGCGCATGACGATTTGCAACGCGCATTGGCGATGTGGCCGGAACTCGCGGAATTTTCCCGGATGCTCACTGCGCGTTATCACCGCATTGTTCCCGGCTGGCAGCAACTGGTATTCGACGGCGGGCGCGTTACGTTGACATTGCTGATCGGCGATGCGCGCGCGACCTTGCCACAACTCAAGGCCGGCGTGGATGCGTGGTTTCTCGACGGATTTTCGCCCGCAAAAAATCCGGAACTGTGGCAACCGGAAATCTTTCACGAGATCGCCCGCCTGGCTTCGCCCGGCTGCACTTTCGCTACGTTCACAAGCGCGGGTTTGGTACGGCGCGGATTGCAGGCCGCCGGATTCGCCGTGGAAAAAACACAAGGCTACGGCAGCAAGCGGGAGATGCTGCGCGGAGAGTTTTCAACTTCGCCCGATTTGGGCACGCCCACGAAAAAACACGCGGTCATCATCGGTGGTGGTATCGCGGGCGCATCTTCCGCTCATGCATTGGCTGTTCGTGGTTGGCAAGTCACGCTCATCGAACGACACGCGGCACTCGCGCAGGAAGCTTCAGGCAATCCGCAGGGTGTGCTCTACCCGCGTCTTTCCGGCCATGACATTCCGCTCAGCCGGATTGCGTTGGGTGGTTTTTTGCACACGCTGCGCCTCGCGGAAATGCTGCTGGAAAAAGGCCGCGATTGGGATAATTGCGGACTGTTGCAGCAGGCATTCAACGCCCGTGAAGCCCGGCGTTGCGCTGAAGTCGCCGCGCGCGCCTTGCCCGAATATCTGGTGTGTGCTGTCACCGCTGCCGAGGCCGGTGAATTAACCGGATTGGAAATGCCGCACGGCGGACTGTGGTTTCCAGATGGCGCGTGGTTACATCCGCCCGCACTATGCGACGCGCTGGCAAATCATCCGGCAATCCGGAAAAAGTTTTCATGCGAACCGCTCGCACTGGAAAAAAAATGTGACGGCTGGCAGGTATGTGATCACAATGGCATCGTTGCCGTCGCGCCAGTCGTCATCATTTGCACGGCCAATGACAGTCTGCGCTTCGCGCCGCATCTGCCACTGGAACCCGTGCGCGGACAGATCACACAAATCCCCGCGACGGAAACCAGCCGCCGGCTCAAAGCCGTAGTTTGCACCGAAGGCTATATCAGCCCGGCGCGGGAAGGCAGCCATTGCGTCGGCGCTTCGTTTTCGCCCGACGATGCCGATCTCGCGCTGCGCCCGCAAGATCACGCGCGCAACCTTGCCATGCTGCGCGCGCTTTCGCCTGCGCTGCACGATGGCTTGGGCGGGAAAGAGCTTGATCCATCCAGGCTCAACGGACGTGTTTCGTTGCGCTGCGCGTCACCCGATTATCTGCCCATGGCCGGACCGCTGCTGGATGCAACGCTGCTCGCGGAACGCTATGAGATCGGCAGCCGCAAATCGCCAAGTGATTTACCGTGGCTGGAAGGCTTGCACGTCAATATTGCGCACGGTTCCAAAGGTATGCTGACCGCCCCGCTCTGCGCCGAATTCATCGCCGCCATGCTTGAAAACGAACCCCTGCCCATGGATGCCACCCTCGCCCGCGCACTTGATCCCAACCGGTTTTTGCTGCGTGAACGCGGGCTCAGGCGGCTGGTTGGAGCACGGGTGGGAACTCAACCATAAACGGGAGTCATGTAGAATCTGTCCATGCCATCTCCACAGTGCCAGCAACTGCAACAAGCCATCAAACGCGATCCGCGCAATCCTGCATTGCGTTACGAGCTGGGCAATCTGCAATTACAGGATAATCCCGATCTTGCGCTGGAGACTTTCAAAACCGCGCTCAAGCTCGCGCCCGGCCACCCGCAGATTTTGCTGCAACTCGGCAATGCGCTGTTCGCGCTGGGGCGCTTTGAGGAGGCTGCTTCGCAGTTTGCGGCTTCGTTGAAGGCGGATCCCGGCCAGCTTGCCGCGCATTACAATCTGGGCAACGCGCTGCGTGAATTGGGCAGGCCGCAACAGGCCGCAGCAAGTTATCGCGCGGCGCTGCAAATTGATCCGAGCGATGCGGATTGCCACAACAATCTCGGTAATGTGTTGCGTGAGCTTGGGCAACTCGATGAGGCCATCGCCTGTTATCAAACCGCGCTAAAACTCAATCCGCGTTTGCATCATGCGCGCATGCATTTGCTGCATCAGCGCCAGCATATTTGCGACTGGCGGGATTGGGATGAGCAAATCGTGGAAATTCGCCGCCTCGTGCGCGAAGAACCGCAGGCAGAGATTGCGCCGTTTGCGTTTCTGTCGCTCCCCGGCACGACTGCCGCCGAGCAGCAGCTATGCAGCAAACATTGGGTAAAAAACCGTTTCAAAGGCTTGGAACCCGTGCCGGAGCGGCTTTCCGCCTTGCGCGCGCGCAAAGCCAATTCACGTCTGCGCATTGGCTATCTTTCGGCGGATTTCCGCGAACATCCTTTGGCCACACTCGCGCTGGAGCTCATGGAACTGCATGACCGGCAAGGTTTCGAGATTTTTGGCTACTCCTGCGGCGCGGATGATAAAAGCGACACGCGCAAACGCTGGGAACACGCTTTCGACCATTTTCGCGACATCCGCCCGCTTTCACTGCAACAGGCCGCGCAGCGAATTTTTGACGATCATATTGATATTCTCGTGGATTTGACTGGCTACACGCACCACAGCCGCAGCGCGATTTTGGCGCTCCGACCCGCGCCGGTGCAGGTCAACTGGCTGGGTTTTCCGGGCACGCTGGGCGCGCCGTTCGCGGATTATCTGCTCACGGATCACACCATCACGCCCGAAAGCGAAGCTGCGCACTACAGCGAGCAATTCGCCTGGCTGCCGGATTGCTACCAGCCGAATAATCACACACGCCCCGACGCGCCCACGCCAACACGTATTTCATGCGGCCTACCCAAGGATAAAACTGTATTTTGTTGTTTCAACCAAAACTTTAAGATTACGCCACAACTATTTGATAGTTGGATGAAAATTATTTCAGAAATTCCGCATAGCGTGCTGTGGCTGCTGGAATGCAATGCTTGGGCAAAAGCCAATCTGCGACGTGAGGCCGAGGCGCGTGGTGTCCACCCCGACCGGATCATTTTCGCGCCACGAACGACACAGGCGGAACACATCGCGCGGCATCGTTGCGCCGATCTTTTTCTTGACACCGCGCCCTATAACGCGCATACCTCGGCCAGTGACGCGCTGTGGGCGGGATTGCCGCTGCTGACCATGCTCGGCGCGACCTTCACCTCTCGCGTCGCGGCCAGCTTGCTGCAAGCGGCGGGATTGCCGGAACTTGTCACGCATAGCTACGAGGAATATGAATCTGTCGCGATCCAGCTTGCCGCCAACTCGGCGCGGCTGACCGCTTTGCGCGAACGCCTGATCACAGGGCGCTCGCATGCGCCGTTATTCGATACGCCGCGCTTCACGTGCAATCTTGAAACCGCATATCGGCAAATGTGGCAGCGACATGAACAAAATTTGCCGCCACTATCTTTTTCTGTTGCAGAGCCCGGACAATGAGGCACGACGGGGCTGAAACCCGTCTCTATGAATAATCCTCGACATCCATCACATCTGACCAGCCAAAAGGGATGTCGCCCTCAAAATCAACCACGATCCCCGCCTCCGGGCAGAGCACACACGCTTGAAAATGCACGGTCATTTCAAGTGGGGAGTGCTCCGTATCGCGATAAAAGCTGAACGCAGGCAGCCCCAGTTGCAGCAATTCCAGCGATACACCCGAGCTGATGGAAACAAACTCCGCGGCGAGATTCAAAATATGCGCATGGGCGGCCAGCACTTCGGCGATGCGCGTGGATTGTTGCGGCGTGATGGCTGCCGAATCATCGCTGATCACGCTTACCTCTATATCGCCCCACACGGTTTCATTTTCCGGCAGCGATCCGATCAGAAAAAGTCGCGCGGAAGTCGCCATATCAAGCGCGGTTAGTTCCACTACTCCGGGGATAATCAGGCGTTGCATAGCATTCGGCTCATTTCTTGACGTACTTTTTCCCGTTAAAAGAATAGATGGCATTTTTGTCGTTGTCTCCGGCGGAGCCACCCGCAATGGCAATGTCCGGGAAATCGCTGTTCTGGTTGTTGACGATCCTCACGGCGGCTCCACCTGTGCTGAGTATCACGACCGGCTTGCTTGCTTCGCGCTCGGCGACCAGCCAGATGGGGCCATTTGCCGCACCCCAGTCACAGGCATCCGCCGTAGTGACAAACCATGTGGTGATTTTTCTATTTGGTGACAAGGCGATTTTTTCGCCTTGCAACTGGCACTCGCCTGCCTGTTTGCCGATGGCCAGACTGACAGCTTCGGGCACGGGTTTGAGATCTTCGCTTTCGATGGCGGACAATATACCGGGAGCAGCCTGCGCCGCGCCCGTGGCGCAGAACAGTGCAAGAGATAGCAGCGCGGATTTCACCTTCAATTTCAGCTCCCTTTTTATCGCTTTTGGGTATTACCCGTAATAATAATATCGGGTATCTGTATCTTTTACTATGAAAAAAGTTCACGTCTGCGTATTTTTCGGCGCGGCGCTAAAAAGCGTGGCGGCGACTATCATCGTGCCGCCTATGAGCTCGCGCATACTCGGTGTTTCATTCGCCATCATCCATGCGAATAGCGTGGCGACGACCAGTTCGAACAGAAAAATCACCGCCGCGCGCGTTGCCAGTGTATGCGTGACGCCATATTGTACGAGCAGCGTGGTAACCAGCAGTACCACGCCCATGAGCAGCATCAGCCACCAGTGACCGGAGGAAATGCTGATGACGGGCTGATCCGAAAACAGCAAAAATACCAATCCCAGCACCGCCACACCACCCCAGACTGCGACGGATTTTTGCGCGAGCGAAAGATGCGTGGCGCGACGCGTCAGCACATTGGTCACGGCAAATGCGGCGCCCGACGACAGCGCCAGCCATTCCGCGATGCTGCGCGGCAGCGGAAATCCGTGCGCGGGCTCCCACAGCATGATGAATGCGCCGCACAGCGAGGAGATAATGACCAGCGTGCCGCGCTTTCCTGCGCGTTCATGCAACAAAATACGCGCGAGCAGCAAGGTCCAAAGCGGCGAAAGATAAAACAGCAGCATGATGCGCACCACTTCGCCGTCGATCACCGCCAGCACATAGGCGAGATTGCACCATCCGGCAGCCAGCGCGAGCACAAGCACGGTTAGCGGGTCACGCCCCAGCTCGCGCCAGTGCCGCGCGAAAATCACCAAACCGATAAGCAGCGCGATCGCATAGGTCAAAAAACTCGCGTGCGCGCCGGAGACTCCTGCTTGCTCCAACAGGCGATAGGGATACCAGATCATCCCCCATACGGTCGCGCCGAACAGCAAGCCGAAGGTCGCCACTGACGGATGTTTTGTTGCTGAATTTTTTACAATACTCATGAATTCAATACGAAGTGGCGGTTTTGCAATCAGCTTCTATGCGACACGAAGAAAATTGCCAACCGCCACAGACGCTTTTTCGGCCAATTCGCTGCTCAAACAATCCAGCTCCGTCAGTTCGTCCATACTGCGCAGCCAGGTCAACTGGCGTTTTGCGAGTTGACGAGTGGCCGCGATTCCGGTTTCGCGCAAAGCGGATTCATCCATCTCGCCTTCGAGGTATTGCCACGCCTGCCGATAGCCCACGCATTTCATGGCTGGCAATTCGGGATAAAGTTTGTAGCGACGACGCAAACTGCTCAGTTCATCAACCAGACCTTGTTCCAGCATAAGATCGAAACGATGCGCGATGCGCTCATGCAGCACGGCGCGGTCGAAAGGCAGCAAAGCAAGCTTGAGCAAGCTGTACGGAAGCCTGGATTTCTGATCTTCCACAAAGTACGCCGACAACGGCTTGCCGGACACAAGATAGACTTCCAGCGCGCGTTGAACGCGCTGCGTATCGCCGGGTTCCAGCCGCGCCGCTGTGGTGGGATCGATTTCAGCGAGGCGTTGATGCAGCGCAGGCCAGCCATGTTGCGCGGCATCCGCTTCCAGTTGCCGCCGTACCGCAGGATCGGCTTGAGGCAATTCGCTGATGCCGCCTTCCAGCGTTTTGAAATACAGCATCGTCCCGCCGACCAGCAATGGCATTTTTCCACGCTGGGTGATGTCGGCCATAAGAGCTAGCGCATCAGCGCGAAACTGCGCGGCAGAATACGATGCTTCCGGTGAGAGTATGTCTATCAAATGATGCGGTATGCGCGCGAGTGTCGCCGCATCCGGCTTGGCGGTGCCGATATTCATGTCACGATAAACAAGCGCCGAATCCACGCTGATAATCTCGACAGGAAAATGCCGCGCCAACGCGATGGCAAGTCCCGTCTTGCCGCTTGCGGTCGGCCCCATGAGAAAAATGGCCGGCGGTGGATTCACGGGAGAAGATGGCTGCTTCATTGATGCAAGCATCGTGTTGAAATCTGCATGTTTAGCGCACGATGGAAATACCGATACGGAATTGATCGGACTTGCGTTTGTTGTATTCGAGCAGAGTTTCGCCATAGCCGCTGAAATACTGGAAATGGATAAAACTGCCGATATTGGAAAAGATGTTGGTTCCGATCGGATAGGAAGCATCAAGTTGCGCCGCAGCATACCCTTCCGTTCCCTGCACATAATTGAGCGCAAATTTCCAGCTATCCTCCCAGCCGTACTGCGCGCGCCAGTTCACATAACCACGGTAATGCTGAATATCCGGATTTTCCTTCTTTTCGATATAGGATCGAATGCGCGGATTGAAGCTCAGCAGACTGCCATCGGCAAATTCATATTGCCAGCGCGGCTCGAAAAACAGGGTATTCATGCTACGTGAATCTTCGCCATCCTTGCCGTTGGATTCGTGCTCGAAACCCGCTTTCCAGGTTTGGGGAAACCAGGCTGGCCCGGTGATGCGATCCTGCCAGAACAGCGACGGGCGATAGCTTGTATCGCGAAATGGTTTGGAATCTTCGCCAAGCTCCCAGAACGAATTTTGCGTGTAGGCGAAATACAAACCTCGACGAAAAGGCGCGAGCTCGACTGTCGAGCTTTCTGGCGAAAATATGCGGTACTTGAAACTCAGTTGAAAGCGCGCCTCGCCATCTTTTCCCAGGAGAAAATACATGGGCTCGTTGACGGTAAGCGCAGGTAAGCGATTGTCTTCACCCATGTCGGCTTGCGTCGCGGTTTCCTCTTCTTGATGCGAGGCAGCAACAGCCTCGCTTGTGGACGGTGATGGCTGATCGCTGGTTTGCGGCTCTTCGGCGACCAGCGCAAGCCGGTTGGAAGGCATGTTTGCGAGTTCGGCACGCACCACTCCCTGTAACGGAACGGATAGCTTGCCGGAATAGGCGCGGCGCATCGTATCGGAACTAGTATCGGTATCTGGCTGCAAGGCGATACGGGATTCAGACCCGTTGCCGGAGATGAGCCGCAGTTCCAGCGTTTCAGGCCACGCTGATGTATCCGCAGGGCGGATCACCTGCAACTCGATATCCTGCCCCGCAGCAATATTTTCCGAGCGGCTCACGATCAACCAATCAGCCTCCATCGCAAGCGCGGGGAAAGCCAGAGTTTGCAACAGAAAAAATAGATACAGTCGGCAAGAGTTCATTGGATCCTCTTTAAAATGGCAGCAGCAAACAAACAGCCAACGCAACCAGTTGTAGTTTGATCTTCCCGTTCATCTTGTTTCTCCCGCCATCAACACCTTCCCGACCGGCGCGTAGCTGCGTCTATGCACGGCGCATGCGCCATATTGTTCCAGCAAGGCGAGGTGTTCCGCCGTAGGATAGCCTTTATGACGCGCAAAAGCGTAATGGGGATATTCCCGGTCGAGGCGACGCATTTCTTCGTCACGCGCGGTCTTGGCGAGGATGGAAGCAGCGCCGATCTCCAACACCTTGCCGTCGCCTTTCACCACGGCTTGCGTCGGAAAGGCAACATCCGGGCAATGCAATCCATCAACCAGAACTTCATGCGGCGCGTGTTGCAAACCTTCCACGGCGCGTTTCATTGCGAGCAGCGTGGCTTGCAGAATATTGAGGCGATCTATTTCCTCCACGCTGGCGGCAGCGATACACCATGCGAGCGCATTTTGTTTGATGGCTGCGGCCAGCGCATCGCGCTTTTTTTCCGACAGGGTTTTGGAGTCGGCAATGCCCGCAATGGGGTTAGCAGGATCAAGAATCACTGCGGCTGCATACACCGCTCCGGCCAATGCCCCCCTGCCCGCTTCATCAACGCCGCACACGAGTTTCACTTCAGCATTTCCAGAACCGCTTGCGCGGCTTTTTCGGCGGTATTCTGGCGCAAGGTCGCATGAATTTTCTCAAACTCACTCCGCATTTCCGCCGCGACACTTTTATCAGTGAGCAGACGAAGCACGGTTTCCGCTACCTTTTCCGGCGTCGCGTCATCTTGCAATAATTCCGGAACGACGAGCTTCCCTGCGAGTATGTTGGGTAGCCCGACATAGGGCACATGTATCATGCGTTTTAGCAGCCACCAGCTTAGTGATGAGATGCGGTAGGTGATGAGCATGGGTTTTTTCAGCAGCGCCGCTTCCAGCGTGGCGGTGCCAGATGCAACAATGACAGCATCGGCGGCCTCCATCGCAAGATGCGATTGGCCGGATAAAATCCGGACAGGAAGTTGCTCCGCCTGGTGTTTTGTCAGTGTCGCTTCAAATTTCCGGCGCGTTTCCTGCGAAACGACCGGCACGAGAAAACATGCTTCCGGCATTTGTTGCCAGATCAGCAGCGCGCTCTGCACGAACAGGTCTGCGAGAGAATCCAGCTCGCCTTGACGACTCCCCGGCAGCAGGGCAAATACTGGCTCGTCAGGCGCAAGACCAAGCTCCTTGCGCGCTCGCAGCGGATCCGGTTGCATGGGAAATTCATCTGCGAGCGGATGGCCCACGTAGGTGACCGGCACACTGGCCTGTTCGTAAAGCGGCGCTTCAAACGGAAACAACACAAGGATGCGGGATACCGCGCGTTTGATTTTTTTGATGCGCCCTCTGCGCCATGCCCAGATTGAAGGGCTGACATAGTGCACGGTCGGGATGCCCATGTCTTTGAGCTTGCGTTCCAGCCCGAGATTGAAATCGGGCGCGTCTATGCCGATAAAAAGATCGGGTGGATGATGTTTGAAATGCGCGAGCAAACCGCGCCGTATGCGCAATATGCCGAATAGATGTTTGAGTACTTCAAACAGTCCGCGTACGGCGAGCCTCTCCATAGGAAACAGCGAAACCGCGCCTTCCATCTGCATCTTCGGGCCGGCGATGCCGACAAATTGAAGATCGGGGCGATGCTGTTTAAGCGCGCGTATCAAATGACTGCCCAGCAGGTCGCCGGAAGCTTCGCCTGCCACAATTCCGATCACAGTCATGCGAAATCAGCGGACGATGCCGCGTGTGGAGGTGTCAAGAAAATCGAGGAACAAGCCGATTTCCGGGCAGGTTTTGCGCTGTTCAGCCAGTTCGATTTTGGCTTCTTCCAGAGTCAGATTCGATTTGTAGAGCGTCTTGTAGGCGCGTTTGATTTCTGCAATGGTCTCGGCTGAAAAGCCGCGGCGTTTGAGTCCTTCTGCATTGATGCCATGCGGTTCAGCATGAACGCCGCCACCAACAGTCACGTAGGGCGGAACATCCTTGAACAGCACGGTGCCACCCGCCGTCATTACATGCGCGCCGATTTTGCAGAATTGGTGTACCAGCGTGGAGCCGCCGAGTACGGCATGATCATGCACGACCACATGCCCCGCGAGTGCTGAGCTGTTTGCGATGATGGTGTGGCTGCCGACCTGGCAATCGTGGGCGATGTGCGAATAGGCCATGATCCAGTTGTCATTGCCGATGCGAGTCACGCCACCGTCTTGTATCGTGCCGCGGCTGAAAGTGCAATATTCGCGTATGGTGTTGCCGTCGCCGATTTCCAGCGCGGTCGGCTCGCCCTTGTATTTTTTATCCTGCGGTTCTTCGCCAAGTGAGCAGAAATGGAAAATGCGATTATCGCGACCTATCGTGGTATCGCCCTGAATCACGACATGATGGCCGATGCGCGTACCGCTGCCGATGCGCGCGCCCGCGCCTATGATGGAGAATGCGCCGATTTCCGCATCCGGGGCAATTTCAGCCTTGGGGTCAATAATCGCACTTTGATGGATCACTTGACGACTTTCAGCGTGCAAAGCAGGCTCGCTTCCGCGACAACCTCGTCATTTACCAGCGCCTGGCCGGTGTATTTTCCTATGCCGCGCATAATACGCTCCATCTTGACCTTGAGCATCAATTGGTCGCCCGGAAACACCGGTTTTTTGAAGCGCGCGCTATCAATGCCCGCGAAATAATAGACCGAATCATCGGAAGGTTTGAGTCCCATGGTCTTGAACGACAAAATAGCCGCTGCCTGTGCCATTGCCTCCACAATCAGCACGCCAGGCATCACCGGATAATGGGGAAAATGGCCGGGGAAAAACGGCTCGTTGATCGTGATGTTCTTGAGCGCAACGATTTCCTTTTCCACTTTCAGCGAAACCACGCGATCCAGCAACAAAAAAGGGTAACGATGGGGCAGATATTCCAGTATCTCGTTGATATCCATGCTGATGGTGTTCATTGTTTTTCCTTTTTCAAGGCCTCAATCTCATTTTCAAGCTGGGCAACATGATCGACCAGCTCGCCAAGACGACGAAGATGCGCCGCCATTTTCAGCCATTTGGCATGTGACTGGAAAGGCATCAGCGCAGTATAGGTATCCGCCTTTCCCAGCGAACGGGTAATCATGCTCCCCGGAGAAATAGTAACGCCATCCGCAATATCGAGATGGCCCAGTATCATGGCCGCTCCGCCTATGCGGCAATGCCGACCTATGCGGGCGCTACCCGCGATGCCAACACAGCCTGCAACCACGGTATGCGCGCCTATCCTGCAATTGTGAGCGATTTGTATGAGGTTATCCAGCTTGACGCCTTCCTCAATCACCGTATCATCCAATGCGCCACGATCTATGGTGGTATGCGCACCGATTTCCACCCGGTCACCGATAAGCACCCGCCCTACTTGCGGAATCTTGACCCAGCGTCCGCCGTCTTCCGCATAGCCGAAACCGTCTGCGCCGATCACCACACCGGAACTGAGCACGCAATCCGCACCGATTTCGCAGTCGTGATACACCGTGACATTGGCGTGCAATACGCTGTTGTCGCCTATGCTTGTGCCGTCACCGATCACCGAGCCTGCGCCTATGACGGCGTGCTCACCTATGCGCGCATCGCGTCCGATAACGGCATGCGCGCCTATGGATGCGGATTCCGCCACTATGGCTGTGTCGGCGATTACTGCGGTCGGATGTTTTCCGGGAGCCGCCGTTGCCACAGGGTTCAGCAAAGCTGAAACCCGCGCGAAATAAGCATACGGGTTGTCAGTTACAATGCGCGGCAGACGGGTATCGGCGGTAGCGTCAACAATGACGGCGGAAGCGCGCGTCGTTTCCAGCAGCGCGCGATATTTCGAATCCGCGAGAAAGCTCAAATCGCCCGGCCGGGCATTCGCAAGCGAAGCCATGCGGGAAACAAGCACTTCGCCATCACCCAGAACCTGACCTCCAAGCTGTTCCGCGATTTCGCGCAGGGAATAGCTGACACGCATGGCAGTCGCAATAAATTATTTCTTGCCGAGTGCTTTCAGCACCTTGTCGGTGATGTCCACTTTCTTGCTGGCGTAAGCAACGCCGCCATAGACCACCAGATCATAGCCTTCGCTCTCCGCCACCGAGGTTACCGCCTTGTTGATGCGATCCTGCAACGAGGAAAGTTCTTCGTTCTTGCGCAGGTTGATATCTTCGCGCAGCTCACGCTGCTTGCGCTGGAATTCCAGATTATTGTTGGCGATATCGCGCTCGCGATTGCGGCGGTCGGTTTCGGACAAGGTCAGTCCGTCTTTGTCCAGCGCGGCTTGCTGATCCTGAATCTGCTTTTGCATGCGCTCCAGTTCCTGCGTGCGCGGCTTGAATTCGGCTTCCAGTTTTTTCCCGCTCTCTATGGTTTGCGGAGCCTCTTGCAAAATCTTGTCCACCTGCACATAACCCACTTTCAGATCAGCGGGCGCCGCAGTCGCAGTAATTGCAGCCAGCGAAAAACAGCTTGCCAATAAAAATTTCAACAGTTTATTCAATTGATTTCTCCTGACTTTAGACTCTTGCATCTCAACATGACTCATTAAAATTGCGATCCCAACTGGAATTGCAGCATTTCCGTATCATCACCCGATTTCTCGTTAAGCGGCTTGGCCAGCACAAGCTTGATCGGGCCAAATGGGGAAAACCAGCTCACGCCAACACCCGTGGAGTAACGCAAACAATCGCCGGCGCCGGAGCACGTCCCGGGAATATTCGAAGCCGTGGAACCGGTTTCACCCCAGACCGAACCCGCATCAAGGAAGGCACTCAGGCGGAATTGGCGGGAATCCTTGATGAGTGGCACCGGAAAGAATAATTCGGCGCTCGTAACCACACGTTTGGTGCCACCCACCGCGTAATCGTCGCCCGTGACCGAATCAACATCGTGCGGACCGAGCGAACTGGTTTTGAAGCCGCGCACGGAGCTCACGCCGCCCGCATAGAAATTCTTGAAGAACGGAAATTCGTTGCTGCCATAGCTATTGGCATAACCTGCTTCGCCGTTCAGCATCAGCGTCATGCTCTTGGTGAAATCCTTGTACCAGGTGTGCTGGTAATTGAGCTTGTAGTATTCCTGATCCAGCCCCGGCAAACCGACTTCACCGGTCAGTCGTTGCAGCACACCCTTGTTCGGAAACTGGATGTTGTCGCGCGTATCGTGCGCCCAGCCGGCGTTCAGTTGCAAGGTTGTGTTATCGCAACCAGTATTGCTTCCGCAATATTTTTTGTACCTATCCGGGCTGTTGGAATTGAGGTCAATGCTGGTGTAATCCAGTGTGAGGCCTGTGCTGAACATGTCCCGCTCATTGAGCGGAATGCCGAAGTTCATGCCTATGCCATAGGAAGAAGTACCGTAATCACCGATGCTGAGCGAGCTCGCGTCCACATCCCTGCGATAGACGTTGAAGCCGCGGCTGATGCCGTCGGTGGTGAAGTAAGGGTCGGTGTAGGACATCGAGTATGTGGTGTTCACCTTGCCGGTGTTCACCTGTGCGACCACACTGTTGCCGGTACCCAGAAAGTTGGCCTGGCTCACGGTGACGCCCAGCACCACGCCTTCCGAGCTCGACAAGCCTGCGCCGAACATGATGCTGCCAGTCGATTTTTCGGTCACGTCGATGTTCACGTCAACCTGATCGGCCGTGCCGGGAACTGCCGGAGTTTCGACATTGACTTCTTCAAAGTAGTTAAGACGATTGAGGCGCTCCTTGGAGCGATTGATCTTGTCTGCCGCGTACCAGCCGGCTTCCATCTGCCGCATTTCGCGGCGCAGCACTTCATCGCGTGTGCGCGTGTTGCCTGTCAGGTTGATGCGGCGCACATACACTCGGCGACCCGGATCAACAAAGAAGGTAAACGCGACCGTGTGTTTTTCCTTGTCCATCTCCGGCACGGCATTCACATTGGCGAAGGCATAGCCGTCGTTGCCGAGCCGATCGCCGATCGCCTTGCTGGTCTCGGTCAGTTTTTCGCGGTTGAACACCTCACCCGGCTGCACGGCAATCAATTGGCGCAACTCATCCTCGGGCACCAGGGTTTCACCGGCCATTTTGACATCCGTGACCGTGTATTTTTCGCCTTCGCTGACATTGATCGTGATGTAAATATCGCGCTTGTCCGGTGTGATCGAAACCTGTGTGGACTCAACGTTGAATTCCAGATATCCCCGATTCATGTAAAACGAACGCAGCGCCTCCAGATCGGCGGTCAGCGCCTGTTTGGAGTATTGGTCGTCCTTGGTCCACCAGCTCAGCCAGTTGGGCGTGGTCAGCTTGAATTCTTCCAGCAGGGTTTTGTCGTCGAACACCTGATTGCCGACGATGTTGATGTTGCGTATCTTGGCGACTATGCCTTCCACAATCTCGAAACGCACCGAAACGCGATTGCGCTCGAGCGGGTTGATGATGGTTTTTACGGTCGCGCTGTATTTGCCCTGGCTGAGATATTGACGTTTAATTTCCTGCTCGGCTTTGTCTAACATGGAACGGTCAAAAATCATGCCTTCGGCGAGGCCGATCTGCTTCAGTCCTTCCTTCATCTTGTCGCTCGGGAAGGATTTGTTGCCGCTGAAATCAATCTGTGCAATCGCGGGACGCTCCTGCACCGTCACCACCAGCACGTCGCCTTCCTGCTCCAGCCGCACGTCCTTGAAAAACCCGGTAGAGTACAAGGCCTTGATCGCCTGCGCCGCACGCTGGTCGGTCATGGTCTCGCCCACCTTGACCGGCAGATAGTTGAATACCGTGCCGGGTTCGGTGCGCTGCAAACCTTCCACGCGAATATCCTTGACGACAAACGGTTCCATCGCCTGCGCGCATGCCGCATACAGACCGAGTATCGGCAACAAAACGCAGATAAGGAGCTTGATTTTCATTAATGGAAGCCTGTGATGAGTCGGTTGATATCGTTATACAGGGCAAATATCATCAGCAGCCCCAATAACGCAAATCCAGTTTTCTGTCCGATTTCCATGGCACGTTCCGAAACCGGACTGCCCTTCAAAAATTCGATCATATAATACATCAAATGGCCGCCGTCCAAAACCGGAATGGGCAGTAAATTCAAGATTCCCAGACTGAGGCTGATGAATGCCAATGTACCAAAAAACACCTTCCATCCGGCTTGCGCGCTCTTTCCGGCAATATCCGCAATCGTGATCGGGCCGCCGATGCCTTTCCAGGAAGCCACACCCGTCACCATGCGCCACATCATCTTCAGGCTGAATACCGACATTTCCCAGCTTTTATCCAGCGCATGAATCAGCGCGGAACCAGGCGCGTAGCGGGTTTCGACCAAAAGGCCGTGCGCGGCCAGCAGTTTTTCAGCCTTGCCCTCAGACATGCTTTCCACACCCGCGCCGATGCGGCCCATGATTTTGCCGCCTTCCTGGACGGATTCCGGGGTAATTGCCAATGCGAGCGACTGACCATCGCGCTCTATCTTGATTACCAGCGGCTGGCCGGGATGGGCGCGCACAATATTGAAAAACTCCACCCATTCCGCAATCGGGGAATCGCCGACCGCCGTGATTTTATCGCCCTTCTTCAGTCCGCCTTTATCTGCGGGGCTGCCCGCGATCACTTCACCGACTTCAGCGGGTATCGCGGGCAAATACTGCTTCAAACCCAGTTGATCAAACAAGTCGCGCGTCGGATCGTCATGCAACAAGGAGGAAACATCCAGTTGGTATCTGCCACCGTCCGTCACAACTTCCACTGCTCCGCTCTTGAGCGATTGCCGCAGCACTTCCCAGCGCATATCCTGCCATGAATTGACCGGCTCACTGCCGATTGCGCGCACAGTTTCACCCGCTACCATGCCGGCTTTCGCCGCTGCCGTATCGGGCGCAATCTCGCCCACCACGGGTTTGATACCGCTCACACCCACCATGAACAACAGCCAGTAAAGCGCCACCGCAAGCGTCAAATTGGCGATTGGCCCCGCGAGCACGACCAGCATGCGTTTCCAGATCGCCTGACGATTGAACGCACGATGCAATTCATGCTCCGGTACCGGCGCTTCGCGTTCATCCAGCATGCGCACATAACCGCCGAGCGGAAACGCCGCAAGTATGAACTCCGTGCCGTCCTTGCCTGTTTTGCGTGTGTAGAGCGCACGGCCAAAACCGATTGAAAATTGCAGCACCTTCACGCCACAGAGTCGCGCCACGCGATAGTGGCCGTACTCGTGTATGGTAATGAGCACGCCCAGCGTGACCAGAAATGCGAGCAAGGTGGTCATGCGGCTTTGGCCTCCACCCAGCTTTCTGCCTTGCGTCGTGCGGCTTGATCGGCAGCGACCAGATCTTCCAGATTTGCCGCCTCGGCAATCGCCATCACAGACAAGGTTTCCTCTATCAAGCGCGGAATATCCGTGAAACCGATGCGGTTGCCGAGGAAAGCCTGCACGGCAATTTCATTGGCGGCATTCAAAATTGCAGGCGCAGTGCCGCCGCGCCGCAATGCCTCAAACGCGAGACGCAGACACGGAAAGCGGTGCATATCCGGCACTTCAAAATCAAGCCGCGCGACTTTGAACAAGTCGAGCGATTCCACACCGCTCGGAATGCGTTCCGGCCACGCCAGTGCATAGGCAATCGGTGTGCGCATATCGGGATTGCCAAGTTGCGCAAGTACTGAGCCGTCTATGTATTCCACCATGGAATGAATCACGCTTTGCGGATGGATCACGACTTCGATCTGCTCCGGTGTGGCGTCGAACAGCCAATGCGCTTCGATAACTTCCAGCCCCTTGTTCATCAATGTGGCGGAGTCTATCGTGATTTTGGGCCCCATGACCCAGTTGGGGTGGTTCAACGCTTGCGCAGGGGTAACACGCGCAAGCTCTTCCGTCGTGCATTTGCGAAATGGTCCCCCCGAGGCTGTGAGTAAAATTTTGCTGACGCCGGACTGTTCCAATCCGCGCCCGATATCATGCGGCATCACCTGAAAAATCGCATTGTGCTCGCTGTCTATGGGCAGCAAAGTCGCGCCGTTCTGTCGTACGGCATCCATAAACAACTTGCCCGACATCACCAGGGTTTCCTTGTTGGCAAGCAATACACGCTTGCCCGCGCGCGCCGCCGCAAGCGCAGGTCGCAAGCCCGCTGCGCCGACAATGGCCGCCATCACGGCATCCACTTCAGGCAGGGAAACCACTTTCTCCAACGCCTCTGCGCCGCACAATACCTGCGTTTCCAGATTTTCGTTTTTGAGTTGTCTGACAAGCGTCTCGGCAGCGGCTTCATCACCTACCACGGCATAGACAGGGTTGAAATGGCGACACTGTTCCAGCAAGGGCTCTATGCGTGTATGCGCGGTGAGAGCATAAGCGCGATAACGCTGTGGATGGCGCGCGATCACGTCCAGCGTGTTTACACCTATGGTGCCGGTGGAGCCGAGAATGGTGATGTTTTTGAGGGAACTCATAGCTGCAGCAGATTCAGAATACCGAGGCCGGGAAAAAAGTAGATCGCGCAACATGCAAGCGGCAAAGTCGAAGTCAAACCGTCGATACGATCCAGCACTCCGCCGTGACCGGGCAGCAAGTGACTACTGTCCTTGAGGCCGGCCTGTCGTTTCAGCAATGACTCGAACAAGTCACCCACGACACTCATTACCACAAGCACAAGCAAGCCTGGAATCACCCAGAAACTCACGGAAAAAATCAGACACAAGGCTGCGCCGTACAACATAATGCCGCACAACGCGCCGACGACGCCTTCCCATGTTTTTCCCGGACTGATGGTTGGAGCCAGCTTGCGCCGGCCTAAACGCTTGCCGACGAAATACGCTGCTATATCTGCAATCCACACCGTTGCCATTACAGCAAGAAGCAAGGACGGGCTTGAGTCACGCAGTCCGACAACAGCCAACCAGGTCGGCAATAACACGATAAATCCGATGGCAGCCAGAAAAAATCCGTTGGTGATATGTGGCCGCAGCTTCATCCAAAGTGGTACTGCAATCATCCAGAAAATGACGGGCACCATGAACAGGGCGAAAAATGCCATTTCTATAAAGGGCTCGTCTTTCGGCAGAATCCATAGTTCGGTCAATACGATTATTGCAATTCCAAGCATGGCAACAAGCACACTAAACACTTTGGCACCGCTCGGTGTGAATCCGGCCAATCTACCCCACTCCCACGCCGCCGCGCAAATCACAGCCAGCATAAGCAAATCCCAGTAAAGTTCCGGCAAATAAAACAGCGCCGCAAGAAAGCCTGCGAGCAATACCACCGCCGTCAGCATACGCTGCTTAAGCATTCCCGCTCACCTGTTCGCTGGTTCGACCAAAGCGGCGTTCGCGTTGGCGGTAGGAGTGGATGGCTTGCATAAAAGCATCTTCGTTGAAATCCGGCCAGAGTGTATCGGTGAAATAAAGCTCGGCGTAGGCGAGTTGCCATAACAAAAAATTGCTGATGCGTTTTTCGCCGCCGGTGCGGATGAAAAGATCGGGCTCCGGCGCATAGCGCATGGAAAGATGTTCGGAAAGATCGCTTTCGCTGAAGCCGTTCACCAGCGCGGGATTCGCAGCCAGCATGCGCTGCATTGCCTGCTGGATATCCCAGCGGCCTCCGTAGTTGGCGGCAATGGTGAGCGTGAGGCGTGTGTTGTTCTGCGTGAGCCGCTCACCCTCTTCGATGGCGCTCAATAATTGCGGATCAAAGCGTGAACGGTCGCCTATCATCACGAGGCGGATCTGGTTTTGATGCAGCTTGACCACTTCGCGCTTGAGCGCCTCCATGAACAAGCCCATGAGAAATTTCACTTCGTCGGGCGGGCGTCGCCAGTTTTCGCTGCTGAAGGCGAACAGGGTGAGATATTCCACGCCGAGTTCCACGCATTGCTTGACTACGTCACGCACGGTTTCCACGCCGCGCGTGTGACCCACCATGCGCGGCAGCAGACGCTTTTTCGCCCAGCGTCCGTTGCCATCCATGATGATGGCGATGTGGCGCGGAACCGGAGTTGATGCCGGAATATCTTGAGTGGAACTGGTGAAACGAGCCAAGGCTGCCCTTTCAACGTGGGGATGAAATGCAGTCTGACACGAGGCGGCTCAAATCGCCATCAGGTCGGCTTCCTTGACCTGCAAGGCTTTGTCCACTTCGGTGACGTAACGGTCGGTCAGCTTCTGGACTTCGTCTTGCGCACGACGCTCGTCATCCTCGCTGATATCCTTGTCCTTGAGCAGTTTTTTGAGCTGGTCGTTGGCATCGCGGCGCACATTGCGCACGGACACCTTGGCATTTTCGCCCTCGCTCTTGACCACTTTGATAAGCTCGCGGCGACGCTCCTCGGTAAGCGCCGGCATGGGAACACGCAGCATGTCACCGCTGTTGGCGGGGTTCAGCCCGAGATCGGATTCGCGGATTGCTTTTTCAATCTTGGCCAGCATGGGTTTTTCCCATGCCGTGACAACCAGAGTGCGCGCATCGGACGCGTTGACGCTGCCAACCTGGCTGATAGGCACCATGCTGCCGTAATACTCAATCATCACATGATCGAGCAGCCCTGCATGAGCACGGCCGGTACGCACCTTGGCCAGATCGTTTTTGAGCGCCTCAAGCGCGCGCTGCATTTTTTGCTCAGCGGTTTTTTTAATGTCATTCAGCATGTTGCTCTCCTAAGGTAGCACCGATGTGCCTTCGTCTTCGCCCAGCACCACGCGCTTCAATGCGCCCTGCTTGAGGATGCTGAACACGCAAATCGGCAGTTTCTGGTCACGGCAAAGCGTCAGCGCGGTCGCATCCATCACCTTGAGGTTTTTGATGATGGCCTCATCAAACGTCAAGGTCTTGTAGCGCATCGCATTGGGATGCGTCTTGGGATCGTCGCTGTAAATTCCGTCAACCTTGGTCGCCTTGAGCACGATGTCGGCATTGATTTCCATGCCGCGCAACGCGGCGGCGGTGTCGGTGGTGAAGAACGGATTGCCGGTGCCCGCGCCGAAAATCACCACGCGACCTTCTTCCAGATAGCGGATCGCCTTGCCGCGAATATAGGGTTCGGCGACTTGCTCGATATTGAGCGCGGACTGCACGCGACTCACGAGGCCGATCTGGCGCATCGCATCCTGCAAAGCGAGTGCGTTCATCACGGTCGCCATCATGCCCATGTAATCCGCGGTGGCTCTATCCATGCCGGCGGCGGCCGGCGCGACACCACGGAAAATATTGCCTCCGCCTATCACCACGCCGACTTCGATACCGAGATCAACTACTTCCTTGATCTCGGTCACGATGCGTTCAATGGTGGTGCGATTAATGCCATAGCTGTCCTCACCCATGAGGGCTTCACCGGAGAGCTTGAGCAGTATGCGTTTGTAGGCGGGAGCAGTCATGCAGACATCACACCTTGGAAGCGGCGGCGACTTCAGCAGCGAAGTCGCTGACTTTCTTCTCTATGCCTTCACCCACAATGTACAGCGTGAAACCGGCTACGCTTGCGCCTTTGGATTTCAGCAGTTCCGCGATGGTCTGCTTGCCGTCTTCGGCTTTGACGAACACCTGATTGAGCAGCGTAACTTCCTTGAGAAATTTCTGCACGGAACCTTCAGCGATTTTTGCCAGCATGTCTTCCGGCTTGCCCGCTTCCTTTGCCTTTTCGGTCGCCACGCGGCGTTCGGATTCAATCAACTCGGCATCAACGCCGGAAGTATCCAGTGCCTTCGGCTTGGCAGCGGCGATGTGCATGGCGATATCCTTGCCCAGCGCAGCATCACCACCCACGAGATCAACCAGCACGCCTATCTTGCCGCCATGCACATAGCTCGCAAGCTTGCCTTGCGCAGCAGTGCGCACGAAGCGGCGTATCGTCATGTTTTCGCCTATCTTGCCGACCAGTTGCGCACGCACTTCTTCCGCCGTGGCGTCGCCGATCTTGAGCGCGGAGAGCGCGGCAAGATCCGCCGGATTGTGGGTGGCAACGAGGTGCGCGAGATTTTTTGTAAGCGCGAGGAACTCGTCGTTTTTGGTTACAAAGTCAGTTTCGCAATTGACTTCAACCATGGAACCCAGTTTTGCATCGGCACTGATGAAAATGCCAACTGCACCTTCCGCTGCCACGCGGCCCGCGGCCTTGGTGGCCCTGTTGCCAAAACGCACGCGCAAGATTTCCTCGGCGCGCGTCATATCGCCATTGGCTTCGGTCAACGCTTTTTTGCAATCCATCATTGGGGCATCGGTGCGCTCGCGCAAATCCTTCACCATGCCTGCGGTAATTTCCGCCATCTTGATTTCTCCTGAACTTGAAACTTTTTCCGCAACTTGCGGATATAAAAACCGGCTTGCGCCGCAAATATAAAAAAGGGGCTTGCGCCCCTTTTGGCTGCTTATTCTTCAGCAGCGGCAGGCTCTTCAACAAATTCCTCTTCGGCGCCCGCCTTGACGATTTCATTGATCGTCTGGCTGCGGCCTTCGAGAACGGCATCGGCGACGCCGCGTGCGTACAAGCGAATCGCGCGACTGGAGTCATCGTTGCCCGGCACGACATAGGTCACACCTTCCGGGGAATTGTTGGTATCGACGATACCGATCACGGGAATGCCGAGCTTGCCTGCTTCCGTCACCGCGCCGGATTCGTGGCCGACATCAACGATGAAAATTGCGTCAGGCAGACCGCCCATCTCCTTGATGCCACCGATGGAGCGTTCGAGCTTTTCGATCTCGCGCTTGTAGCCGAGAACTTCCTTCTTGCCCAGGCTTTCCAGGCTGCCGTCTTCCATCATGGCCTGATAATCGGCGAGGCGCTTGATGGATTGCTTGACGGTCTTGAAGTTGGTCAGCATGCCACCCAGCCAGCGATGATTGATATAGGCGCAGCTTGCGCGCTGGGCTTCTTCCTTGATGATCTCGCGCGCTTGGCGCTTGGTGCCGACGAATAAAATACGACCCCTGTTGGCGGCCAGTTGACGCACGTATTTGAGCGCGTCTTCGAACATCGGCAGGGTTTTTTCGAGGTTGACGATATGAATCTTGTTGCGGTCGCCGAAAATAAACGGCGCCATACGGGGATTCCAGTAACGGGTTTGGTGGCCGAAGTGCACCCCGGCTTCCAGCATTTGACGCATGGTCACAGACATTTCTATACTCCTGTATAAGGTTAAGCCTCCACACGTTCCAAGCAACCCGGTATGGGCACCCTATACGTGAACGTGTGTG
Source organism: Methylobacillus sp. (assembly GCA_031277395.1). Classification (GTDB taxonomy): domain Bacteria; phylum Pseudomonadota; class Gammaproteobacteria; order Burkholderiales; family Methylophilaceae; genus MM2. The sequence continues at coordinate 4,278 of JAITML010000020.1, read as the reverse complement.
GGAATTTCCCGTGCAATTGGACATTCAATTGAATCGGGCGGCGTATGCTACCATAAACGCCCCTGCTAACTCAAGCTGCAATCAGTCTTTGATACCTATGCAAGTCACAATTAAAAACAACATTGAAGTCGAAAAAATGCGCATTGCCGGAAAGCTTGCGTCCGAGGTGCTGGATTACATCACGCCATACGTGCAACCCGGCGTCACTACCGGCGAACTCGACCGGCTGTGCCACGACTACATGGTCAATGTGCAAAACGCCATCCCGGCGCCGCTCAATTATGCACCGCCGGGATACACGCCCTACCCCAAATCCATCTGCACCTCGGTCAACCAGCAGGTTTGCCACGGTGTGCCGGGCGACAAGATATTGAAGAGCGGCGATATCGTCAACCTCGACATCACCGTCATCAAAAATGACTACCACGGCGACACGAGCCGCATGTTCTGCGTTGGTACGCCTTCGCCCCAGGCCAAACGCCTGTGCGACATTACCTACGAATGCATGTGGATAGGCATCGCCCAGGTGCGCCCCGACGCGACACTGGGCGATATCGGCCATGCGATCCAGAAACATGCCGAAACAAGCGGTTATTCCGTGGTGCGCGAATTCTGCGGCCACGGCATAGGCAAAAATTTCCACGAAGACCCGCAGGTGCTGCACTACGGCAGACCGGGAGCCGGCCTCAAACTGCAAGCGGGCATGATCTTCACCATAGAACCCATGATCAACGCGGGCAAGCGTGATATTCGCCAGATGGGCGACGGCTGGACCATAGTCACCAAGGATCGCAGCCTGTCCGCGCAGTGGGAGCATACCGTGCTGGTCACCGCCGACGGCTACGAAATCATGACGCTTTCCGCAGGCACGCCGCCTCCGCCCTCTTTCATCCGAATACCTTGAGCCACGATATTGCGTATTGGCGTAAGCGGCTGCAAAACAGCCAGGCCGAACTCCACACCGCTTTTTGCGAAGTTGCCGATACCGCGCGTTTGCTCAAACAACATGCGCAATTAATTGATGAACTGTTGCGCGATCTCTGGCAGCAGGCTGGTTTACCTTCTTCTTTGACGCTATGCGCAGTCGGCGGTTACGGGCGCAGCGAACTGTTTCCACATTCCGATATTGATTTGCTGATCCTGCTGCCGGATGATCACGGCGCCGCGTTCAATCAACAGCTGGAACTGCTTGTCCGAACATTTTGGGATATCGGCCTTGCTGTCGGCCACAGTGTGCGTTCACCAAAAGAATGTGTGGATGAATCCGCGCAAGACGTCACCATACGCACCAGTTTGCTCGAAGCGCGCTATATCATCGGCAGTCGCGCGTTGCTCAAATCCATGCAGTTACAACTGCGCCAAAATCTTGATCCAGTCGCATTCGTGCGCGACAAGATCACCGAGCAAAACGAGCGCCATGCCAAATTCAATGATACTGCCTACAATCTCGAACCCAACCTCAAGGATGGTCCGGGTGGTTTGCGCGATCTGCAGAACATACTCTGGATCAGCCATGCGACCGGACTGGGAAACAGTTGGAATACGCTCGCCAAAAACGGCTTGATTACACGCAAGGAAGCGCAGCAGATTCGGCGGCAGGAACTTTTCATGCAGATGCTGCGCGTGCGGCTGCACTATCTCGCGAAGCGCCGTGAGGACAGATTGTTGTTCGATTTCCAGAATGAACTCGCGGCGCAACTGGGCTATGTCGCCAGCCCGAAAAAACGCGCGAGCGAGCAAATGATGCAGCGCTTCTACCGCAGCGCGAAATTCATCCGCCTGATGAATGAGATTTTGCTGCAAGCCTTGCAGGAACAGTTTTTGCCGCATCATCCGCCGACTGCCATCAATGCACGATTCCAGATTCGTGACAATCTGCTTGAAGCAAGCGCGCCCGATCTTTTGCAACAGCAGCCCGGCGCGATCTTTGAAGCGTTTTTACTGCTGGAACAACATCCGCAATTAAACGGTTTCAGCGCCAACATCCTGCGCGATCTGTGGCGCGTGAAAAGTCATATCAATCATACATTCCGCATGGATGCGAACAACCGCCGCCTGTTCATGGAAATCATGCGCCAGCCGCATGGCGTCACCGCAACATTGCGACGCATGTCTCGCTATGGCATTCTCGGACGCTACATTCCCGCATTCGGGCGCATCGAAGGCCAGATGCAGCACGATCTGTTTCACATCTATACCGTGGATGAACACATCCTCAACGTGCTGCGCAATCTGCGCCGTTTCGCGGTACCGAAATTCACGCATGAATTCCCGTTTTGCAGCCGGTTGATCGCCGATTTCGACAAGCCGGAACTGCTCTATCTTGCCGCGCTTTTTCACGACATAGCAAAAGGTCGGGAAGGCGATCACTCCACATTGGGCATGGCTGACGCGCGACGTTTCTGCAAATTGCACGACTTGTCGAAAGAAGACACCGCGCTGGTCGCGTGGCTGGTCGGGCAGCATCTCACCCTTTCACTCACCGCGCAGAAATCGGATCTTTCCGATCCCGCCGTCATTGAAAATTTCGCGCGCATCGTCAAAACGGAACATCGCTTGATTGCGCTTTATCTGCTCACCGTGGCCGATATTCGCGGCACCAGTACCGCCATCTGGAATGGCTGGAAAGCCAAGCTGCTGGAAAACCTGTTTCACCTCACACAAAAATGGCTGCAAGGTCATCCGGCTAACGCTGCAACCGAGATCGCCGAGCGCCAAAAACAAGCCGCCGAACTGCTTGCTCAGGATGCGATCCAACCCGAGGCTTATCGCCCGCTCTGGAGCAAGTTCGGTCGCAGCTATTTCCTGCGGAATGAAGCGCATGAAATCGCCTGGCATATTCGTGAGTTACTTACTGCCGACCTGGAAAAACCCGTGGTGCGTGCGCGTCTCGGCTCTGCGGGTGAAGGCATACAAGTGATGATCTACACACACGACCGCGAAAATCTCTTCGCCTGCATTTGCAGCTTTTTTGAACGCGCCGGATTCAACATCGTCGAAGCCCGCATCCACACCACGCAGCACGGCTACGCGCTGGACAGTTTTCTCGTGCTTGATGAAGAAAACAACGCGCTGCACTACAAGGAACTACTCAATGACATCGAGCGTGGTCTCACAAAAAAACTGGAAAGCAACAAAGTCCCGCCTCCGCCCATGAGCGGGCGCATCAGCCGCCAGCTCAAACATTTCCCCATAAAGCCCGTCGTGACGCTGGAACCAGCAAAAAACAACCACCAACTCTCCATCATCGCCGGCGACCGCCCCGGCCTGCTTTCGTGTATCGCGCAAAGTTTGCTGCGTCACGGCGCCAGCTTGCATACCGCCAAGATCAACACGCTGGGCAAACGCGCCGAGGATACCTTCCTGATTTCGGGAGCAAAAGGTGAAAAACTCGCGCCGGAGACAGTCGCGAATCTCAAGGCTGAATTGCTGTGGCAACTCTAGATACGGTTTCGGCTTGTCCGCACGCGCTTTGTGCGATGGAAAGCGCTACCTCAAGTTTGCATCATCCGGTATATCACCGAATATCCGATTAATCCAGCCGCCCTCGCTGCCCTGCTCGGCTTCCATTTTTGCGCGCTGGGCGGCATCCCAGTCGCTATTTTTACTCAGGAATACCTTGACGGCGCCGAGGTAGGCGCGATCTTCACTGCGAATATGGCTGAACAGCCAGCGTGAAAGCATGTCATGCAACTCCGCTGCCACGTATTCGCCTTTCTTGTAGCGCTCTCTGAGGTCATTGATTCGCTTTACGACCATCTTGTGCACGCGTCTGTGGGCATTGACAAATCCGTAACCTGCATCCTCCATGAGGCTTTCCTCATAGGAAAAATGCGACATGGTATATTCCACGACACCTTCAATGACTGCGCCCAACTCGCTGCGGTCATGCGTCGCAAGCACACGGTCGAGCCGGTTGATGTATTCGCAAATACGACGGTGCTGTTGGTCTATTTCTGAAATCCCTGTATTGAGATCAGGTGTCCACTGCAGAACAGCCATAAGTCTTTCTCCTTGAGTATCTCGTTTTTGTAATTTTTATATTGTGATACTAATAGGACAGCACGATTCATTCAAGGTAAAGATGGGGTCAGAAGACAGGATTCAGGTTACAGGATTCAGAAAAACCCATCCTCAGTCCCTAGTTCCTGGTCTCTAGTCCCTGTCTCAAAAATCCCAGCGTATGCCCGCCTTGAGTCCGTAGTCGTAGGAGTCGCCATCCAGACCCGTGCGATACAGTCCCGAGAGGAAGAGTGAATAGTCCTTGCCGCGTTGACG
>JAITML010000077.1 GCA_031277395.1 Methylobacillus sp. | reverse complement strand
GCGCCGATGATAGTGTGCTCTTCGCACGCGAAAGTAGGTCACTGCCAGACTCCTCTAAACACAAAAACCCTCCACGTGAGGGTTTTTGTGTTTAGAGGAGTCTGGATTCAGGTTACAGGTTACAGGATTCAGTAAAACCCATCCCCATCCCGTACGGAGTTTTTTGGGGTCGAAATGACGCGTGAGAAGCTGCGAAGATGATTTGCGCTGCGGCTCAGGCAGTCTTTCGGCTTAGCCACTGCCGCCGCCAGAAAACCAGCGTCATGAGCGTGGCAATGCCGCCCATGAGGGCGATGGCGAACCAGAAGCCGCTGTGATCTTTCAGCCATGGCATGACTTCGAAATTCATCCCGAAAATTCCAGCAATCAATGTCGCCGGCATGAACATCATGGCGACCACTGTCAGCGCGCGCACTTCCATGTTGATGCGATTGCTCAGGGTGGAAAAATAGATGTCCAGCATTCCGGAAAGCATGTCGCGCAAGGCTTCCAGCGACTCGATAAAGTGCACGGTGTGATCATAAACGTCGCGCAGGTGCAGCACGGTTTCGTGTTCGAACAAGCCGGATTCGTTGCGCATGAGAGTGTTGATGACTTCGCGTAGCGGCCATACCGCACGGCGCAATTCCATGGTTTCGCGTTTGAGCAGATGGATTTTTTTCAGCAGATATCCGTCGGGGTTGCGCAACAGGCTGTCTTCCAGTGTGTCGCAGTCGTCATCCATTTGTTCCAGCACGATGAAATAGCGATCCACGATCACGTCAATCAGTGAATAGGCGAGATAGGCCGCATTCGAACTGCGGAGCCGCCCTTTGCCGCTACGCAGCCGTTCACGCACCGGGTCAAAGGAGCCAGTCGGTAATTCCTGAAAAGTCAGCACGAAATTTTTTCCGAGCACGATGCTGACCTGCTCGGAACTGATTTCCATGGTCGTTTTGTCATAGCCGAAAAAGCGCGCGACGATAAACAGATAGTCGTCATAATCATCCACCTTGGGGCGCTGATCGGTGTTAAGTATATCTTCCATGACCAGCGGGTGCAGATTGAACACCTGCCCGATTTGCCGCATGAGATCGGGGTCGTGCAGACCATGCACATTGAGCCAGAGCACATCATCACGCACGGCGATATCCAGTTTGTCCAGCGTTTCCGCGCTGGTTTCGATCAGATTCTGACTGTCGTAACGAAACATCGCCAGCTTGATATGGCTGGTTTTTTTCTCGCTCGGCGGGTGCAGCGTGCCGGGAAGCTGCCCGACTTTTTTGGAATGCAGGCGGGAGCGGGAGCGTTTCCTCATCAGTTTGTCCTTCCCATGTTTTTCCGTGAATTGAATAATAAAACTGAAGATGCGGTTTTGGGTAAAAATTTTGGAGTTGCCTGGGCTTTTTCGCCTGCTTTGCGACAAACCGAAGCCTGGTCATAAGTGATAAACTTGTGATGAACATGGTTAAACGGAGATCTGTAAATAATGGATACAAGAAATCGTAGAACCAAAACAGGCGCGGGCAAGGAGGGTTTGTCCGCTACAGCGCAAGCAGGCTTGGCGCATGAACGCGTGGTAGCCGAGCAGCAGGCGCGGCTCGCCGCTGTGAAAGAAATTGCTGCGGAAGCCGCTGGCGACACAGAAGGACTGGAGGCCATCCTCGCCGGTGCCGCGCCGGATGATGCAAGCCGGATGCGCAGCGCGCTCGGCCTGCCGAAAGTGCCGGGTACGCCACGCACAACGAGCGACGAACTGGCCGAAGGCTGGCGCGATGGCGAGTATCCCTACAAATTCAAAATGCTGCGCCGCGATTACGAACACGAAAAATATATTTTGCAGACCGAGTTGCTCAAGCTGCAGGCGTGGGTCAAGGAATCGCAACAGCGCGTCGTGATTTTGTTTGAAGGACGCGATGCGGCGGGCAAGGGGGGCACGATCAAGCGCTTTATGGAACATCTCAATCCGCGCGGCGCGCGCGTCGTGGCGCTGGAAAAGCCGAGCGATCAGGAGCGTGGGCAGTGGTATTTCCAACGCTATATTCAGCATCTGCCAACATTGGGTGAGATCGTTCTGTTTGACCGCAGTTGGTACAACCGCTCGGGCGTGGAAAGAGTCATGGGTTTTTGCAGCGAGGAGGAGTATCGCGAATTCCTGCGCGAAGTTCCCGACATGGAGCGCAACCTTATCCGCAGTGGTATTCATTTTTTCAAATTCTGGTTCTCGGTCACGCGGCAGGAGCAAAGCCGTCGCTTCAAGGAGCGCCAGGTGCATCCGCTGAAACAATGGAAACTCTCACCGGTGGATTTGGCTTCGCTCGACAAATGGGATGCTTACACCGAGGCCAAGGAAGCAATGTTCTTCCATACCGATACCGCTGATTCGCCGTGGATCGTCATCAAATCCAACGACAAAAAACGCGCGCGGCTCAACGCGATGCGCTATATCCTGCATGCGCTGCCTTATACCGGCAAAGACACGGAGAAAATCGGCAAGATAGATAATCTGCTCGTAGGGCGCGCGAGCGCGATTCATGAACGCGGAGAATACAATTCCGGCGGCGGATGAGGCGGTGTGCAGGTGGTTATACAGAAGAATTAAGTGAGATATTGATGTTTGTTGCAGGTTTGAAAAATTACCATGAAAGGAAATACTGTGATTCGTGAAGTTGAAGGGGACATTCTACTCAGCAAGGCCGAGCTTATCGCGCATGGCATCGCGCCACATGACCATTTTGACAGCGGCCTCGCGCTTGCGTTGCGTGAGCGCTGGCCGTCTCTGGTGCGCGATTATCGTCATGCGCTGCGCAGCAAGGACGTTCATCCGGGCGACATCTGGCCATGGGCGGGCGTGCGTGAGGATGGCGGCGCATTGCGCATCATCAATCTCGTGACTCAAGGCACGGTTGGTGACGGCCCCACGGCCAAACCCGGCAAGGCGACGCTGGAGAATGTCGGTCACTGCTTGCGCAAGCTCGCCAAATTCATTGAAGACGAAGGCATCAAAAGTCTTGCCTTGCCGCGCCTCGCTACCGGTGTTGGCAAACTGGAATGGAGTGATGTGCAGCCATTGGTTCAACGTCACCTCGATCATCTCGATATTCCGGTTTTCATTTATACAACGTACCGCGCAGGCAAGGCGGCGGAAGAGCTGTAAGGAATTCCGCTCGCGCGGATATCAATGATTTCCCCCCGCAAAGCCTATGCTCTCTGTGCGGCATTGCTGCTTGGCGGCTGCTCGCAAGCGCCGCCTGATACCTTTCAGGGCTATGTGGAAGGCGAGTTTGTCTATATGGCCTCGTCGCAATCCGGGCGACTGGATGTGCTTGATGTCGTGCGCGGCCAGCAAGTGGCGATCAATGCGCCGCTGTTCAGCCTAGAAACGATGGATGAAGCAGCGGCGCGCGATCAGGCGGCGCAGCAATTGGCCGTGGCCGAATCGCAACTGGCCGACATCAAGCTCGGCAAGCGTCCACAGGAAATTGAAGTCACGCGCGCGCAACTGAAGCAGGCCGAGGCCACCGCGCAATATGCCGCGCAGCAACTGGCGCGCAATGAAAAACTGGCGCCGCTGGGAGGCGTTTCAAAAGCGGATCTTGATGATGCGCGCTCGCAGGCGGATGCGACAGCGGCCTTGGTGCGCCAGTTGCGCGGGCAGTTGGTGGTGGATAGCCTGCCCAACCGCAAGGATCAGATCAACGCGCAGACGGCGCAAGTCGAAGCGGCCAGAGCATTGCTCGTACAGGCGCAATGGCGGCTTGATCAGAAAATGGTTACTGCGCCGAAAGCAGGGCTGGTATTCGACACGCTTTATCGCGAGGGCGAGTGGGTTGCGGCAGGCAATCCGGTAGTACGTTTGCTGCCACCGGAAAACATCAAGGTGCGTTTCTTCATTCCGCAGGCATTGGTCGGCGCGATCAAATCGGGACGCAAGGTGGAAATCCGCTGTGATGGTTGCGCCGCGCCGATTCCGGCGCAGATTACTTTTATCTCAAGCGAATCGGAATATACGCCGCCTGTCATCTACAGCAACGAAAATCGCGACAAGCTCATGTTCATGCTTGAAGCATATCCCGATCCGGCTGATGCGCCCAAGCTGCACCCCGGCCAGCCGGTGGAGGTGGTGCTGAAGTGAGCGCGGAAGAAAGCGACAACTTTGCCATTGATGTGCGGTCACTCAACAAGCATTTTGGCGACAAGCACGTAGTCAACAATGTGTCGCTGCAAGTGCGACGCGGCGAAATTTTCGGCTTTCTCGGCCCCAACGGCAGCGGCAAAACCACATCGATCCGCCTCATGTGCGGACTGCTCACGCCGGATTCCGGCAGTGGCACCTGCCTCGGTTACGACATCCACACTGAGTCCGACAAAATCAAGCGCGAAGTCGGTTACATGACGCAAAAATTTTCTTATTGGGATGATCTCACCATACGCGAAAATCTGGATTTTGTTGCGCGCATGTACGGCATGCCGAATCGCCGTGTAGCCGTGGAAAAAACATTGGAAGATCTCGGCTTGACCACACGCGCCAATCAGTTGACCGGAACGCTTTCAGGCGGCTGGAAACAGCGTCTCGCGCTGGCTGCCTGCATGTTGCATCAACCGCGTTTGCTGCTGCTTGACGAGCCGACTGCCGGTGTCGATCCGACCGCACGACGCGATTTCTGGGAAGAGTTGCATCGACTTGCGGCGCAGGGTATTTCGGTACTCGTAAGCACGCATTACATGGATGAAGCCGAGCGTTGCCACAAACTTGCCTACATTGCCTACGGCAAATTGCTCGCGCAGGGTTACGCGGCGGATATTGTGGCAGAGCAGGGTTTGCATACCTGGACGATACACGGCGAACATCTCACCGAACTATCCGATCAATTGCGGTGCGCGCCCGGTGTGGATCAGACCGTAGCTTTCGGAGCGGCGCTGCATGTGAGCGGGCGCGATGCAACGCAGCTTGAAAAAAGCGTACATGAAATCGCCGCTGCGCGGGGCTTGCGTGTTGAACCTTCCTCCACTGGTCTGGAAGATGTATTTATCTACATTATGAGCCGCTCCCAGGACAATATCGGAGCCACTCACTGATGGATAATTTTTTTTCCTTCAGCCGGTGGTGGAGCATCGTGCTCAAAGAATTTTTGCAACTGCGCCGTGATCGCGTTACCTTCGGCATGATAGTCGGCATTCCGCTTATTCAACTCGCGTTGTTCGGTTATGCAATCAATACCGATCCCAAAAATCTGCCGACTGCAGTAATCGCTGCCGATCAGAGCGAGTTTACGCGCACGTTGGTTGCCGCGCTGCAAACATCGGGATACTTCGTCGTAACCGAGCAACTGCGAACGGAAGAAGAGGGCAGGGCGGCACTGGCGCAAGGCCGCGTGCAATTCGTGCTTAACATCCCGGTGGATTTCACGCGTCGTTTGCTGCGTGGCGAGCGCCCCGCGCTGTTGCTGGAGGCCGATGCTACCGATCCCGCCGCTACCGGCATGGCGCTCGGTGCAATTAACCAGATCGCGCAAACCGTGGTGATGCGCGACGTGACCGGATCGCTCGCGCATCTCGCGGGCAAGTCGTCGCCATTTGAGGTGCGCGTGCACAGACTCTACAACCCGGAAAACAATTCGCAGTTCAACACCGTGCCAGGTCTCATGGGTGTGGTGCTGACGATGACGCTTGTGCTTATGACCGGCCTCGCAATGACGCGCGAGCGCGAGCGCGGCACAATGGAAAATCTGCTCGCGATGCCGGTACGGCCGGTAGAAGTCGTGACCGGAAAAATCGTGCCTTACATCGCCATCGGTCTTATCCAGTCCAGCATTATTTTGCTCGCCGCGTGGCTGTTGTTTCGTGTGCCCTTCATCGGCAGCCTGTTCGCGGTTTATGTCGCAGCGCTGTTGTTTATCGCAGCCAATCTTACGGTCGGCATCATGCTTTCTTCCGTCGCGCAAAACCAGTTACAGGCGATGCAGATGACCATGTTTTATTTCATGCCGAATATTTTGCTGTCCGGCTTCATGTTTCCGTTTCGCGGAATGCCGCAGTGGGCGCAAGCCATAGGCAACGTTCTGCCGCTCACCTATTTCAACCGCCTCATACGTGGCATTCTGCTCAAGGGGAACGACTGGATTGATCTCTGGCCCAATCTCTGGCCGATTGCGCTGTTTACCGTTGTGATGATGGTGATCGCGGTAAAATTTTACCGACGGACTTTGGATTGACTAAATTGGGACTGACTAATTGGAATTGATAAAGCATGCGCGCTGATCTGCATTTTCGCTGCGCCACTTCCGCCGATGTGGACGCGATTGTCGCGCTCGTCAATTCTGCTTATCGCGGCGATTCCAGCCGCGCGGGATGGACGACCGAGGCTGACATACTTGGCGGGCAGCGCACCGATGCAGAGGAGATCGCATCGCTGATTGCCAAACCGGACGCGCTTATTTTATTGTGCATGGACGGCGAAAAAATCGCAGGCACGGTCTATCTGGAAAAAACGGATGCTCACACTGCCTATCTCGGCATGCTGGTGATTGCGCCTTTGTTGCAGGGGCACGGCCTTGGCCATCATCTCATGCTCGAAGCGGAGCAATGGGCGCAAGAGAAATGGAATGCGGAACGGATGCGCATGCTGGTGATTATGGTGCGCCACGAGCTGATTGCCTGGTACGAACGTCGTGGTTACCGACGCACCGGCGAAACAGAACCATTCCCAGTCGATCCGCGTTTTGGTTTGCCAAAAGTGACGGGATTGTATTTGGAAGTGCTGGAAAAATTACTCTGACTTTATACTCTGGTCGCTCATCTCCATCTTCGTGGGGATAATGCTTACCGGAGTCACACAACCACACGCATAAAGGAAATAAACCATGAACAAGCAGTATGTTTTTTCTTTTGAAGAAGGCGACGGCAAGAACAAGATGCTGCTGGGGGGCAAGGGCGCCAACCTGTGCGAGATGACCCAGATTGGTCTGGCCGTTCCCCCCGGCTTCACCATCAGCACCGAAGCCTGTCTCGCCTATCTCGATCAGGGCAGCTTGCCCGACGGGCTGGCTGACGCGGTCAGGCAGTCGATCATCGCGCTGGA
>JAITML010000065.1 GCA_031277395.1 Methylobacillus sp. | reverse complement strand
AGCATTGCAGTTGCTCCTTGCTGAGTTTGCCTTCGTACATCATCACGTGAAACGGATGATAAATATGGTAGCCCTTGCCTTTTTCGCGCAACTTCGCTTCAAATTCCTCGCGGCTCCAGGGAGGATTGCTCATGCTTGCTTCCTTTGTCAAAGAATGATGTCCATGCCGTCAAAAGCGACCTCAATGCCGCGCCGCTTCAACTCGGCTCGTTCTGCCGAATCCATGCGCAGTATCGGGTTGGTATTGTTGATGTGTATCAGCACGCGACGCGCGTTCGGATAGCCATCCAGCACCTCCATCATGCCGCCTGCGCCGGACTGCGGAATATGGCCGATCTCCCGCGCGCGCTTGGGCATCAAGCCCATGTCCGGCATTTCCGTATCCGTCCAGAATGTGCCATCAACCATGATGCAATCGGCTTGCCTGAAATAAGTCGGCAGATGCGGCTCAATCTCGCCCAGCCCGGGGGAATACCAGCATTTTTTGCCGCTGCTGATTTCTTCTATCAGCACGCCTATGGTATCGCCCGGATGCGGGTCATGGCGATGCGGCGAATAAGGCGGCGCGGCGCTTTTCAATGCGACCGCGATAAAGCGCAGATCGTCCACGCCGGGAATTTCAAACGATGTCTTGCCGTCTGTCGGCACCTCATGGCAATTAACACCGCAATAATGATCGAGAATATTGAACAGGGGATTGCCGCTTGTAAGATCCTGGCGCACCATCTCCGTGCACCAGATTTCGCGCCTAGCCTGCCCTTCGCGCAGCATCAGCAAGCCGGTGGTATGGTCTATCTGCGCATCTATCAACACAATGCCCGCGATGGCGCTATCGCGTATCGCGCGCGCGGGCTGCAGCGGAGGAAATTCCTGAATTTGCTGCAATACATCGGGAGAGGCATTGAACAGCACCCAGTTGATGCCATCACTGCTTACGCAGATAGAGGATTGGGTACGTTTTTTTGCCTTGATTGTGCCTTTGCGCAGACCATCGCAGTTGGGGCAGTTGCAATTCCACTGCGGGAAACCGCCACCTGCGCCGGAGCCTAATACATGTATGTGCATGGTGCGACTTTCGACGCGAGCGACCGGAATTAAAAAGGGCCGCCTCGCGGCGACCCCAGGGAGATGAAAAACTTAGCGATTGCAAACGTACATCGTTACTTCAAAACCAAAACGCATTTCGGTTACTTCGGGCTTGGTCCACATGATGCATACTCCTTTGGTTGCAGTTGGTATTTAGTCAGGTTCAACGCGGTTTGCACTGAACTCGGGATCCATTTTCCACAATCAGCTTATCGTCCAGTAGCGCGATTACCATGAAAACCATCTAATGATTTTCATTAGGGCGTTGCCTGCGCGCATCAGGCGCAGGAAAAATCAAGCCTTGCGCCGCTCTGTATCCTTGCGTTTTTTGATCGCGGCGCGTTGCTCGTTTTTGCGTTTGCGCATGGTGACGAGGCCTTCGCCGGATTTGCGTTTCTCGGGTTCGGCATACGGGTTGTCGCCCTGCTTGTACTGCACCCGCAGCGGCGTGCCGGAGAGTTCGAATGCCTTGCGGAACACGCCTTCGAGAAAGCGTGTGTAGCTTTGCTTGATGCCTTCGACGTGATTGCCGTGAATGACTATCACGGGCGGGTTGCTGCCGCCTTGATGGGCGTAGCGCAACTTGGGGCGTATGCCCTTGGAAATCGGCGGTTGATGTTGCTGCAGCGCGTCGTTGAGCACGCGCGTGAGTTTGGGTGTGGCCAGTTTTGCCATTGCGGATTTGAACGCACCATCGACGGATTGCAGCAGCGACGGCAGACCGTTGCGTTTCAAGGCCGAGATATAGTGAAACTTGGCGAAATCAAGAAACTGCAATTTGCGATCAATCTCGCGCTTGATCCACTCGCGCTTGTCCTGGTCCAGCCCATCCCATTTGTTCACGGCAACAACCAGCGAGCGGCCGCTTTCAAGGATGAAGGCGGCGATGTGCGCTTCCTGCTCGGTCACGCCATCCTGCGCGTCCACCACGAGAATGACCACGTTGGCATCTTCAATGGCTTGCATGGTTTTGATGACCGAAAATTTTTCTATGGTCTCAAACACCTTGCCACGGCGACGCACGCCGGCAGTATCAATCAATGTGTAATGCTTGCCATTGCGTTCGAGGTCGATGTAGATGGAGTCGCGCGTGGTGCCGGGTTGGTCGAAGGCAATCATGCGCTCCTCGCCCAGCAGCGCGTTGACCAGCGTGGATTTGCCGACATTGGGGCGGCCTACAATCGCAACTTTGGGCGCGCTGTTGTCCGCTTCATCTTCCGACTCATCTGGCGCAAAATCCTCCAGCGCGAGATTCACGAGATCGCGCACACCTTCGCCATGCGCGGAAGAAATTGCGAGCGGATCACCCAGACCGAGCTCATGAAATTCCGCCGACGCGATGCCGCGATTCATGCCTTCGGTTTTATTGACGGCGAGCCACACCCGGCGACCGCTGCGACGCAATTTGTCCGCGATCACCTTGTCCTGCGGCGTGAGCCCCTGGCGGCCATCAACAAGAAATATGATGACATCCGCTTCATCCACCGCAAGCAAGGTTTGACGCGCCATTTCCGCAAGGATGCCGCTATCGGCCAGCGGCTCGAAACCGCCGGTATCAACAACCAGATACGGAAAATCACCGACTGCGCCGCGCCCGTAATGGCGGTCGCGCGTAAGTCCGGGAATATCCGCCACGAGCGCGTCGCGCGTTTTGGTCAGGCGGTTGAAAAGCGTGGATTTGCCGACATTGGGGCGACCCACGAGCACCAGTGTCGGCAACATTTTATTTGGGGCTGAGGCTGATGATGTAAACGCCGCCACCGGCGGTTTGCACCAGCAAACGGGAATCACCCAGCATGATGGGCTGCGCCATTACGGGGCTGTTGTTGGTCTGGATGCGCGCGACAAAAGAGCCATCGTCAGTGGAGAGAAAATGCACATAACCTTCCAGATCGCCCACGGCTACCGTCCCGCTGACCGGCACAGGCGCGCTCACCTGCCGATACAGCAACTTGTCCTGTTTCCAGTAACTCTTGCCACTGCCGTTATCCAGTGAATAGATCGTGCCATCGCCGCCCGCCACGTAGAGACGGCTGTAATCAACGCCCAAACCGTTGTAACTCGAAAGATCGGATGTCCACGTCACGCGGCCATTGGTGCGATCCACTGCGGCAACGCGCCCTTGAAACGCGGCGGCATAAACCATGCGGCCTTCAACCACCGGCAGGCTGGTGATGTCGGCGATGCGCTCGATTTCAGTCACACCTTTGGGCAGGGCAACCGAGGCTTCCCACAGCAAGCGGCCATCATCAGCCTTGATCGCCACCATCTTGCCACCGGCGAAACCGACATAAGCCGCGCCATCCGCAAGCGCCACTCCCGCATTGCTGCGCAATACCAATGCAGGTGTGGCGCGTTCATAGACCCATTTGCGCTTGCCATCCACGGCGCTCAAGCCGTAGATGCGGCTGTCGCCGCTGCGCACCACGACCACGCCGTTGGCGATTTTGGGCGCGCTCAATACCTCACTGCTGACTTTGGCTTTCCACAACGATTTTCCATTCTGGTCGAAGGCCAGCACCATGCCTTCGTTGCTGCCGACCAGCACCAGATTTTCGCCTGCGCCCACGCCACCGGAAATGGTTTCGCCCGCGTTGATCCGCCAAACTTGTTTGCCGCTCGCGAGATCAAATCGCGTAATTTCGCCGTTGGTGCTCGCGGTAAAGATTGCATTGCCGTCCACTGCGGGCGTATAGCTGTAACCCTCGGCTTTGCCTATGGATGCGCTCCACACAACCTTGGCCGTCATCGTCGGTTTGATTTCGGTGAGCGGCGTGGGTGGATTGGCAAGCTCCGGACCAAACATGCGCTCCGAAATATCCTGCTTGAGGTCGGTAAGCGAAGAGCATCCGGCCAGCAGCGCAAATATGAGTATGGAAAGTTTGCGCATGAACATCAGTCACCCAGCGCGTCGAGTTTGTGTTGCGTGTAACCTTGCAGACGGCTTCCGGCTTCCAGCTTGGTCAGGGCTTCGGCATAGGCAGCCTTGGCTTCCGTGCGCTTGTCCTGCGCGGCCAGCACATCGCCCTTGAGGTCGGCAATGAGTCCGTCGTAAGCCGCCTCGTGTTTTTCACCCAGCGTTTTGAGCGCGTCATCGTAGGCTTTTTCATCGAACTGTATCGCTGCCAGTTGCAGTTGGGCAATGGCGCGAACGGAGGTTTCCGTTGCATTTTTCATGGCCCATTCCAGTTGCGCTTTGGCGCTTTTGGCATCGTTGTTTTCGTAGTTGGCCTTCGCGGCAAGCAGCGCGGCGCGACCGGCGTATGGCGTGCCGGGGTATTGCTCAATGATTTGCCCGGCGGTCGCGCGGATTTCCTTGATATCCCTGGCGCTGCTCATCGTGGATAACATTTCGTAATGCGTCGAAGCCTTGAGAGACTCGCTGCGTTGATGATGATTCCAGTATTGCCAGGCGGCAATCGCGCCGAACACGGCAATCAGCACCCACGTTACGAGATTGCCGTAGCGTTGCCACCATGCCTTGATATTGTCGAGTTGTTCCTGCTCTTCCAGATCGTATGCCATATGCCTTCCTAATGCGCCAAACGGTGTTGGCCGGGGATCGAATTCAATAAATTGCGCGTATATTCCTGCTGCGGTTCACGGTAGATTTGTTCCACACCACCCTGCTCCACGACGCGTCCGTGGCGCATCACCACGATCTCATCCGCCATGTGGCGCACCACTCGCAGATCGTGACTGATAAAGAGATAACTCAGCGCCATTTCCTGCTGCAATTTTTTGAGCAGCAACAAAATCTGCGCCTGTATGGAAACATCCAGTGCGGATACCGGCTCGTCGCACACCACGAGGCGCGGTTCCAGTATCAGTGCGCGCGCAATGCCGATACGCTGACGCTGGCCGCCGGAAAATTCGTGCGGATATTTTTCCATATCGGAAGCATCCAGACCGACGTTTTGCAACATGCGGACCACTTTTTCGCGCCGCTCCGCCGCATTGCCCAGCCTGTGTATCAGCAACCCCTCGCCCACGATTTCACCGACTTTCATGCGCGGATTGAGCGAGGCGAACGGGTCTTGAAATACCATCTGCAAACGTCGCCGCGCGGCGCGCAATTCTTCGCCGCTCAAACGCGCCAGGTCGCGTCCTTCAAACTCTACCTGACCGCCGTTCAGGGGCTGCAATTGTAGCAGACAACGCGCGAGTGTGGATTTGCCGCTGCCGGATTCGCCAACCACGGCCAGCGTGCTGCCGGGCTTGACCTCGACAGACACATCATCCAGCGCGCGTATCGCGGTCGAGCCGAAACCGAAGCGTCCGCTGCGCTGCTTGTAAATTTTGACCAGATTGCGGGCGACGATCAGAGGTTCGCTCATCACGCGACCTCCTTCAGCCAGGCATAGTCTATGGGTTTGAGCGTCTTTTTCCCGTCCGCATCCGGCACGCAATCCAGCAGCGCCCTGGTATAAGGATGCTGCGGATTTCCGAGCACATCGGCAACCGTTCCGCTTTCGACCACCTCGCCGCGAAACATCACCACCACATCATCCGCGATATCCGCCACCACGCCGAAATCGTGCGTGATAAACAACATGCCCATATTCATGCGTTGCTTGAGTTCGGAGAGCAATGCCAATATCTGCGCCTGCACGGTCACATCCAGCGCCGTCGTCGGCTCATCCGCAATGAGCATGGACGGCTCGCAGGCGATGCTCATCGCGATCATCACACGCTGGCGCTGGCCGCCAGATAATTCATCGGGATAACTCGAAACGCGCTCGGATGGAATGCCGACCTGCTCCAGCAATGCCGCCACACGGGTTTTGAGCGCCTTGCCGGAAAGTCCCAGATGCACGGCCAGACTCTCGCCGATCTGGTAGCCGATGTTGAGCACGGGATTGAGCGAGGTCATCGGCTCCTGAAAAATCATGCCTATGCGTTTACCGCGTACATCGCGCATTTGCGCTGGGCTGCACACGGTCAGCTCGCTGCCTTGAAAAGAAATGCTGCCGGATTGCCGCTTCAACGCGGTCGGCAACAAGCCCATTACCGCAAGCGCGGTCAAGCTTTTTCCGCTGCCGGATTCACCGACGATGCAAGTGGTTTTGCCGACATCCAATGCGAAGGAGACATTGTTGACCAGCAACCGTTCCGGCATCGCCGCCGGCGTAATCGTCAGTCCGGCGATACGCAACAACTCGCTCATTGCGCCACCAGTTCCGCCGCTGCCGCGAGCGTCAGACGACGTTGTTCGCCCGTATCACGCAAGGACTTGACGCTGACTTCACCCGCTGCGGCTTCATCATCGCCTATGATGATTGCATAACGCGCGCCGCTTGCATCGGCCTTTTTCATCTGCGCTTTGAAACTGCCACCGCCGCAGTGCAACACCACGCTCAACCCTTCATCGCGCAATTGTTCTGCCGCTGAAAGCGCAAGGCGATCAGCCTGCTCGCCGAGATGCAGAATATACACATCCGGCGGTAACGCGGGTGGCGTGAAATTTTTATCCTGCAACAAAGCCAGCAGACGTTCCACGCCCATCGCAAAACCACAGGCTGGAGCCGGTTTGCCGCCAATTTGCGCGATGAGGCCGTCATAGCGCCCGCCCGCGCATACCGTGCCTTGCGCGCCCAATTGCGTGGTTACCCACTCAAATACGGTCGCATTGTAGTAATCGAGGCCGCGCACGAGACGCGGGTTCACGGTAAAACGCACGTTGGCCGCATTCAGCATCTGCTGCAATTCGTCAAAATGTTTGCGCGACTCTTCATCGAGATCGTCCACAAGTTTGGGCGCGGCTTCAATGACGCCTTGCATGGCCGGATTTTTGGAGTCGAGTATGCGCAACGGATTGCTGTGCAGGCGACGCCTGGCATCTTCGTCGAGCGTATCGGTGTGCTGCTCAAAATACTGGATGAGCCGCGCGCGATAACGTCCGCGCGCCTCGGGCGAACCCAGCGTGTTGATTTCCAGTGCGACATCATCCAGCCCGAGCAGCCGCCACAGCCGTGCAGTCATGATGATGTGTTCCGCATCCATATCCGGCCCGGCAAATCCAAGCGCCTCTACACCGACCTGATGAAATTGGCGATAACGGCCTTTTTGCGGACGCTCGTGACGGAACATCGCCCCCTGATACCACAGCCGTTGTGGCGCGTTGTAGAGCAGATTGTGCTGCACCACGGCGCGCACGCAAGACGCCGTGCCTTCAGGTCGCAGCGTGAGGCGTTCGCCGTTGAGCTTGTCCTCGAAGCTGTACATTTCCTTTTCGACAATGTCGGTCACTTCGCCGATGGAGCGCACGAACAAATCGGTATTCTCTACGATGGGCGTGCGTATCTGCGTGTAGCCGTAAGCGCGCAACCAGTCGGCGACGGTGGCTTCAAAAAATTCCCAGAGCGCCGCATCGGCGGGGAGGATGTCATTCATGCCGCGCACGGCTTGCAGGGTATTGCTCATTTCAACTAGCCACCTTGAGCGGAATCACCTTGTGCTCGCTACGCAATGCGCCGCCTTCGGAATAATGCGTTTTGACGTAATCTTCGACAAGAGCCTGAAACTCCTCGGCAATAGCCGCGCCCTTGAGCGTCACGGTTTTCTCGCCATCGACATATACCGGCGCGACCGGTACTTCGCCCGTGCCGGGCAGACTGATGCCGATATTGGCAAGTCTGGATTCACCCGGCCCGTTGACCACGCAACCCATGACCGCGACATTCATATTTTCCACGCCGGGATATTCACTGCGCCACACGGGCATTTGCTCGCGCAGATAACGCTGGATTTTTTGCGCGAGCTCCTGAAAAAAAGTTGAAGTGGTACGCCCGCAACCGGGGCAAGCCGTAACCAGCGGCGTGAACGAGCGTATGCCCATGGTCTGCAAAATTTCCTGCGCGACCACAACTTCGCGCGTGCGCGACTCACCCGGTTCCGGCGTGAGACTGATGCGTATCGTGTCGCCTATGCCTTCCTGCAACAACACCGCCAGCGCGGCGGTGGAAGCAACGATACCCTTGGAACCCATACCCGCCTCGGTCAATCCAAGATGCAGCGGATAGTCGCAGCGTCGCGCGAGTTCGCGATACACGGTAATCAAATCCTGCACATCACTGACTTTGCAGGAAATGATGATGCGATCATTGGCAAGGCCGATTTCCTCGGCCTGTTGCGCACTCTCAAGTGCGGATTGAATAAGCGCCTCGCGCATGAGCGCCTCGGCGGAAAGCGGATTTGCGAGCTGCGCGTTTTCGTCCATCATGCGCGCCATTTTGGCCTGGTCGAGGCTGCCCCAGTTGACGCCTATACGTACCGGTTTTTCATAGCGGATCGCGGTTTCTATCATCGCGCCGAACTGTTCATCGCGCTTGCTGCCCTTGCCCACGTTGCCGGGATTGATGCGGTATTTCGCGAGTGCTTCGGCGCAATCAGGATATTGCGCGAGCAATTTGTGACCATTGAAATGAAAATCGCCGATAAGCGGTACGTCGCAACCCATCGCGTCGAGTTTGTCGCGGATATTCGCCACCTGCGCCGCCGCCTCGGGCGAATTGACGGTGATGCGCACCAACTCCGAACCCGCTTGCCACAGCGCGTAAACCTGTTGTGCAGTAGCCGCCGCATCCACTGTGTCGGTATTCGTCATCGACTGCACGACCACGGGCGCGCCACCGCCCACGGCAACCTTGCCTATCATCACGCGCCGGGTTTTGCGGTCTTGCGTCACGACTACTCCAGCGTCAGATGTGCGACATTGGAACGGGCGCGTAACACGACATCCACGGGTTTGCCGTTATATGTCACCGCCATGCCTGTCGCATTGCCGATATTCACCTTGAGCGGAGGCGCGCCGCTGATGGTCACGCTTTCTCCTTCCGCAAGATGACGATTGAGAATTTCCTTGTCGTTCTTGTCCAGCACATTGACCCATGTGGTTTGCGTGGTGGTCATCACCACCGTGCCCGCTCCGGGAACTTTGGGCTTGGCCGGAGTTTGCGGCGCGGAAGCTGGTGCAGATACTGTCATCGGAATTGCCATTGGCGCAGCGGAAGCCTGTGGCAATTCCAGCGGCTGTTCCTGCACCTGCGGTTCATTGAAAGTTGTGCCGGATGATTCCACCGCCGCAATCGGTTCAGCAGACTGCGCGGACGGCTTGCTCTTTTCATCCGCAACAAATTCCTTGTACGCCATCCACGCCGCCAACAGCAATGCCACCAGCAGCAGAATGCCCACGAAATACTTGATCAGACTTTTGCGTTTCCGCCCTTTGATCTGGATATTTTCCGAATGAATGTGCAACTCGCCTGGCGCAGCTTTCACGCCATGAAGTTGATACGCTTCCAGCAGGGGCACGGCATCAATTTGCAGCAGACGCGCGTAATTGCGCAGAAATCCGCGCACAAAGGTGGGGCCGGGCAAGGCGTCCAGATTTCCCGATTCCATCGCCTCCACCTGCCTGATGGTCAGCCTCATGCGGGCGCTGGCTTCAGCGACGCTCAACCCCATTTTTTCACGCGCCTCTGTCAATACGCGACCAGCCTCTTCCAGCGATAGCGCGGGTGACGAAGCAGTTTGTTCCGGTGTTTGTTCTTGTTCCTGATCGCTCATGGCTTACTCGGCCATCAATGCCTTGGTTTCCGCCGAATTCG
Source organism: Methylobacillus sp. (assembly GCA_031277395.1). Lineage (GTDB taxonomy): Bacteria > Pseudomonadota > Gammaproteobacteria > Burkholderiales > Methylophilaceae > MM2. The sequence goes on along the minus strand of JAITML010000065.1, from coordinate 25,611 downwards.
GATATTTTCTTTTCAGCAACAAGCTGTAGCTCGCTTCGGCATCCCTGTCATTCAGCTTGCGCGAATTGCGCACGCCCAGCCACAGCATTTCCGCGTTCGGGTCCACGCCCTGCATGGACTGGTTGAGATAGGTGCGCGTCTGCACAAATTCGCCCCTGTCGAATGAAATCACCGCCATATGATAGGCGGCCACGCGCGCACCCAGATCGGCCTGCAAGGCTTTGCGGAAATAGGTCTCGGCATTTGTGCTGTCCTTCTTTTTCAGCGCGCAAACGCCGGCATTGGTGTAGGCCGAAGCGGGCGACGTATAAAGCGGATTACTCACCGCCACGAGGAACTCATGTATGGATTCATCCACACGGTCGCGCGAACACAAAAACACGCCGTAATTGTTGTGCGCTTCGGAGTTGCCCGGATCAAGTTGCAGTGCGCGCTTGAAACCGGCTTCTGCTTGCACGTCCTGCTTGAGCGCCGCATACACCATGCCCAGACCAATCTGGGCGGGCGCATAAGTGCCATCAATCGCGGCAGCCTGCTTGAACTCATCCAGCGCGGTCGCCAATTGGCCTTTCGAGAAATAGGCCGCAGCGAGATTGGTATGCAATTCGGCGCGATGGCGCGCCTGCGGATCCTGTTTGGTATTGAATGAACCTTGTCCACCACAAGCGGCAAGCGTTAAAAGCGATAGCAATACGATGATTTTTTTCATGCGGCAGCCCTGATGGTTGTTATTCGGTTGGCGCGGCGGGTTTTGTCTTCAACCTTGCCGGCCAGTTGTCCGCAGGCGGCGTCTATGTCGTCGCCGCGCGTTTTGCGCGTGGTCACGACATGATCCGCCTGCATCAAGAGATCACGGAAACGGCGGATATTCTCCGGCCGCGAAGTACGGTATCCGCTGTTCGGGAACGGATTGAAGGGAATCAGATTGAATTTGCACGGCACGCCCCTCACCGTCCGCAACAACTGTTTCGCATGCTCGACGCTGTCATTCACACCGTCCAGCATCACATATTCAAACGTCACAAAATCGCGCGGCGCTTTTTCCAGATAGCGCAAACACGCGGCCATGAGCTCCGCAAGCGGATATTTTTTGTTGATCGGAACCAGCTCGTCACGCAGCGCATCGTTGGGCGCATGCAGCGACACGGCGAGCGCCACCGGACAGGCATCACGCAACCGATCCATCGCGGGCACAAGCCCTGAAGTGGAAACGGTAACGCGGCGGCGCGACAGTCCGTAAGCCGTATCGTCCAGCATGATATTGAGCGCGGTAACCACATTGTCGAAATTCGCGAGCGGCTCGCCCATGCCCATCATCACGACATTGGAAATAACACGATCGCCTTCGGGATCGCGCGCGAGTTTCCGATTCGCAAGCCACAACTGGCCGATGACTTCTGATACCTGCAAATTGCGATTGAATCCCTGCCGACCCGTGGAGCAAAACGTGCATTCCAGCGCGCAACCGACTTGCGATGACACGCACAAGGTGCCGCGATCATGTTCGGGAATGAATACGGTTTCCACACCGTTGCCGGTACCGACATCCAGCAACCACTTGCGTGTGCCGTCTTCGGAAACCTGCTCCGTTTTCACTTCCGGCGGACGAATCTCGGCCATCTGCGCGAGCTTCTCGCGCAAAGACCGCGCGATATCCGTCATCTGCCCGAAATCGCGAGCACCAAAGTGATGCATCCAGCGCATCACCTGTTTCGCGCGAAACGGTTTCTCGCCATGCTCCGCAAAGAACGCGGCAAGTCCGGGTTGATCAAAATCGAGCAGATTGACGGGAGGCATGAATTAACGCTTGAATACCTGCGAAGCCGGGAAGAAATAAGCGATTTCAATCGCGGCATTTTCCGGCGAATCGGAGCCGTGCACCGCGTTCGCGTCTATGCTCTCCGCAAAATCCGCGCGTATGGTGCCCGGCGCGGCCTTCTTGGGATCAGTTGCACCCATGAGATCGCGATGCGCCAGCACCGCATTTTCGCCTTCCAATACCTGCACCACCACCGGGCCGGAAATCATGAACTTGACCAGATCATTGAAAAACGGACGCTCGCGATGTACTGCGTAAAAGCCCTCTGCCTCGGTTTGAGACAGATGCATCATGCGCGAAGCGACAATCCGGAGGCCATTGCTTTCGAAACGGGAATAAATTTTGCCGATCACATTTTTCGCGACAGCATCGGGTTTGATGATGGACAGGGTACGTTCAACAGCCATTTTGACTCCAAAGGTTAAGTTTAAAAGTTAAGTTTTTGAAAACTTGAGAGAATAGCATCTTAGCCGCCTAAAATAAAGGAATCCAGGGCAAACCCGTCGGATGAAATGCATTATTGCAAATTCTTTGGTTTCCCCGGCGCTCATAGTCTTGTAATATTGAACAAACGGTCAATTTCAAACCCTGCCGCCAAGGTGGCGGCGCGTTGACAGACAGCGATTTATTCCCTTGCTCTTCTCCCTGGGCAAGGGCCTTTCAGGTGCGGCGCTTTGCGTCGCACCTTTTTATTGGCGAGTTATCCCGTTCGCTGCCGCCGCGCCTCATAAAGACATATCCCCGCCGCAACGGAAACATTGAGACTTTCAACCGTGCCGAACATGGGAATGCGGATCAGTTGATCGCAGGTCTCGGCGGTGAGGCGGCGCAGCCCCGTGCCTTCCGCGCCAAGCACAAGCGCCACGGCGCCGGCGAGTTTGGCATTGAAAAGGTCATGTTCGGCTTCGGCCACTGCGCCGACCAGCCAGACTCCGGCATCCTTCAATTCTCGCAGTGTGCGGGCGAGATTGGTAACGGCGATGAAGGGCACGGTCTCTGCCGCGCCGCTGGCGACTTTACGCACGGTCGCATTCAATCCGGCGGCGCGATCCTTGGGCGCGATCACGGCGTGCGCGCCCATTGCATCCGCAACGCGCAAACACGCGCCGAGATTATGCGGGTCTTCCACGCCGTCCAGCACAAGAAAAAATGGCGGTTCGGTCAACCCGGATTCAAGAATATCGTGGATATCCTGATACGGCAGCGGCACATCGGCAACGCGCGCAAGCACGCCTTGATGACGACCATTGGCGGCGAGACCATCGAGGCGCTCTTTTTCCATCTGCATCACACGCACATTTTTTTGCTCGGCAAGCTGCAGCAAATCCTGCATGCGCGCATCCTTGCGGGTTTTGTCTATGCAGATTTCCTGCACGCTCGCGGGGTTCTGACGCAGACGACCGGTAACGGCGTGAAAACCGAATACGATACGGGTAATGCTCATTTCTTTTTTCCGCCTTTGTTAATGCGAGCAGGTTTGACTGATGGTTTGGTTAATGACTTCGCTGACGGTTTCCCGTTTGGCACTGTTGCCGTTTGATCAAGCACGAAATCAATCTTGCTGCTTTCCATATCCACGCGCGCAACCTTGACGCGCAACCGATCACCGAGGCGATAGCGCATTCCGGTGCGCTCGCCGAGCATCTGGTGACGCACCGCATCGAAGTCGAAATAGTCATTACCCAGCTCGGTAACATGCAGCAAGCCTTCAACATACACTTCGTCCAGCGCGACAAACAACCCGAAGCTGGTCACGCCCGCAACGGTGCCGGTAAAGCTTTCGCCCACCTTGTCCTGCATGTAGTAGCACTTGAGCCAGGTTTCCACATCGCGCGTCGCTTCATCAGCGCGCCGCTCGGTCATTGAGCAATGCGTGCCGAGCGCATGCCAATCGCCCGCCTTGTATTTTTTCCCTTGCAACACAGCCTTGATCGCGCGATGAATCAGCAAATCGGGATAGCGGCGTATCGGCGAAGTGAAGTGCGTGTAATGCTCATAGGCGAGGCCGAAATGACCGACATTGTTCGGGCTGTAAACCGCCTGCTGCATGGAGCGCAGCAGAACAGTCTGCAAAAGTTGCTCATCCGGGCGCCCCTTGATGCGCTCCAGCAGCTTGCCGTAATCCTTGGCATGCGGCGTATCGCCGCCGCCGAGCACCAGACCGAATTCGGCCATGAAGCCGCGCACCTTTTCCAGTTTTTCCAGCGTCGGGCCTTCGTGAATGCGATACAGCGCGGGCTGTTTGTGCTCGGCAAGAAAATCCGCCGCGCACACATTGGCGGCAAGCATGCACTCCTCAATCAAACGATGCGCGTCATTGCGCTCGACCGGCATGATGCGATCTATCTTGCCCTGATCGTTGAATACCATCAGCGTTTCGGTTGTCTCGAACTCAATCGCTCCACGCGCGGCGCGCGCTTCCAGCATCACGCGAAACAGCGCATTCAGATCGCGCACATGCGGCACAAGCCAGGCATATTCCTTCGCAGTTTTGCCTTGCGGATTCGCGATCATGTCATGCACCTGAGTGTAGGTCATGCGCGCCCTGGACAACATCACCGACGGATAGAAACGATATTTTTTGATCCTGCCCCTGGCGTCGATCTGCATGTCGCACACCATGCACAACCGCTCCACATCCGGGTTGAGCGAGCACAAGCCGTTGGACAGCGCCTCGGGCAGCATCGGAATCACGCGGCGCGGAAAGTAAACCGAATTGCCGCGATCATACGCATCCTTGTCCAAAGCATCGCCCGGGTTCACATAAAAACTCACATCGGCAATCGCCACCACCAATCGCCAACCCTTGCCCTGCGGCTCGCAATAAACAGCATCATCGAAGTCACGCGCGGTTTCGCCGTCTATGGTAATGAGCGGCAATTCACGCAAATCCACACGGCCTTTCCAATCGGCCTTGCACACTTTTGCAGGATAACCATCAGCTTCTTTCACCGCTTCCGGGCTGAACAAATACGGCAGTTGATGCTTGCGCAGCGCAATTTCGATTTCCATGCCGGGGTCGGCATAGTGGCCGAGAATTTCGACCACCTTGCCCATGGGTTTGGCATAAAGAGACGGCTGCTCAATGAGTTCCGCCATCACCACCTGCCCCGCTTTGGCGCGCATCTCCAGCCCCGGCGGAATGAGGATATCGTGCATGATGCGCCGGTCTTCCGCCGCGACCATGGTCACACCGCTTTCGACAACGAGGCGCCCGACGATGCGCTTATGAGTGCGTTCCAGCACTTCCACAATTTTTCCCTCGGGTCGCCCGCGCCGGTCAAATCCGCTCTGCCGCGCGAGCACGCGATCACCGTGCATCACCTGCGCCATTTCCTTGGGCGACAAAAACAAATCATCGCCACCCGCATCAGGAATCAAAAAACCGAAGCCATCCGGATGCCCCTGCACCTTGCCCGGAACAAGATGTACTTTCTCCGCGAGGCACAATGCGCCTTTGCGATTCTGGAAAATCTGCCCGTCGCGCACCATGGCGGCGAGACGGCGATTGAAAATATCGCGCTCGTTTTTGCGCACATCCACGAGCTTGTAAAGCTGCTCGACACTGACCGGCGCGCCCTCCTCCTCCATCACCTGCAAAACGTACTCGCGACTTGGCAGCGGATGCTCATAATTCGCGGCCTCGCGACGGGCATGCGGATCCTTTGTTCTGCGTTTTTTCGATGTTGACAAGGTTAGTCCTTCCTCATAGAATTGCGCGCTTTCGTTGCCCAGATGGCGAAATTGGTAGACGCGCCAGGTTCAGGTCCTGGTGGTGGAAACACTGTGGAGGTTCGAGTCCTCTTCTGGGCACCAGCAGAATTCCCGAAAATCGCATCATACCCGAACCTCCTAATCTTTAGCGCGATCCTGAGCGCTGTCTTTGTACTCAGTATATTTGGCGTTGCTGCCACGCACCTTTTCCGCCGGATATTTCTGCGCATTGAGCGTAATCTTCGCGTTGGCGGCATCAACAAGATCAATGCCGAGCACATCGGACAAACGCAGCAGATAAACAAAGGTGTCGGCAATTTCGTGGGAAACGGCTTCAAATTTTTCCGGTGAAATCGTGCGGCTTTCCTCTTCGGTCATCCATTGAAAATGTTCCACCAGTTCGGCGGCCTCCACGATCATGGCCATTGCGAGATTTTTGGGCGAGTGAAATTGCTCCCAGTCACGCTCTCGCACGAAAGCACGCAGACGGTCACGCAGGTCGTTGAGACGGTCAGTCATTCAACTCTCTCTTTCCTGTTCAAATAAATTACACGCTCCTCCATCCGGTTTCACCGATTGCTCCCCGCCACCATTTTGATTTCGAACAAGCGGCATTCCAGCGGGCCGTTGAACAGTGGCGTGCGTTTGCTTGGAGCGAGGCGCATCAGTTTTGGAAGGCGCAAGTCCGAGGTCAGGAAATACGCGCTCCAACCCGCAAAATTGCGTTTGAGCGTTTCGCCCATTTTCGGATAGAGTGCGGCCAGTGTTGCATCTTCGCCGATACGCACACCGTAGGGCGGATTGGCAACGAGCACACCGGAATCGGCGGGCGCTTGCAGTTCGGTAAATTCTTTTTGCGCGAGCCATACGGCTTCCAGAAGGCCGGCTTCTTCGAGATTTTGTTTGGCCGCGCGCACGGCTTTGGGATCATGGTCGCTGCCGTAGATTTCCATGAAATCGACCGGCTTTACGCGATCCAGCGCTTGCTGGCGCAAACTGTTCCAGAGCGCCGCATCGTAGCTTGAAATTTTTTGAAACGCGAATCCGCGTTGCGCGCCGGGCGCCATGTCGAGCGCGATCATCGCGGCTTCCAGCAAAAAAGTGCCGCTGCCGCACATCGGATCAAGCAGCGGCATGCCGGGTTGCCAACCGGAGAGTTTGAGAATGCCCGCTGCGAGATTTTCGCGCAATGGCGCTTCCACGCTGACTTTACGCTGACCACGCTGGAACAGCGACGCACCCGAGGTATCGAGATAAAACCTGTATTCTTCGGCAGTCAGATAAACATGCACGCGCATGTCCGGCTGCTTGGTGTCGATGTAGGGGCGCTGCCCTTCACGTTCACGAAACTTGTCGCATACTGCATCCTTGATGCGCAGCGTCACAAACTCCAGGCTTTTGAGCGGACATTTCACTGCGGTCACTTTGACCATGAAAGTGCGTTCCAGCGCGAACCAATCCGGCCACGGCAATGCAAACGCGGCGCGATAAAGATCATCCTCGCTGCGATAGCTGCCCTGCCCGACCTGCATGAGAATACGCGTGGCAATACGGCTTTCGAGATTGGCGCGATAGCACACGGCGAGGTCGCCCGTGAAACCGATGCCGCCGTCGGTGGGCGCGAGCGATACGGCTCCAATCGCTTTTAATTCATCTGCGAGCACGCCTTCCAAACCGCGTGGGCAGGTGGCGAAATAGATATGGTGGTCTGTCTTCATGGGTCAGATGCTATCCGGAAAAACGTCGCAACATACGCGCAAGCTCCATGCGGTTGTCATTGCGTTCCGATCAACAACCGGCTGGGCGTGCGCCGGTTATGGTCACGCAGACGTTCTGTAAATTCAAGAAACTCGATCTTGAGCGTCGCTTGCAGTTTTTTCGCGTTTTCGCGCAGTGTGGCGATGCGCATATCCGATGGCGTGCGACGAAAACCGAACACGACAATATTGCCCGGATGCCCGGTTGGCAACACAAGCACGCGCTGCTCGAAACTCCGTTCAATACGCTGCCGACGCGCGTCAAATTGTTTATCGCTGCCCCACAGATTGACAACGAGCATACCATCATCAGCAAGTGCCTCGGCGCAGGTATCGAAAAACGTCTGTGAACCGAGCTCTTCGGGCAACCCCTGCCCGCCGTAAGCATCGTGCAATACCACATCAAATTCGCCGGGATGCTCGCGCAAATAAACAATGCCGTCCGCCTCCGTGGTTTGCAAACGCGCATCATCATCCGGCAACTGAAAATGACTGCGAGCGATGGTTATCACTTGCGGATTGATTTCCACGGTGCGTATCGTGTGCTCCGGCAGATAGTGATGTACAAATTTCGGAATCGAGCCGCCGCCCAATCCGAGCAACAGCAGCTTGCGCGCTTGCGGATAAAACAAAAGAAACATCATCATGCCGCGCGTGTAGGTTAATTCCAGATCGTGCGGCGCATTGAGTCGCATGGCACTTTGTATTGTATCGGAGTCAATATGCAGCGCGCGCACGCCGTCCGTTTCACTCACATCGACGATTCCATCGGCGCTGACATTGCGGTGTATGCCGCGCGCGAAACGGTGCGGACCGAGGCGGAACAGGCTCATTCCAGCACCCCCTGATAGCGGCAATCCAGCTCCAAAAGCAGCGGATCAATGCGCTTCACTGCGAGCAGGACATGGCTGCCGGGCGCCAACTCCGGCAGATTGTGCACCTTGGTGAAATACGGTATTCCGTCGAGCCTCACAAGGTTTTCGCGCCACACGGTTGCGCCGATTTCGCTGATGTTTTCCTGTTGCAGATAAACAAGACACCAGTGCCGTTCCATACGCGTCTGAAATTCACCATAGGCGTTGTAGGCAAGATCAAAATCGCGCATCGTGCCGACCAGCGCATCGCTGTCTTTGGTGTAGGTTGGCTCAGTGCCTTGCAGCAGTGCGATCATCTGGCGCTGATTGACAAGATCGACCGCGCGGCGCAACGGCGAAGTGCTCCATGCATATTGCGCGACACCCAAACCCTGATGCGGATCGGCATTGACAGTCATATACACCTTGCCGTCGGTTTGCGCCCGGTAAATGCCGGGAATCGCATTTTCCGCGAGCAAGCCGCCCCAATGTGCGTTGGCGTATATCATCAGTTCCGACACCAGTTTATCCACGGGCGAGCCGCGCTTGCGCTCGGTAATGCGTATTTTTCCATCCTCAACATTGAAGTTGTAATCCACCTGCGGCGGCTTGTTCGGATCATGTTTTCCGCGTGCTTTTTCCTGCGTTTCGGCGAAACGATGCAACAGCGCGAGCCGCTCCCAATAGGCATGCGTGCTCGGCGTTTCCCAATTGGTCTCGTTGAAATGCGGCTCCAGCGCATCCAGGCCCAGATTGTCGGCGATCTTCACATTTTCCAGCCGGCTCGTTTGCGCGACGACGGAAAAATCCGGCGCGATATCAACATAGAGCGACAATGCGGGTCGCCATGTGTTCGCATTCAGGCTGAACGGCGTAATCACCGCCTCGGGCAGCATGGTGATTTTTTGACCCGGCATATACACGGTGGAAAGACGCTTCATCGCAATCGCATCCAGCGCACCGCCCGGCACGATGCCGAGCGCGGGTACGGCAATATGGATGCCGATGCGCATGTTTCCATCGGCCAGCATCCGCACCGAAAGCGCATCGTCGATCTCGGTAGTTGTCGCATCGTCGATGCTGAACGCTTCAGTCTCCGCTTCAGGAAGATTGTCCGGCGACAATACCGGCTCGTGCGTCCCGAACTGCGTGCCCGCCGGAAAATATTCGCGCAAAAAATGACCGAAGTGATAATCGTGCGCTGACGACAATGCGCCACAGAGTTCCAGCAGTTTGAGCGGAGTCAGGCTCATGTTGCCAGCGGCCTCATCCAGCGCCTTCCACTCCAGCGCATTTTTGTCCGGCGCGTAGAGCAGCATATCCAGCTTGTCGAGAAATTCCGGCGGCAGCGTATGGGCAATCAACTGGGCCACATAGCCGGCGACTTTCTCCGCTTGCTGCCGTTTGCGCTCCTGCGCTGCCAGCGCTGCCTTGAGATTCTCTTCGGGCGCGGCCTTGTAACGACCTTTGCCCTTGCGGTAAAAATATATGGGGGCGGCATGAAGTACAATCGCCATCGCCGCAGCTTCTTCCGAAGAAGGTGCGCGACCGTAATAATCCTTCGCCAGCGCCTCAAATCCGAATTCTTCCTCGCCGCAGCACTCCCAGAGAAAATCTGCCGCAAGTTTTTCAGCTTCGATTTGCGCCTGCTCCATGAATCCCGCCACACTCCCTTCAAATTTCAGCAGGACATTGGCGGTTTTTATTTTGGAACGCTTGCCGGAAACAGACTCCACCTGCAGCGAGCCGGGATTTTCGGCCATGACGGAAGCAACCTTGAAGCTGCCGTCTTCTTCGTAAAAAACATTCATTCAGATAATTGCAAAATAGGATTGGCCGCTATTTTACCGTGGATTGCGCGCGTTGCCGGTTACAATATGCCACCATGTCGAAAACCGGCCGCACTTCCACTCGTGAACTGTTGCATCTCGCCTGGCCGGTGCTTATCGCGCAGCTTGCGATGATGGGTAGCGCAGTGATCGACACGGCGATGGCCGGGCGGCTTTCCGCCGTGGATCTCGCTGCGGTCGGCATTGCTTCATCCATCGCCGCCACGGTGTTGATGTCACTCATCAGCGTACTTCTCGCGCTCATGCCCATCATCGCGCATCTTTACGGCGCGGGACGTCACGAAGAAATAGGGCATGAAATCCATCAAAGCATCTGGATTTCTTTCGCACTCGCGTTGATCGCAGTACTGCTGCTGCGCTTCCCCGAACCTTTCATCGCGATTTCCGAACTGCAACCTGACGTGGAAATAAAAGTCCGTGCCTATCTCGCCGCGTCAAGTTGGGGAGTGCCGGGCGTGATCGCATTGCGCTTGTTTCTCGGCCTCACCACCGGCATCGGGCAACCGCGTCCGGCAATGATTTTCAACCTGCTTTCGCTCGCGCTGAAATTTCCGCTCAATGCCGTTTTCATGTATGGCCTGCTCGGGATGCCCGAACTGGGTGGGCCGGGTTGCGCGGTGGCGTCGGCGGTGGATGCCACGCTTATCGCGGTGCTGGCCTGGGGCTGGTGTCTGCGCAATTCCGACTATGCTGCATTCCGTTTGCACCGAAAATTTGTCGCACCGGAATGGAAAGCCATCATGGATTTTCTACGCCTGGGTGTTCCGATTGGTGTGACTTTCGTTGCTGACGTGACCGCTTTCACGCTCATGGCGCTGTTCATCGCGCGGCTCGGCCCTGTCATTTCCGGCGCGCATCAAATCGCCGCCAACCTCGCCGCATTCGCCTTCATGGTACCGCTCGCGCTCGGCAACGCCACTTCGGTGCTGGTCGGTCAGGCGCTTGGCGCGAATCAATCCGAACGCGCGCGGCAAATTTGCTGGGAAGGTTTGCGCCTCGGCATGGCTATCGCCGTCACGCTCTGCCTGTTGTTTTACTTCGGCGCATCGCACATCGCCACGCTCTACACCACGGATGAAAACGTGCAAGCCGTGGCGATTCCACTCATTGTGCTGGTCGGCATTTATCATTTGGGCGACGCCATGCAAGTCATTACCGTCAACGCACTGCGCGGCTACAAAAAATCAGTGGTGCCCATGATTGTGTATGCAGTCGGGTTATGGACCGTGGCTCTGGGCGGTGGTTATATGCTTGGGCTGACGGATGTTTTCGGCGCCGCGCACGGCGCGGCTGGCTTCTGGATCGCAGGCATCGCCGGAATCGGCATGGTGGGCATTGCGATGACGATTTATCTTGATGCGCTGAGTCGGGCGCGCAGCCCATAGATCGGGCTGCTGCCCATTCCGTCAGTTTTTCTTCGCTGCCACAAAGTCGGCAATATTTTTGAGCAGGTCTTCTTCCTGATACGGTTTGCCGAGATAAACGTTGACGCCAAGCTCTTGCGCGTAGGTGCGGTGCTTGTCGGCTGTACGCGAACTGATGACAATCATGGGAATGCGCGCAGTTTTGGGGTTGCCGCGTACCGCACGCGCCAGTTCAAAGCCGTCCATGCGCGGCATTTCGATGTCGAGCAGGATGACTTCCGGGCTGACGGTTTCGAGTTGTTGCAGCGCATCCACGCCGTCCTTCGCCGTGACGGCCTGATAGCCTTCGCGCGTGAGCAGCCGCGAGATAACCTTGCGCATGGTGAGAGAGTCGTCCACCACCATGATGACAGGCTGTGTTGGCGCCGCTTCAATCTCCGGCTCAACGACAATAGCTTCATCAACGAGCACTTCACGGAGGGCCATATGGATGGGGTTGAGGATGAGCGTGATCCTGCCATCGCCCATGACGGTCGCGCCGGAAACACTGCCCATACCGGCCAGTTGCGGGCCGATGTTTTTGACGACGATTTCGCGGTTGCCGAGGATTTCGTCAACGATAAGCGCGATCCGGCGTTTGCCGCTACGCAGCAGCATGACGGGCGTGTAGGCTTGCACTTCACGGTACACAGAGGGCTTGCCAAGCAGTCGCGAGAGATAGTACAGCGAGTGTTGCCAGCCGCCCCACATGAGCTGACCGGATTCCACGATACCGGCGAATTCGTTTTGCCGGATATTTTGCACCTGCTCCACCATTTGCGCGGGAAGCAGAAACTCTTCGCCGCCGACGCTCACAAGCACAGTCTGGTTAACTGCGAGCGTGAGCGGCAGATAAATTGTGAAGGTGCTGCCCTGGCCGGGTTCGGAGGCAACTTCAACGCGACCTCCCAGGCTGGTGATGTCGGTACGCACGGCATCCAGCCCGATACCCCGACCGGAAACCTGTGTGAGATTTTCGGAGGTGGAGAAGCCGGGCTCGAAGATGATGGAAACCAGTTCCGTCTGGTCATTCAACTGCGCGTCATTGAGCAGATTGAGCGCGCGCGCCTTGTTGCGTATTTTATTGAGATCAAGCCCCGCGCCATCATCGCTCAGCGAAAGAATGATTTCATTGCCTTCCTGCCGCGCCTGCACACTGATGTGGCCAACTTCCGGCTTTTTCGCCGTCGCGCGTTTTTCGGCATCTTCCAGACCGTGTGCGATGGCGTTACGCAGCAGGTGTTCCATCGGGCCTATCATTTTTTCCAGCACGCTGCGGTCAATTTCGACCGCCTCGCCCTGAATATTCAGTTCAGCAGGCTTTTGCAGTTCGCTCGAAGTTTGCCGGACAATGCGGTGCAGACGCTCGGAGATGGTGTCGAAGCGCACCATGCGGGTACGCATAAGGCCTTGTTGCAGCAGCCGCGTCATGCGTGACTGTTCGTTGAGCGCGGCATCGGTCTCGTTCAAACTGCCCATGAGCCCGTGCTGCACGGTCGCCACGTCATGCACGGATTCCGCCATCATGCGCGTCAATTCCTGGAAGCGCGTGTAGCGGTCAAATTCCAGCGGGTCGAAGGTTTCATGCGCTTCCTGCAACTGCGTCAAGCGCGATTGCATCTGCGTTTCGGCTTCGATTTCCACCTCACGCAACTGGGCGCGCAGGCGGTTCACACTGTCCGTAAGTTCCAGCAGCGAGGATTTGAAGGTTTCCATCTGCCGCTCGATACGGGAGCGGGCAATACTGACTTCGCCCGCCTCGTTTACGAGGTAATCAATGGTTTCGGGGCGCACGCGCATGGTCGGCGTGACAGCCAGACCGTCGCCCGCGACCGGTTGTTGTTGTGCCTGAATATGCGCTTGAAGATGCGCTTCCGGTACTTCCGGTGTTACAGCATCCGCAGCAGACGGTACCAGCGAAACCTCCGTCGGGGCTTCGGCATAGCGGCGCAACTCATCCAGTTGCCCACTGATGGTGTCGTACTGCCTGAAGAATTCCGTGAAATTGGCCGCAGTCGGCACGCCTTCGGACAGCACCTCTTGAACCTGGGTTTCCAGATTGTGCAGGTTTTCCCCGATACGCATCGCACCTGCCATGCGCGCGCTGCCCTTAAGCGTGTGCAAAGCGCGTTGCAGCGCCTGCTGTGGTTGCGCATCCTCAGGCTTGGCTTGCCAGTCGCGCAGTTGACGCCCCGCAAGCAGCATCAGTTCGCCGGATTCTTCGAGGAACAGCTCCAGCAACTGTTGATCAATATGATCGGTATCCTCGACCACCGGCGTTTGCACAACCGGTTGCGCTGCAGCCGGAGCTTGTGCTTCCGGTTGCGATACGGGTTTGGGAGCGATGTCCGCTTCCACAACTGCTGGCGGCGCGGGTTGTTGCACGGGCTGCTGCACGGGCTGTTGCACGGGCTGCTGCGGCGACTGCGGTATCGGTTGCGGCATCGCGCCATCCGGCGGATTCAGCGCGTCGCACAGCCACGGCGCGGCTTCGGGAAGGCGCTGGTTTTCCACTTTTTGCAACATGCCCTGCAAGGCTACGATGGCCTGATCGAACAGGTGCAATTCTTCCTGCGACAGGCGGGAGAAACGCGATCTGACTTTGCCCAGCCAGAATTCCAGCGCCTTGCCCAGCACCGACATTTCCATGATGCCGACGGTACGCGAAACACCGGCCAGTGTGTGCGCAGGGCGCTCAATGTCGGGAATGGGCGGTTCGGCGTGATGCTTCGCGGCGGCGAGCATGTCCTGCAAACGCCCGAGATTGGTACGCGCCTCGCCCATGAAAATGCCGAACAGATCGCGGTTGATGCGATGCGTGCCGCCGATAATCACCACATCGGCTTCCGCAGGTTTTTCTTCCGGCACAGCAGGTGCTTCGACCACAGGCGCGGGGGGTTCGACTGTTGGAGCAGGAGCCTCAACTACCACCGGTGCGGGAGCAGGAGCCTCAACTACCGGAGTAGAAGCTTCGACTACCGGAGCGGGGGCTTCAACCGCTGGCGCAGGTACAGGCGGCGCGGGCGGCGCAGGCGGCTCTATCGTGACGACTTCCGCCGGAGCATTCGGGTTCGCCAGCAGCGCATCAGCGCGTAATTTCCAGACTCCGGGCGTGAGCGTGACTTCGCCGCGCGTAAGCAACTGGCTCACCCAATCCTGGAATTGCTCGCTGGCATCGTCAACAAAATCCAGCACCGGCGCGGGGACAGGTAGTTCCTTGTTATCGGTACGTTGCTCAATCAAATGATTGAGCAATTGTTCGACCGACCAGGCCACTTCACCCATCGCAGTGAGACCCACCGTGCGTCCGCTACCCTTGAGCGTGTGGAAGGCGCGACGCACCGTGACCAGCGCTTCGTTGTTATCGGGATGTTCGCGCAGTGTTTGCACACACGCGACTATGGTTTCATAAACCTCGCCGACTTCGGTGAGATAGACTTCCAGCAATTCTTCATCCAGCGCGCGATCAACCAGCGCTTCCGGCACAACCGGAGTCGTAACCTGTGGCGCGACGGGCGCGGGTATCGTGGTCACCGCCTGATTGAGCGCGGCCTGCAAACGCTCAGGCAACGGCGCGATCGCGCGGATGGCTTCACTATCGCCTTGCAGCAGACGATCAAGATAGAAGCTCAGTGCGCCCAGACTTTCTGCAACAAGCTCGGATTCTTCATGCGTCATCTTGGTGGTGGGCTGCGCGAAACGCGCCACCATCGCATTTGCACCCTCAACAACCTCGGCGGCGACCGGCTGTTCAAGCATGCGGAATGCGCCCGCAACCTGTTGCAACAGGGGCAGCAGATCGGGCAACCGGTCGCGCGTATGGGTGTCGCGGAAGAATTCGTCCAGCGTGCGTTCCACGCGCAGGAAGTTGGCGCGGACTTCGTCGGCGACCTTGGCCAGCACCACCAGATTGGTGTCTTCGGTAGCGGCTTCCGGTTGCGCGGCAGGCACGGCATCCTCGCTCGGCAACAGCGCGCGCGTGGCAGCGGATTGCACAGCCACATTCTTGAGCGCTTTGGAGCGTGCTTTGCCGGTCGCTTCGAGCGCGTTTTCCAGCATCAGCAATGTCGTTGCCATTTCAATGGCGAGTACGGGATCAGGCGCTTTGCCGAGTGCCGCAAGCACTTGAGCGGAACCGGCAATATCCGTCAACACACGCTTCAATTGCGGCTTGCCATCACCCACCTTGTCAGCCAGCGCGCGCGATTGCTCCAAGAAAACGCCGCTCCGGCCGACTTGACCCGCCGACACCTGCATCCAGCATTCCTTAAGCGCAGCGATGGCCGTTTGTATGGCTTCGATGGTGATGCCACCGGACATTGCAGCTTCGACCGCGCGTTCGCTGGTATCCGGCTGGCGGTATTTTTCCAGATCAAAAATCTGCTGGATTTCACGCAACCGCTCGGTCGCGGGCGCGGAAATGGCGACGTAATAAAGCATGTCACGCAACAGGTTGCTGCTGGGTTTGGCGTGACCCTGCACCAGATAATGAATCTGGCGTTCGAGGTGCATGAGGATATGACGGCAACCATTGCCGATCTGCTCCACATTGCGCGCAATCGCGTCAATCAAACCCGTCGACACCCACCACAAGGTTTTTTGCGCCGGCAGTGACTGGGTGCGCTCCACGGCTTCCAGCACGTCGCGCATTCCGGTCAGTGATTTTTTGTCATCCAGCGTGTGCAACCACTGCACCAGCAGTTTGCGGTATTCCTGGCCTTGTTCGTTGAGGTAAATCGGCAGGCTTTTATCTTCGGGAACCCAGGTTTCCAGCCCGACCGGGGCGCTGTTGAAAAGATCAGGGAAGAAAAGTTCACTTTCCTGCACATGCTCCACACCCTGCGCGAGGCGCATGGCTTTGTATTCCGGGAACAAACGCAAGGGAACATCGGGTTCGCCTTCGGCCAGCGACTGGATGTAACCACGCATCGCGGAGAGTGCGGCGGCCAGGGTTTCCGTATCGTCCGTCGAAAGCGGTTGCGACTGTTTGCTCTTTTTCTCCAGCGCGGCAGCGTAGCGTTCTATCTCTTCGGAAAAGCGCTGCGCGCCGTCCACGCCCACCATGGAAAGCGCACCGGTAACCTGATGGACATGCGTCTGACAAAAACGCAGCGGGGACGGATCGGCGGGTGAGGTGGCAAATTCCGCCGCCTTTACCAGCGCATCGCCCAGCAAGCGGTCAATTTCGTCCTTGACCCAACTCAGCGGACCAATATCAAGTTCCTGAGACACTCGTCACCTTTCCTGGCCGGTCATCAAGACAGCTTGAAGCCGGAAACCGAAGCACGCAATTCTTCCGCGAGCGAGGCCAACTGGCCGATGGAAGTAGCCGTTTGCTGCGTGTCTTCTGACGTCTGCGAGGTAATCAACTGGATTTCCTGCATCAACTGCGTCACCTTGCGCTCCATCTCGGTTTGCACACGCGTCGCCTGCGAGATCGAGGCGATCAATCCGGCCAGGCTGGCCGTCACCGCGCCGATTTCGTTGAGCGCCTGACCGGCGGCATCGGACAGCTTGGCGCCTTCCACCACCCCCTCGGTACTGCGTTCCATCGCGGAGGCAGCGTCGGCCGTATCCTGCTGAATCGCCTTCACGATCACGCCGATCTGTTTGGTTGCCTCAGAGGAGCGTTCCGCCAGCCGTTGCACTTCTTCCGCCACCACCGTGAAGCCACGCCCGGCTTCGCCTGCGGAGGCCGCCTGAATTGCGGCATTCAACGCAAGAATGTTGGTTTGCTCGGTAATATCCGAGATCAGTTCCACGATTTCACCGATCTCCTGCGAGCTTTCGCCCAGCCGTTTAATACGTTTGGAGGTTTCCTGAATCTGCGTGCGGATGCCGTTCATACCCGCGATGGTGTTCTGCACCGCCACCGCGCCTTGCGCCGCCGCTTGCAGCGAGCGTTGCGCCACTTCAGCGGACTGGTTGGCGTTGGCGGAAACCTCGTGGATGGACTGCGCCATCTGCTGCACGGCGGTACCGGCTTCGTCAATCTGCTCCGACTGTTTCCCGGCGGCCTCCAGCAGGTGCGTGGTTACATCGCGCGCCTCGGTTGTGGCGACCGTCACGTGCTCGGTCGCGCGGTTGATTTCCCCAACCAGGGTACGCAAGCTGGCAATGGCGTAGTTGATGGAGTCGGCCACCGCGCCGGTGATGTTTTCCGTCACCTCGGCCTCCACCGTCAGGTCACCGTCCGCGAGATCGCCCATTTCATCCAGCAGTTGCAGAATCGCCTCCTGGTTGCGCATGCCTTCCGTTTCCAGCGCATGGGCGCGGTTTTGCGCCACAACACTCTGGCTGCGCCCCCACTTGGTCAGCGTATATGTGACCAGAAGGATGAAAAGGATCGCCAACGTCACCCACACATACGGGAAAAAGTCGTTGCGCACGATCTCGATCAACTCATCGCCATCCTTGGTCATTCTGTCGCTGATTTCCGACAAATCCAGCGCGACCAGCGCGAGATCTTCCCCATTCGCAGGATTCGAGTTGAAAAACTTGTCGTTCAGTTTGGCGCGGGAGTCATCCCAATTCTTTGCAATCTGCTCAACGACAGGCTGGGCGCGCCAAGCGCTGAACACGCCGGCTTGCTTCAAGACATCCATCGCCTTGCTGACGCGGTCATAATCAGCCTTGACGCGCACCGTCATTTTGGATTGGTCGCCCGATCTGGCCTGCAGCAGAGCCACCTGTTGCAGGTTCTTGGCCATACTCTGCATACCCGACTGCATCTGCGCCACATTTTCATAATAGACGGCATCCAGTTCCCGGTTGAGCGCACCCACCACCAGCGAAATAAACGCAAGGCCACCGAGAAACAGAACAGTTAAAATAGGAGCGCGGGCGGGTGCGGCGCTTGGCGCAAGCTCCGACGCGATGTCATCGCTCGATGAGCGGCCCGTGATCTTCTTGAAGAAATTACCGATTGCCATAACCAACTCCCTTCGACTCCATTATCCGATTGCCCTCAATGACTAATTCGATGCGATTTTCATGAATTCGGGTAATACCAATAACGCCCGGATATCAACTTCCTGCCAGGTTTCTCCTGCCGCATCCCGAAACACCCGCCCCATCCATGCGCCGGGTGCGGACGCATCTTGCGCTTCCATATCATCCAGCGTGCGCAGACCCACGATGGCGTCAACCAGCAATCCGGCCTGCGCCTTGTACTTCGGATGGGTCAGCAAAATGCGGCTGGCGATACTGGTGACGGCGGGCGACTCACCCGCGAACTGCGCCAGATCACTGACGCCGTAAAGATTGCCCCGCACATTGGTAATCCCGAGAAACCAGGGTTTGGCGAGCGGCACCGGGTAAATTTCCGGTACCGGCAACACTTCACTGATGTCGTCAAGATGCACCAGCCAGTGCATGGTTCCGGCACGCACACCGAGACGGCTGCGCGCGCTGGCATCCTCCGTCGAGCGCGTGCGCTCCTTGATGCGGTCAAGGATGTCTTCCTGATATTCGCGCAAATCGAGAGTTTTGCTCATAAGTCAGCATCCTCGGATTGCCCCAGCGACGCGATTCTGGCCAACAGGGCAGCTTCATCCACGGGTTTGGGCATACACTCCTTGGCGCCCATGCGCAGCGCCCATACACGGTCGGTCAACTGGCTCTTGCCGGTGCAGACAATCACCGGAATGTGCGCCGTTTCCGGCGCTTTGGTGATCGCGCGCGTAGCCTGAAAGCCGTTCATGCCCGGCATGATGATGTCCATCAGCACCAGATCGGGGAGCTCCTTCTTGACGCGCTCCAGCGCCTCCTCGCCGCTTTCAGCCTGACTGACGATGAAACCGTGGCGTGTCAGCATTCCACTCAGGAAGAAACGGTCGGTTGCGGAGTCATCCACGATCATGATTTTTTTGATAGACATTGTTCGGCGTTCTCGTAGATTTATCCAGTAGCTGCAGCAGCATGACGCGCCACCGCATTCAGCAGGCTGTCGGCGGTGAACGGTTTGGTCAGGTATTCGTCGGAGCCGACAATGCGGCCGCGGGCGCGGTCAAACAGGCCATCCTTGCTGGACAGCATGATTACCGGGGTGGTGTGGAACCGTTCATTTTTCTTGATAAGGGCGCAGGTCTGGTAGCCATCCAGACGCGGCATCATGATATCGACAAAGATCACATCGGGATGGAGGTCCACAATCTTGGAAAGCGCATCAAAGCCATCCTCGGCGAGTATGATCTCGCACCCGGCTCGACTCAGAAAAATTTCAGCGCTGCGGCGGATGGTGCTGCTGTCGTCTATCACCATCACCTTGACGCCTGCGAGGCTGTTCGCCTTCTCCATTCGTTATCTTTCCTTGAAAGCACTGTTTATTATAAATTCAGCCCCATGATATGCAATGCGACCGGACGTAACCGAATACTTACTTGTTCATGTATCGGCGTTATTATGTATGCAGAGCGAAAAATTATCCAGCGCCCCTATTGTCTCGTAAATTGCATCCATTTTCCATACCGCCGCGCTGCTTCCACAAAATACACGATTATCTATTGCCTTGGCAAACCAGTTGGATTTAAACTTGCCGCGTGTTGGGGAGGCATGATGCAAGAACCGCAGAAACTCAAAACTTTCTAAATTAATTGATTAAGAAAACTGGAAACAAGCTATGTTGATCAGACAGGAAGCCGTCACCGGCGATCAGTCGCTGAAGGATCTTCCCAAAACCTCCCCCTTGTCTTCTGCCAGCCTGGTGCTGGTATTCGGCTCCGTCAAGCGTTTCGGCGACCCCAAACTTGCCGCGACGCTCAAAGCCCGCTATCCCTCGGCGCAAGTTATCGGTTGCACAACGGCAGGTGAAATCAGCAACACCGGCGTGTACGACGACAGCCTGCAAATCACCGCGATCCAGTGGGAACGCACCACCATGCGCGTCGCCGACATTGTCGTTTCGGACATGCAAAACTCATTCCAATCCGGCGCGACCCTGGGCGCCACGCTCAAAACTGAAAATCTGCGCGCCGTCCTGGTCATCTCCGACGGCTTGAGCGTCAACGGTACGGAATTGCTCCACGGCTTCCAGAGCGTGCTTGGCGACAAAGTCCTCATCGTCGGCGGCATGGCTGGCGATGGCGCGCAATTCACCCGCACGCTGCAACTCTACAACGATATCGTCAGCAACCATCTGGTAATCGCGATTGGTCTCTACGGCAACAATTTGGTCGCCGTCAGCGGCGCGCTGGGCGGCTGGAAGCCTTACGGCCCGCCGCGCAAAGTCACGCGCTCGGAGAAAAACGTGGTGTATGAAATTGATGGCAAACCGGCGCTGCCGTTGTATCGCATGTATATCGGTGAACATTATGCCAAGGGCTTGCCCGGCACCGGCCTCAAGTTTCCGCTCGCCGTCGTCGGTGAAAAACGCAGTGTGAAAACCATACGCACGCTCGCGGCCACCAACCCGGCAGACAACAGTCTCACCTTTTTCGGCAATATAGATGAAGGCGAAACCATTAGCCTGTGCCAGGCTTCGCACGACAATCTTGTGGAAGGCGCCCGCGGCGCTGCAAAAACGGTTTTGAGCAGCTTGCTGCCGGAAGCAATGCAAACTCCCGCGCTGGCCATTTGCGTCAGTTGCGTGGGTCGCAAGCTCGTGATGGGCGAACAGATTTCCGATGAAATCTACATGGTCAAGGATACCCTGGGCCCGCAAGCCGCCGTGACCGGCTTTTATTCCAACGGTGAACTCTGTCCGGCCAAGCCGGACGATGCGAGTGAGTTGCACAACCAGACCATGACCATCGGTTATCTGACCGAGACCTAAACTACCCGCTGCGTCTGCGCTCAGCCCAATCCGTTCCAGATTTTTTCGAGCCGCTTCACCGATACCGGGAATGGCGTTTTCAGCTCCTGCGCGAATAAAGACACGCGCAGTTCCTCGATCAGCCAGCGAAAATCTTCCAGTTCTGCGCTCGCGTTTTCCTCTTTGCGCGCGACATTGACCCGCTCCTCCCAACGCTGCCACAACATCTGCACGGCCTGCGCGCTGCGCGTATCACGTTCGACGCTGCCGGGATATTTTTCCAGCCGCAACCGCAGCGCCTTGAGATAACGCGGGAGATGCTGCAAGCGTTCCCACGGCGTAGCGCTGAAAAAATATTTGGGCAGAAGCCGCGCGTACTGCTCCTCGACTTCGCGTTTCACGCGCGACATCGCAGGCGGCAAGCCATTGAGCTTTTGCGTCAACGGTTGAATTTCCATCGCGATGGCTTGCGCGAGCCGCCCCGCGCCCTCGACCACCGCAGGCAGGCGCGTGCGAGCGCGCGCCTTAAGCGCCATGAAATCGGCATTGCCGCGCGGCAGATCATCCTCGCCAATAAACGCGCGGTCGGCAATCGCGGTCAGCATATCCTCGCGCAGATCGTCGGGATTCATGATGTTACGCAGCAGCAACGCGTATTGATTGAAACCCGGCAGACCTTTTTCCAGTTGCTTCATCTGCTCCTTCAACTCAAAACGCATCAAACGTCGCACACCTTTGCGGTGCGATTGCAGCGCGGCTTTTTCGGTATCGAACAACTTGATCGCAACGCTGTCGCCATTATCTTCAAGCGCGGGATAGCCGGTCATGCGATGCTGATTGCGCGTGAAATCCAGTTGCTTGGGAAGGTCGCCGAAATCCCATTGCTTGAGACCGGTTTTTTCGACCTCCGGCTGGCTGCTGCGAAAAGTCAGTTGCGCCGCCTGACCGAGCTGATTCTTCAACACAGACCAGTCGCGTCCCATCGCCAACTCGCGTCCGGCATCGTCGATCACGCGGAAATTCATCAGCAAATGTGGTGGAACGGGTTCCACCCACTCGCTCGCCGACAGCTTGAGGCCGGTACGCGCATGGATATAACTCGCTACCGCTTCCAGCAATTTCCCTTCACCCAACTTGGCCGTTTCGAGAAAGCCGGTCACAAAATCCGGCACCGGCACGCAAACGCGGCGCAAATTTTTGGGCAGTGATTTGATGAGGTGCGTGATCTTCTCACGCACCATGCCCGGCACCAGCCATTCGGTTTGCGTGGCATCAAGCTGGTTGAGCAACGCAAGCGGTATCGTCGCGGTCACGCCATCGAGCAGATGCCCCGGCTCAAAGCGGTATTTGAGCGGCACCGGCGCGCCGTCGAGATTGAATGTTTCAGGAAACTGAATTTCAGTAATATTGCTCGCCGCATGCCGCATGAGGTCATCGCGCGTGAGATACAAAAGTTTTGGATTTTTCTGCTCCGCCTCCTGCCGCCACGCTTCAAAACCCGCGCCATTGACGATGCCGGGCGGAATACGCGCGTCATAAAACGCAAATAACGCATGCTCATCAACCAGCACATCCTGACGACGCGCCTTGTGTTCCAGTTCCTCGATCTCGCGCATGAGACGCTGGTTGGCCGCGAAAAACGGCGCGCACGTATCGAATTCCATGTTCGCGAGCGCCTCACGAATAAAGATTTCGCGCGACTCCTGCGGATTGATCGGGCCGTAGTGCACGCGCCGTTTTGGCACGATGGTAAGCCCGTACAGGCTCACGCGCTCCCACGCGACCACCTGCGCCATTTTGCGATCCCAGCGCGGATCGCTGGTATGGCTTTGCGTGAGGCCGCGCGCGAGCGGTTCTATCCAGTCGGGATTGATCTCGGCCACGCCACGCGCATAAAGTTTGGTGGTTTCCATCAGTTCCGCCGCCATCACCCATTTCGGGCGGCGTTTCTTGAGCGAGGAACCGGGCGCGATATGAAAGCGGATGCCGCGCGCGCCCAGCCAGGATTCCGCCTCGCCATCCTTGAAGCCGATATTGCCCAGCAAGCCCGCGAGCAAGGCGCGATGTATCTGGTCATAGCCCGCCTCCTGCTCGTTCGGTTTGAGTCCCAGACCGACGAGCTGGCCGTGCAGGTCGCGCCACTCCTTGAGCCGCAGAAAAGAAAGAAAATTCTGGTGGCACTTGTGCAACAGATCGCGGTTGGATTTTTTGTGCTTGAGCGCGTCGTCATACCACGCCCACAATTTGAGATATCCCATGAAATCAGAACGCTCGTCCGCGAATTTGGCATGCGCCTGATCGGCTGCTTCGCGCTTGTCCATGGGGCGCTCGCGCGGGTCCTGAATCGCAAGTGCGGAAGCGATGATGAGTATCTCCCGCAGGCAGTTCTCGCGGCTTGCGGCAAGTATGATGCGGCCAATGCGCGGATCAAGCGGAATCGCGGCAAGCTCCTGACCGATTTTGGTAATGCGCCGCTGCTCATCCACCGCGCCGAGTTCCTGCAACAGCTGGTAGCCGTCCGCGACAAGGCGCGTATGCGGCGCCTCGATGAACGGAAACTCGCTCACCTCGCCCAGATGCAGCGCGGCCATGCGCAGGATCACGGAAGCGAGCGAGGAACGCAGGATTTCCGGCTCGGTAAATTCCGGCCGCGCCTTGAAATCCTCCTCCGCGTACAGGCGCACGCAGATGCCGTCGGACACCCGGCCGCAACGTCCGGCGCGTTGACGCGCGGCGGCCTGCGAAATTTTTTCGATCTGCAACTGCTCGACCTTGGCGCGCGGGCTGTAGCGGTTAACGCGCGCGAGGCCGGTGTCTATCACGTACTTGATGCCGGGTACGGTGAGCGAGGTTTCGGCGACGTTGGTCGCGAGCACAATGCGCCGCCCGCCCGAAGGTCGAAACACCTTTTGCTGTTCCTCGATGGAGAGCCGCGCAAATAGCGGCAGGATTTCCGCACCTTTGGGATGATGTTTTCGCAAGTGCTCGGCAGTATCGCGTATCTCGCGCTCGCCGGGCAGAAACACCAGAATATCGCCGCCGCCCAAGCGTGAAAGCTCATCCACCGCATCGAGAATCGCGGCTTCCATGCTCTCCTCCTGCTCGTCCTCATCCGTTTCCTGCAAGGGGCGATAACGCACCTCAACCGGATACATGCGACCCGACACTTCGATCACCGGCGCGTCATCGAAATGGCGCGAGAAGCGATCCGCGTCCATGGTCGCGGAGGTCACGATCACCTTGAGATCAGAGCGTTTCGGCAATACTTGCTTGAGGTAGCCGAGCAGAAAATCGATGTTGAGGCTGCGCTCGTGCGCTTCGTCGATGATGAGCGTGTCATAAGCATTGAGAAAGCGGTCGCCCTGCGTTTCGGCGAGCAGAATGCCATCCGTCATAAGCTTGACGTAGCTGGTTTCCGAGAGCTTGTCGTTGAAGCGCACCTTGTAGCCAACCGCCTCGCCCAGCGGCGTCTTGAGTTCCTGCGCGATGCGCGAAGCCACGGAGCGCGCGGCGATGCGGCGCGGCTGGGTATGGCCGATAAATCCGGCGACGCCGCGTCCGAGTTCCAGACAGATTTTGGGTAATTGCGTGGTCTTGCCGGAGCCGGTTTCACCACAGACGATGACCACCTGGTGCTGTGCTATCGCTGTGGCGATCTCGTCCCTGCGCTGGTTGACCGGCAGGTCGGGAGAAAAATCAGGCGTCGGCAACGCGGCGCGTCTTGCCGCGAAACGACGTGAGGATTGCTCGATTTTCGCCGCGGCATCGGCGAGCAAACTATCTGCCGTTTTGCCCGTTTTGAGTTTGTCGCGCGCCGTTTGCAACAATCGCCGCAAGGCGTGACGATCCGCCAGCATGCACTGCGGCAAAGCAGCTTCGAGTTGTGCTATGACGCGAGCAGGAATCGGCGCGGAAGGAGAGCTCATGGGGCGTGAATTTTATCATGCCCGGCGCGGCCATCATTCCACAGACGCTATTTGATCGCGCACTCTTCCGTCCCGGTATTGCCGCCTTCGTATTCCGGTTCGTAATAGAATTTGCTGAACGCCCACTTTCCACTCTCGCCTTTTCTGATTGTCGCGATGCCCGAGCCGTAGTCCTTCGTGGATGGCTCCTGCAACGCGAAATAGATTGCGAGCTTGTCGCCTTCGGATACAGCGTGCCCCGGATAGACACCGAAACCGGGTACTTCCAGCTTGAAAGCATAAGCGCCGTGATTGCCGCGACTATGCTCCGGCACCAGTTGCATCGTCACAATGCCGGTATACTCGCCTTCGCGCGCATCCTTGCCCAGACATTCGTAAACGCCGCTATAGTCAGGACCTTCAAACGCCGGTTGAGCCTGCGCCGCTCCGCTCATGGCGGCCAGCGCCAGCACTACTGCCAATTTTTTCATGATGCTCTCTCTAAAAATAGTTTGCTCTGAATCGTGGAGTTTTTCAGCCTGCGCGTATCTTACATCA